>NZ_JBPYUI010000007.1:0-240369 GCF_051858335.1 Klebsiella sp. K47
GTCGGGGCTCGATTCCTCCTCAATCAACTGAATAAATATTTTCTGGAGCAATAGTCATGACCGTTAAATTAAAAGGTATTGTATTACCTCCGACATTGAACTACCCAAAACTCAATGATTTTAAGTTATTTGATATTATGGCGCAGGTTCCTGTTACCGCTGGATTGGTAGGGTCATATTTTTTAGGCTCCCGAAATGCAGACCCAACATATAACTTTGCAAACCCGTCACTGCCTTTAATTCAGCATTTGAGCCCAGACTACAGCGACTCAAAATGTTCAATTTTAAGTGTTAACAGAGGATATTACGACACACAAATAGTTCCGTCCACCTCGCAGACTATTGTCGCCATTGCAAAAGTACCTTCTGCAACAGGCGTTATTGCATCAAACTATTTTAAAGACAGCGGGGGGAGCATTTCAGGTGACTCTCTAATGGAGATTATCTCCACTGTAAAACAATTGCGATACTATGCGCAAACTGGTGCAAGTAGTATTACATCGGTAACCAGAGATATATCAGCATTCAATACCGGCGATTTTGGTGTCCTTGGTGGCATAATATCTTCTACTCCTGCCGTTGGTGCATGGTCAATGTCGGAAAGCCTACCACCGGACGCCACTATCGCTACATTACCCGCGAGAGCCATAAACTCCCGAACGCTCCGTATCGGCGCAAGTTACGATACCAGCGAGTTTATTAACGATATTGGAATTTCTGCAGTGCTCATTTACAACAACGATATTGGCAGGACAAACATAACCACAGTAATGAACTGGTTGCGGAATGTCGTAGGTGTAGAAGCGGGAATCTGGAGCGCACCTAAGAGTAGTTAGTTTCGGAAATGAGGTGCAATCCCCCCGTTTTTTAACCGGGGGGATGTTATTACAGTGACATTCCCTGAACTTCACCAATATCTTTAAACCGGTTATACATCAGATCCATTTCTGCGTTAGTTAACTGGCGGTCGTAGCAAGCATATCCCATAAATGCCAGCGATTTCGTTTGAGTAACCCGAGGGCCAGTATTCCCTACCCTGATAGTAGATGTCCCACGCATATCACGAACCACACCCGTCGGCGTCAGAGAGGAACCGGATTTTCCAGCTGTTTTATCCATTATTCGTTTGAGTCGCGGAGTGCCGTTAATGCCAGTTCCGTCATAGCAGCCAATAAGGCAGCGCCAGGAGGCTGTAGCTGCTGTTGTCGGCAAATCAGCAACATCCGTAATTATCACGTTGTTTGCAGACGATGAACCAGTGCCGCCGTCATACGTTGAACAGATAACATCACGGTATCCCTGAGCCTCAAGAACAATCCCCGATCCCACAACTGCGGTAGTGCCATCTGCTGCATAACTCTGGAATGTGCCTATAAGTTGGGTATTTCCGCCCCCGCCAGAATTCCACAGTTTAAACACTGCAAAGTAAGTGAAGTTTTCCGACTCCTTAATATTCAGATCAAGATACCCTCCCGGACCAAGCAGCGTTGAGTATGCGTCCAGTCTGGCAGGTGCACCGACAATTGTCGGTTGCATACCATCTTCTACAAGATTCACACCGAAAAGATCGCCCCCAAGACCAAAAGAAAGCAGGTTTTCTGATACAGGAACATCAATACCTATCCCGGATGCAAAAACAGAATCACCCATAACTAAATCAAGAGACATATTTAATTTCCTCTGACTGAATTTGTTGAATGGCGGCAAAATTATTGAGCGCGTACGGCTTATTAACGAGAGAAGATATATTTTCCTGAGTATACTGACCGTTTATTCCGTATACCCAGTTAAGTCCACCGACTTCATTGGACGAGTCGCTAATATTATGAGTCCCGTTATGGCTTTTATCGCCCAGGGACACAGTCACTGCTCCAGTTAAGGCACGACTGGCATTAATGCGGATCACACGGTCAGAAACTATTTCAACACTAAAATCTTCCGGGGAAAATGTCCCTGCACCATCTGAGAGCGTTATCCCTTTATCTGCGTGGAGTGTCTCTGTCCATTTATCGTAAACAGCAGAAAACTTCAGTGGCGCTACCCGTGGCGTTAGAGACAAATAAACTTTGTCCTCGCGATGAACAGCTTTCATTATCCGAAAAGTGAAATCACCATTACCAGAGTAATAGCGCCATAGTTCCCGCGCGAAGAGGCAACCCAGCTTGCGGTATGAGTTCGAGCAGAGATGTGCGCCGGGATTAGGCAGTCCCTGATACGAACCAACCAGAATGGTTTTGTCGGCCTGCTCCGGCAGTCTGTTCTGCGCCTGTGGTACGCCCATTGTGTTGATATAGGTGTTACCAATCTGGTTAATCAAATAAATTGGTTCGAAGGTCTGCCCGGATGCCGCCTTACAGGAATTGATAAGGTTCTGCCGCATAGTCTGTGACTGGGCGGCATAGTAAGTGGTGCTGGCGGAATTATCATTTTCTCCCTGCAGGTAAATGATCCCAATAACCTCAAACTCCACCCCATCAGCTGCACAGGCCTCCGCGACGCCTGCAAGAAAGGTTTCAACTCTGTTGTAAAGCTCCGGGGATGCTCCTTTCTGTAGTTGCGCGATCGACCGCCCTGATACACCGCAACTACCTACACAAACAACCATGTCATCGTCATTGGCGACCCCCATTGCTTCGTTGTGCAGGCGCTTGAACTCATTGCCTACCGTTGAACAAATCGTTTCGCCATATCCACTTTGCGGGATAATGGTTCCGTCCACGTCCTGACAAACTTCATGCAAAGGATAAAATTTATTCTCCCCGCCAACCGGCCCGTATACCTCACTCCCTGCCGGAGGGTTAGAGAAGAATGATCCTCGAGGCGACTGACCTAACATCACATTTCCATAAAGCGGTGTAGTCGTGAGCGCTGCATTGCTTTGCGCGCCAGCGGCGAAAGACTGCCCGTAAACAAGAATGACTTTTACTTTTTTACGGGACTTTGGAGAGCAACTGAAAATTTTATTGAAGCGGTTTGACTGCTTTGCAAAGGCTGAAGTTTCAAGCTGCTGAATAATCTGTTCCTCAGTCAAAACCGGAGTGGCGCTCCCGCCTTTATTCACAAAATTACCGTGAACGTAACCCCTTTCATCAATCCTGAAACATACCACTCCCCGCTTGTCAGAAACGCTGATCCCCTTGCCATCTTTTTTGATGGTTAGAGAAGTATTCCCGGACTTAACAGCTAACTGCAGCATGGTTTCAATATTCATTTTTGCCATCTGCAGTTTGCCGTTCTCAATCGAGGCCAGCATCACGCCGCGTTTATCGAAGATTCTGGTTTTACCGTCCAGCCCCTTTTTGAATGCGATGGTTTTATTCGATATCTCATTTTCTGACAGTTGCATGCCCGCGCCAAAAAAACCATTCGGGCCGAATTTCAGCAGCCGTGACAGAAAATAAACACCGCCCACATCATCGTTTTTCCACCCGGCGATAATAGTTCCGATCCTGTCCTTCCACCGATGAAAGAACTTCGTGCTGTGGCTTTTCTCAACGATTTCGTTAAGCGATTTAATCTGCTTATTGACCTGGTATTCAGAAGGTACCCACTCGGTACCATTCCACAAATATTGTTCTCCTGTACTGGTATCGACAGCCAGAACATTGGCTTTATCAGGTGTAAAGGCCAGCAGTTCCTGCAAAGAACTGAAACCCATAGCGCCGCCGTTCTCCTGGAAATTAACCAGGGTATCGTCAACTTTCTTTTGTTGCCGTCGCCATGAGTCTAATGGTTCTCCGGCGCGATCCGGGATGGTGGCCTCCGGGCCGTTCACCAGTTTATCGAGGCGCGTGGCATTATCCAGCAACACCTCCGGGGAGGTGCTCCCGAGCGGGGGAGTAAAGGCCATGTTTTTTGCTCCAAAAAGAGGCTTCGCCCAAACGAGGGTTTGAGCGAATGGCCGCGGCTTTTTACAATCAGCTATTTCAAGGAGTTAGATAGTGCTGATTGGCTATGCGAGGGTATCAACCGGGGATCAAAACCTCGATTTACAGAAAAACGCGCTGATCCGCGCAGAATGTGAGCTGGTTTTCGAGGATATGGCCAGCGGGAAGAATGCCCGGCGGCCAGGTTTAAAGCGAGCGCTGCGACGGCTCCGCCCGGGTGATGTGCTGGTGGTCTGGAAACTGGATCGGCTTGGCCGCAGCGTGCGCGATCTGATTACGCTCGTATCGGAGTTGCAGGCGCGTGGGGTGAATTTCCGCAGCCTGACCGACAGCATCGATACCAGTACGCCAGCAGGCCGCTTTTTCTTCCACGTCATGAGCGCCCTAGCGGAAATGGAGCGCGAGTTGATAGTGGAGCGTACCCGAGCCGGTTTAGCCGCTGCGAGAGAGCAGGGGAGAGTCGGCGGCCGCCGCCGGGTAATGACCACTGAGGTTGCGGAGCGAAGCCGCAGAATGCTGGAGAATGGGGCCACCCGGCGGCAGGTAGCCGATGTGATAGGTGTAGACGTGAAAACTATCTATAGGTACCTGCCTGCTTCTGAATAATCATTATGTTGCGTCTGTGCAGATCATTGATAGCCACTGCCAATATTGATCTGCTGCACACATGCATTTACTGTATTTATATACAGTATATTTGATAGGGGGTAGTATGCCGCGTTTATACGAAATCGAGACGGCGTGCCGGAACGCAATAGATATCCTGCCTAACGGAAAGCGCATCCTCACCACCAGGCGATTTCTGCAGGAACTGGAGAGATATAACTGGCACTGGTCACCGCGCCAGGCTAACCAGTGGATAGAGCACTACGTGACAACATTCCGCGACGTTTCAACTCAGGAAGGTGACGATCGCACGTTCCAGCTTTACAACCCGAATGGAGGGCTGTAATCGTGGGCTTTCCATCGCCAGCAGCAGACTATGTGGAAGGGCGACTGACCGTCGATAAACTCTGCGGTACCGGCCCTAATACTCGGATCGTGCAAACAGAAACCGGTTATGCCGTGGTTGATTTCTCCGTTAAACCAAAGCAGCAGGACACGGTATTGATCCAGTACTCCGGCGGTACAGATTTTGCAAAAGTCATGGGCCGCGCATTTATTACAAGAGACGGTGAGGCGCTGGAAGGCGAAGCACTCGACGACGTGGTAGTTTTAGGAATAGTGACATTCGTTATTACCCGGATAGGGAAGGATGATGATGATTATCCAGTAATATGAAGAAAGTATTCCCAGCCAATCATTAAGGGCTAATGCCAAATTTTCATGAGAAAATGAAGTTTTGAGGATGGCTAACTTATTGAAAAGGTTGTGTGTGAAATTTGAGGTATTTTCTCAGAAAAATAGCTAACTATCTGTTTTTAAATAAAAACAGTCCGGTCTCGAAAACCGGAGTAGGGGCAACTCTACCGGGGGTTCAAATCCCCCTCTCTCCGCCACTTTTCTTGCTCTAACCTTCCCTTCAATAACACCGTTAGCTTCAGGTATAACGCCTGCGCTGGGGTATCACCATCATCATCGTCCTGGTTTCAGCGTAGAGTCGCGGTAGCGCGCTTTATCCTTTTGGCACCTTATCGCCGCTTTTAGCCCGAACGAGCTTAAACGCATCATAAAGAGGGAAGGTACGCCTGGAAAGCGGCAATGTCGAAAAGAGTGATCTCAACGGAGCGGGAACATAAAAAAGCCCGCTGAACGCGGGCTTTGACGGGGATCAGAACTGATAGACCAGGCCGAGGGCGACGATATCATCGGTCGCGATACCGCTGTTTTTGTAGAAGCGGTCGTCTTCATCCAGCAGGTTGATTTTATAATCCACATAGGTGGACATATTTTTGTTGAAGTAGTAGGTCATGCCCACGTCGACATACTTGACCAGATCCTTGTCGCCGTAGCGAGAATAGGCGTAGAGATCTTTACCCTTCGACTGCAGATAGGCCACGGACGGACGCAGCGGTAAATTAAAGTCGTCGAACTGATACTGCGCGACCACTTCGAAGTTCTGCGTTTTGTTGGCAATTCCGCCAAAACTATCGTTGCCATAGAAGGTCATGTTGCGGGTCTCAGCATACATGGCGGCCAGATAGATGTTATTGGCGTCATATTTCGCGCCGACGGTCCAGGCATCGGCTTTATCGCCGTTGGCATAACGCTGGCTGCTACGCGCGGCCGCCAGCTGGTTATGGGTACGGTCAGAAGACGAATACGCTGCCCCGAAGCTGATGCCCATATCGAGATCGTAGTAGCTGGAGATACCAAAACCGTCGCCATTTTCCCGCGCCAGCTTACGTTTCCCACCGTTATTAGTGCCTTCGCCAGAACCGGCGTTTTCATTATTACCCTGATACTGCAGGGCGAAATGCAGGCCGTCGACGAGGCCGAAGAAATCGCTGTTACGGTAGGTGGCCACGCCGTTAGTACGGCCGGTCATGTAAACGTCGGTCTGGGTGTAGGTATCGCCGCCGAATTCCGGCAGCATATCGGTCCAGGATTCAATGTCGTAGACCACGCCGTAGTTACGGCCATAGTCCAGCGACCCGCAGTCGGCAAACTTCAGGCCGGCAAAGCCGAGACGGGTCCAGGAGTTCGCGCCTTCTTTTTCGCTGGTGTTCGCCTGAATGTTGTATTCCCACTGACCGTAGCCGGTTAACTCGGAAGTAATCTGCGTTTCGCCTTTCAGACCAAAGCGAACATAGGTCTGGTCGCCGTCCTCTGAAGCGTCGTCAGAGAAGTAATGCAGGCCGTCAACTTTCCCGTAGAGGTCCAGTTTATTACCGTTTTTGTTATAGATTTCGGCGGCATTAGCGGCGCTAGCCATTAATAATGCCGGAACCATGAGTGCCAGTACTTTTCTTTTCATTATATATTCCCTTTTAATAATAATTTCTATGAATTATGACAATCCCTCCGGAATGACGATCCGATACTAACGACTAAGTTCATCTTTATTTAAAATAAAATATGTAAATAAATAATGTTAAATATTTCAAAATATTTCTAAGTGGTTCTTTATATTAAATTTGGATGTTTGTGCAAAATTTATTATTTTCTTATATAGCAATACGTTATTGTATATTTTGTTGGTCGTTGTGAATTTTATGAAATAAATTGCACAAATAATAATCAGGCGCATTATTCATTATGGAAATTTATTTTGTGTGAATGTAAATATCCAGGGAATTATCAACCCAGCTTGCGATAATTAAGGAATGAATAGCTTTCAGCGTACGGGAGATAATAAGGACATCTCTTCAGCTTGTGCGCATTGGCAGCATAAGTCGCGAGAAGGCGCAGAAGACGAAGATGAAACTGCTGCCTGTGACGCAGGTTAGCGGTATAATGTGATGCGTGTCACGTTTTGAGTGACAATAGTCTGTTGTGTCACGGAGAGGAATGAGATGGAAGAGCAGGCAAAACGCAGCCCGGGAGGGAAACTTGCGCTCTGGGCGTTGTATGCTTTTTGCGGATATTGTGTCTGGGTCATTGTGCGTTACTGGTGGGTAGTGGGAAAAATTCACAGCGTTCCCGGCGCCAGCGTGGAGGGTGATTTTGGAACAACGGCCGGGAAATGGCTTGGCGCCCTGTTGGGCATGCTGGTCCTCGGCGGCATTGGCTCTATTCTCGGCGCGGTCGTCTGGTATACGCGTCCATCCCGCGGCGAGCAGGATCATCAGCGCTAAAATTGCTATGCTCGAGGCTGACCCTCAGATAAAGGAAAGCCTATGGACCTGGTTGACTGGCAGCAACGATTTGAGCGCTGGATACTGACGCACCATGCGCAGGATGACGCCGCACACGATCTGTCCCATTTTCGTCGCGTCTGGGCGACCGCCACTCAGCTGGCCGCGGGGGAGGAAGTCGACCGGCTGGTACTCCTCACGGCCTGCTATTTTCATGACATCGTCAGCTTGCCAAAAAATCATCCGGAGCGAAGTCGATCCTCGATGATGGCCGCCGAGAAAACCCTCGCCATTCTGCAGTCGGCCTTTGCTGATTTTCCTGCGGATCGTTACCCGGCGGTCAGCCATGCCATCGAGGCGCACAGCTTCAGCGCGGCGATCCCACCGCGCACGCTGGAGGCGAAAATAGTTCAGGATGCCGATCGACTCGAGTCGCTGGGAGCCATTGGTCTGGCGAGGGTCTTCGCTGTCGCCGGCGCCCTGAATACCATCTTGTTTGATGCCGAAGATCCTTTTGCTGATCGGCGGGCGCTGGATGACCGCAAATATGCCCTCGACCATTTCCAGTGCAAACTTCTGCGCTTGCCGGAAACCATGCAAACTGACAAGGGGAAAGCGATGGCGCAGCATAATGCCCGTTTTCTCGTCGAATTTATGGCTAAGCTCAGCGCGGAGCTGCAGGGGGAGCCGCTGGCGCTGGATGAAGCGGTTTTGCGCCGCTTTGCACCGCAGGCGTCAACCGACCGGTGATTTATGGTACTCTCTGCCAAAATCGTCCGCGTTGGTTGAGGATATGCCGCAAAAGTTAAGCAAGGAACACAGGTCGTTGTCGTTGGCTGAACAGGCCGGGGAAGACGCTGAGGCGCTGCTGCGTCAGCTGATGACGATCTACGATGTAAAAACGCTGGTTGCCGAACTGGTGAGCGTCGGCGAACAGCACTGGAGCGCGGCGATCCTCAAGCGCGTGGTGGCGCTTGGCCGCGTGGCGGAGCGTTTGCGCCCGCAGGAAGTTGCTCATCTGGCGACGCTCCTGCCTTCGCCGCCGGCCCATCATCCGCACTATGGGTTCCGTTTTATCGATCTGTTTGCCGGTATTGGCGGGATCCGCAGTGGTTTTGAAGCCATCGGCGGGCAGTGCGTTTTCACCAGCGAGTGGAACAAGCACGCGGTACGCACCTATAAGGCCAACTGGTACTGTGATCCGCAGCAGCACCGTTTTAATGAAGATATCCGTGATATTACCCTCAGCCAACGTTCTGACGTTAGCGACGAGGAGGCGGCGCGGCATATTCGTGAATCTATCCCTCAGCATGATGTGCTGCTGGCTGGCTTCCCCTGCCAGCCTTTCTCGCTTGCCGGCGTCTCTAAGAAAAATGCGATGGGCCGTGCGCATGGCTTTGCCTGCGAAACCCAGGGAACGCTGTTTTTTGACGTGGTGAGAATTATCGCGGCTCGTCAGCCAGCGATTTTTGTGCTGGAGAATGTCAAAAACCTCAAAAGCCACGATCAGGGGCGCACCTTCCGTATCATCATGCAGACGCTGGATGAGCTGGGATATGAAGTAGCTGACGCGGGGCATACCGGGCCGGATGACCCGAAGGTGATTGACGGGCGCCATTTCTTGCCTCAGCACCGGGAGCGCATCGTGCTGGTGGGTTTCCGTCGCGATCTGCAGCTGCATGCTGGATTTACGCTGCGCGACATCGCGGCGCAGTACCCGGCGGTGCGGCCAACATTTGGCGAGCTACTGGAGCCGACGGTCGATGCGAAATTTATTCTTACGCCGGTGCTGTGGAAATATCTTTATCGTTATGCCCGCAAGCATCAGGCGCGGGGCAATGGCTTTGGTTATGGCCTGGTTGACCCCGCCAATCCCCACAGCGTGGCCCGGACGCTTTCTGCCCGCTACTATAAAGATGGTGCCGAAATTCTCGTCGATCGCGGCTGGGACCGGCCGCTCGGTGAGAAGCATTTTGACGATCCGCTGAATCAACAGCGGCGCCCTCGCCGGTTAACGCCGCGCGAATGCGCCCGGCTGATGGGCTTTGAATCCCCGCAGGGGGCGCGTTTTCGCATCCCGGTATCGGATACGCAGGCCTATCGTCAGTTTGGCAACTCGGTGGTGGTTCCGGTCTTCGCCGCGGTGGCGAAACTCCTGGCGCCGCGCATCGCTCAGGCGGTGGCGCGCCGCGAAGCGGATGATAATGATGGCGGATGTTCACGATAAAGCGACGCGCAGTAAAAATATGCGGGCGATCGCCACGCGCGATACGGCGATTGAAAAGCGGATAGCGGCGCTGCTGACCGGGGCGGGATTCACCTTTGTCGCCCAGGATCGCGCGCTGCCGGGACGCCCCGATTTCGCCTTACCCGACTACCGCTGCGTTATCTTTACTCACGGCTGTTTCTGGCATCACCATGACTGTTATCTGTTTAAGGTGCCGGCCACCCGCACGGCATTCTGGCTGGACAAAATCGCCGGTAACGTGGCGCGCGACGCCCGCGACCGGCAAAAGCTGGCCGAAGAGGGCTGGCGGGTATTAATCATCTGGGAATGCGCCCTGCGCGGGCGCCTTAGGCTGAGTGATGCGGCGCTCACCGAGCGTCTGGAAGAGTGGATCTGCGGCGCCGGACACGACGCGCAGATCGATACGCAGGGGATCCGCGAACTGACGACTACTTCGACGCCTTACAAGGAGTAGCCTCGCTGCGGACGGGGAAGAGATATTTCCCCAGCGTCACCAGCACTACGGCGAAAATAATCACCGCCAGCGCCAGCCACTCAATGAGCGACAGGCTCTCGCCGCCGAACCCAGTACCGAGGAGCACCGCGACCACCGGATTAACATAGGCGTAGCTGGTGGCGACCGCCGGGGTGACATTGCGGATTAAAAACATGTAGGCGTTAATGGCGATCAGCGAGCCAAAGATGGCCAGATAGGCCAGGGCAGCGATCCCGGACCAGGAAGGGACGCGGGTTAAGGTTTCACCGCTCAGCCATGAGGCCACCAGCAGGACGATCCCGGCGGCGAGCATCTCGATTGCCCCCGCCATCATGCCGGTCGGCAGTACGATTCGCGAACCGTAAACCGAGCCGAAGGCCCAGCTTAGGGAACCAATCAGGATCAGCAGTGCGCCCCAGGGGTTGCCGTTCAGGTTGCCTCCGCTGTTGAGCATCACGATACCCGCAAGGCCAATGGCAATGCCCAGCCACTCCAGTTTACGGGTGGCGATGCCGAAAAAGCGGCTGAAGCATAAGGTGAACAGCGGTACGGTGGCGACCATCACCGCCGCGATGCCGGAGGGGACGTGCTGATGTTCAGCCAGCGTCACGAAGCCGTTGCCAACCGCAAGCAGCAACACGCCGATCAGCGCAGCGTTAAGCAGCGGACGACGCGCCGGTAGCTTATGGCCGGTGGCCAGTAGCCACCCCAGCAACAGCACGCCGGCAGCGAGAAAACGAATGCCGGCCATCATTAGCGGCGGCCAGCTGGCGACCCCGACGGCGATAGCGAAATAGGTAGAGCCCCAGATGATATACAGCGCAAACAGCGCCCCGATGAGCGGTAAAAGCTGACGGGTAGACATACTTCCTCACGACGGTGCAGAGATAGAAAGGGGACATATAGTAAACGTGAAAACTATCGTGCTGGCGAGTGGTTAATTTGCGTCAGGTTGTTAAATTTATATTGACTAATTGTACCTTGGGCACCGGCCGTTTTTTAACGCATACTCGAGGGAGACATTGATGAAAAGAGAAGGAAAATCATTTTGGCAGGAAGTAGTCTTTTAACATTACTTGATGATATCGCCACGCTGCTG
Source organism: Klebsiella sp. K47 (assembly GCF_051858335.1). Classification (NCBI taxonomy): domain Bacteria; kingdom Pseudomonadati; phylum Pseudomonadota; class Gammaproteobacteria; order Enterobacterales; family Enterobacteriaceae; genus Klebsiella; species Klebsiella sp. K47. The sequence goes on from NZ_JBPYUI010000007.1 coordinate 11,447, forward strand.
GACGATATTTCCGTGATGGGCAAGGTAGCGGCGAAAAAAACGGCGGGGGTGCTGGGCGACGATTTGTCTCTCAATGCCCAACAGGTTACCGGCGTGCGGGCGAATCGCGAGTTGCCCGTGGTCTGGGGAGTGGCGAAAGGGTCGTTCGTTAACAAAGTGATCCTCGTGCCACTGGCTTTGTTGATCAGCGCCTTCATCCCCTGGGCGATTACGCCATTGTTGATGCTGGGCGGCGCGTTTCTCTGTTTCGAAGGGGTGGAGAAGGTACTGCACAGTCTGGAAGCGCGGAAACACAAAGAGGATCCTGAACGGCGGCAGCAGCGTCTCGCCGCGCTGGCGGAGCGCGATCCGCTGGCCTTTGAGCGTGACAAAGTAAAAGGCGCGATTCGCACCGATTTTATTTTGTCCGCGGAAATTGTCGCCATTACCCTCGGCATCGTGGCGGAAGCTCCGCTGCTTAACCAAATCCTTATTCTTTCGGGGATTGCGATTCTGGTCACTATCGGGGTGTATGGCCTGGTGGGGGTGATCGTCAAGCTGGACGACATGGGTTACTGGCTGGCGGAAAAACGTAGTGCGCTGGCGCAGTGGCTGGGTAAAGGGCTCCTGGCCGTCGCTCCCCGCCTGATGAAGGTGTTGTCCATCGTCGGGACGCTGGCCATGTTCCTCGTCGGCGGGGGGATAGTCGTTCACGGTATTGCGCCGCTGCATCATGCCATCGAGCACTGGAGCGCGGGGTTGGGTGGGGTGATGGCCTCCACGCTGCCGGTCGTCGCCAACCTGGTGCTGGGTTTTATCATCGGCGCGGTGGTGCTGGCGGGCGTTAAGGCGGTGAGCAGCCTGCGTGGCGCTGGAAAGTAGCATGGCGAAACGCAGCGTAACGGCGCCGCGTGTTCTACCCTGAAAACGCCCCGGGTATCGACAGAGACCGGGGCGCTGACGCCGCGAGGTTTGCGCAACGTATTGCGAGAGAAAGATGGATAAGCCACTGCGGTTGAAGTTAAAAAAGTGCTACCACCTGGCTCGCCCGGCGCATGTGGTTAACGCTTGTTTTATCGCAGTGGTGTTTTTCTCCACGCTGCTGATCTGGCGTGAAATCAATGACCTGGAAGAGGCCTACGTGGCCAACCAGCGTAACAATCTGTCTAACGTCGCTCATGAAATGGATGGACTGTTGCAGTTCAACATCGACAGAATGATGTTTTTTCGCCATGGGATGCAGGCGGCGCTCGAACAGCCGCTTGATATCGATGTATTGCGTAAGGCCAGCCAACGCTATCTGAGCCAGCGCCATCAGCAGGCCTGGCGGGTGGCGCTACCGAATCGGCGTAAGCTGCCGGTGTTTGGCATCTCAGGCAGCGTCGCTGGCCACAACCCTATCCTGCTGGTGGACGATCCGCTGGCGGCTGATGAACTAATGGCGACGCTCGAGCTGGGTTATCTGCTAAATCTGACGCAGCACGATCGCGATTTCGCCGAGCGGATGCAGTATATCTCTCGTAGCGGCTTTTTTACCTCGACCCTGCCGCTGCGGGATGAGTCGCAGGTGATAACGCACTATTCCCAAGCCCTCGGCGCTCCGTGGTTTACCCGCCAGACCCAGCGAAATAATCCGGGGCGAGGCTTTATCTGGCAAACCTTTCCTGACGATGACCCGCAGCTGGAAGAGCAGGTGGTCACCGCTTCGATACCGTTGGATTTTGCCGGTTACTGGCGCGGCGTGCTGGCGATGGATTTCTCAGTCAGTGAAATCAAAGCGTTTTTGGTTAGCGCCATGGAGGGGGGACAAGAGGGAGAGTACCAACTTTATGATAGCCATTTGAACCTGCTGGCTTCTTCCGCGCCGGGGAATGTCCTGACCCTGCTGTCCCCGCGCGAGCAGGAGCTGCTGAGCCGCGCGTTTGTCCATGATAACCAGGGAGGGCTGCGTCTGCTGACGCGCTATATCAGCTGGGCCAAACTGCGCAATTTTGACGGCGTGCTGCTGCGGATCCACACTCTGCGGGAAGGCGTCCGCGGGAACTTTGGCACCATCACCATCGCCCTGACCCTGATGTGGGTCCTCTTCACCTTGATGCTGTTGCTCTCCTGCTGGTGATCCGCCGCATGGTCCGCAACATGAGCGTTCTGCAAACCTCTCTGGAGTGGCAGGCATGGCACGATGCCTTGACTCGCCTGCTCAATCGCGGGGCGCTGTTTGAACAGGCGATGGCGGTAGCCAGCGACTGCCAGCGCAGCGGACGGCCGCTGGCGGTGATCCAACTCGATCTGGATCATTTTAAGCACATCAACGATCGCTATGGTCATCAGGCGGGGGACAGGGTGCTGTCGATGGTGGCCAGTACGCTGTCCAGCGCGGTTCGGCAGGGCGATCTGCTGGGCAGAGTGGGCGGAGAAGAGTTTTGTATCGTGATGCCGAATACCACCCTGCAGGAAGCGGCGGCGGTGGCGGAGCGATTGCGCCAGCGTATCCAGGGACGGGAAGTCTTTTTGCATAACAACGTGACGCTGCGGGTTAGCGCCTCGTTAGGGGTGAGCGCCAGCGAAGAGCGGGGGGAGTATCAGTTTGAAGCGCTGCAGTCGGTGGCCGATGGGCGACTCTATCTGGCCAAGCAAAATGGGCGTAACCAGGTCTGTTTCCGCAGCGCAGCGTGAGTAAAACGTTTCGATGCCGATTGGCAAAATGAGAATTATCTTAAAGTGATCGCAGGCGATCGCGCTATCGAATGAAACCGGTTTGCGGCTAAGCCTTCTCACATCAGCCTTGCAGCCCGGTCAGTCACCAGGCGCCAACATTCTCAATATTTTGCGTCATGAATATCTCTTGTCATGCAAAATAATTGAGGATAATGTTTCAACGCATCGGATTTCCCGGTGTAACGAATTTTCAAGTGCTTCTTGCATTAGCAAGTTTGATCCCGACTCCTGCGAGTCGGGATTTTTTTCGCCTGCCGCTAACGGTTGGCTTCACTGGCGCTGAAATCGTGAATATCGAGTTCGAATGCCTCCGCCAGCTCACGCCAGGTATGTGACCCGCGGCCATCGATGCTGGCGCGCTGCGGGTCGTCCAGCGTGCGATGGACTTCGCTTTCGCTGATCTCATTTATCGCCGCCAGCAGGGCATCTACGTTGACGTCAAGGTCGTCCCCGGTCTGGCCTGTTAATTGGTGCTTCATCATTACCCCCTCGCTGAGCGTTGCTCAAGCCTCTCTAAGTATAGCCGGTCTAAAAAAGCGCCAGTCACGTGCCGCGACGCTGCGAGTTGCGTGGTTTTGTTCTACACTGGCTGAAAATATAGAGGAGATGATTATGCAGGTGAACGATCGTGTCACGGTGAAGACCGACGGTGGCCCACGTCGATCGGGGGTAGTGCTGGCGATTGAGTCGTTTAGTGAAGGAACGATGTATCTGGTTTCACTGGAAGACTATCCTCTGGGGATCTGGTTTTTTAATGAAATAGGCCACCCGGATGGGATTTTCGTGGAAAAAGAGGTCTCGTAAAACTGAACTGGCGGGAGCGCCGCCAGTTTGTTTCAGCGCATATTTACCTGAATACCGGAGGTGATGTTTTCGGTCAGCCGAACGATATGATAAATCACCTGCTTATTATGCGTTTGTATTTTCTTTTTAATATTGCCTTTATGCGACGATACCGTCTTCGCTTTGATGTTCATTTGCGTTGAGATTTGCGAAGTACCATGCCCGGCCATCCACATTTGCAGCATATTTGATTCTGTTTTACTCAGTGACAATGTCGGTAAAGTTAACTGCCCTACACTGGTGTTTTTGTATTTAAGATAATTAACCAGAATAACATCAAGGTCTTTTGGGGTTATCGATTTTGAACTGATTAGCAGATTCTTCCGTACCCGCAAATAGCGGTCAAAATGGATGTTCGCCAGCGACATAAAGATAACAAACAGCGTCGCCGGGTTTTGCGTAATGATCTGGCGAATAATGCCATTACTTTCATCATCATGCACGAAACAGTCTTCATTCAGAAACACCACCGCCGGGCAACACGACGTAAAGTGTTTCTGCAGATCCGCAGCATTGTTGACCTCAACGATTTCCTGTTTTTTAATTCCCCGACTGGTCAGATATCCCGTCAATCCCAACCGGGTATAGCTGCACAAATCCATAATCATCGTTGACATGACCCATCCTCAATCAACACGTAACGATATACACTTCGCACTGGCTGTGCGAAGCAGTCCTTGCGGGCGATAATAATAGTAGGTTTAGAAAGAACCCATTAGCTCCATTAAACTATTCCGCATCTATGCATATAATTTGCCAGGAAAACTCTTAAAGTAAAGTCAAGAACCGGTAGTGTGACCGAATTAAAAACAAAAAGTGCCCATAGATGCTATGGTTACGCGCCCAGTATTATTTTACTTTCAGAATTTCCTTACTTCAAATGAAACCCACGTTAGCGGTTGCTGGCTTGCTCGCTTATCCCTTTGCGGTGGGGGTGGAAGGCTTAACGCTTTAATGCCACAATACTTTTTTATCGGCTTGTGGGATGAATGATGAAAAAGTTATTTTTTGCTGGCATGGTGGTGGCGCTGGCCGGTTGCGTACAGGTTGATCGTTATGAGGACGTGGTTAAAGCGCCGGCGCCGGCTGGCCTTGCAGGTTTCTGGCAAACGAAAGGGCCGCAGAGCGCGATGATGAGTCCTGACGCCATTGCCAGCCTGATTGTCACCAAAGAAGGGGACACCTTCGACTGCCGCCAGTGGCAGCGCGTGATTGCGCAGCCGGGGAAACTGATGAATCGTGACAGTGAGATTTACAACGTGACCGCTTCCCTGGACATCTATCCTGTCGAGCGCGAGGGCAACACGATCTCCTACGATCGGATGACGTTGTCCCGTGTTGAACGTCTCACTCCGGAGTGCGAGAAGGCGTGGGCCAAAGCGCGAGCGACGGGGCCCGTCAGCGCGCCGGCCTCCACGCGCTGAGATTTTGGCGGGCCATAGCTGGCCCGCCCGGCGTCAGGGAACTACAGCACCTCCTCTAATACCCACACGCTCACGCTCCCCCCGTTACAAGTAAAGGTCGCGCAGCCTTCGCCATCGGTTTCGACAATCTCTTCCCGGTTACCGAGAAAATCCCGCCAGCGTTTGTAGCCATAGTTTTCGCCCAGCGTCAGCGTCTTTTCGCCCTCATCGCCATTGGACATGATCACCACGCAGCCTGGATCGTCGTCAGTACCGCTACGACTAAAGGCGATGCAGTTAGGATGATCGAACCAAAGGGTTTGCACGCCATGGGCAAAACGCTGACGGGCGTCGATCAGCTCGTGGAGTTGTTCGATAACGGGCATCTCAATGGCATATGTCTCTCCGTCGCCGCCGGTATCCTCATAGGAAGCGCCGAAGAGATCGGCATAAAAGACCGAGGGCACGCCATTCTCCCGCAGCAGGATCAGCGCATAGGCGAGGGGCTTGAACCAGGGTTCAACCGGCGCCTCGAGGGCCTGCAGCGGCTGCGTATCATGATTGGTGACCAGAGTGACGGCATGGAAAGGGTCGGCTTCGACCAGCGTCCCGCTGAAAATCTGGCTCATGTCATAATCGCGGCCCTGGCGCGACGCTTCATGAAATTTCATCTGCAGTGGGGCATCAAACAGCATCGTTTTGCCCTCGACCAGGTCGATATACTGCTGGAGCTTCTCCACTTCATGGGACCAGTATTCCGCTACAATAAACAGCGGCTGCGGGGCCACCTCCTGAACATGCTCGATCCACGCTTTATAAAACCAGGCGGGGATATGCTTGACCGCGTCAAGACGAAAACCGTCGCAGCCGGTCTGCTCCATTACCCAGCGCGCCCAGTATTTGATCTCCTCGGTCACTGCATGATTGCGGAAATCGATATTGGCGCCCATCAGATAGTCAAAGTTGCCGAGCTCATCATCGACCTGTTCATTCCAGCCTTCGCCGGTGTAATCGTTGACGATTTTAAACACACCGTCTTCCGTCGGGTTCTCGATGTGGTCAATGCCGCTAAAACATTTGTAGTCCCAGACAAACTGCGAATACTGTCCGGCGCGCACCGGGAAGGTGTAGCGCGTCCATGCCTCGCACTCAATGATCTCCTCGTCAATTTGCGTACGATCCTGCTCATCGACGCGCTGAACGCGCAGAGCCTCTTTTTCATCAGCGCCCATTTTATGGTTGACCACCACATCCAGCAGCACGGCGATATTGTGCTCCTTCAGGGCGTTGATCGCCGCCAGCAACTGCGCTTTGTCGCCATATTTGGTGGCGACAGACCCTTTTTGATCAAACTCGCCGAGGTCAAAGAGATCGTAGGTATCATAGCCGACGGAGTAACCGCCCGAGGCGCCTTTGTAGGCGGGTGGCAACCAGACCATATTGATGCCGATTTCATTCAGGCTGGGCGCCAGCGCTTCGACCTCAGGCCACAGCTCGCCGCCGGTGGGGTAGTACCAGTGAAAACATTGCAATAAGGTGGGGTTTTTCATCTTCCATGCTCCAGACGTCAACAGGCTGACCTTAGCAGTATGGGAGATATCCAGCAAAAAGGGTGAGGAAAGCCCTGATTTTCGCTATACCCTAAAGCGGATCATATATAATAAATTTGCATAAGATGTAGCGTAACGATGTTGGTGTCAGGGCGTTAAGCGCCTTACACTACAGGAAAATCCTAACCTTCGGGGTATCTATGAAATTAGCACTTCTGGGTCGTCAGGCGATGATGGGCGCGATGGCCGTTGTTTTGATGGCTGGCGTCAGCGTGAAAACTTTTGCGGCGGAAAACCTGCTCAATCAGATTAAAGAGCGCGGCACCCTACGCGTGGGCCTCGAAGGCACCTACCCTCCCTTTAGTTTCCAGGGGGATGACGGCAAGCTGACCGGGTTTGAAGTGGAATTCGCTAACGAACTGGCGAAACATCTTGGCGTGAAGGCCGATCTCAAACCGACCAAGTGGGACGGTATGCTGGCCTCGCTGGACTCCAAGCGTATCGACGTGGTGATTAACCAGGTCACTATCTCTGACGAACGTAAGAAGAAATACGATTTCTCCACCCCATATACCGTCTCCGGCGTGCAGGCGCTGGTGAAGAAGGGTAACGAAGGCGTGATTAAAACCGCGGCGGATCTGAAAGGCAAGAAAGTGGGCGTCGGACTGGGCACTAACTATGAAGAGTGGCTGCGTCAGAATGTCCAGGGCGTGGACGTCCGTACCTATGATGACGATCCCACCAAATACCAGGATCTGCGTGTAGGCCGTATTGACGCCATTCTGGTAGACCGTCTGGCGGCGTTGGATCTGGTGAAGAAAACCAACAATACGCTGGCGGTAACCGGCGAAGCCTTCTCTCGTCAGGAAGCTGGCGTTGCGCTGCGTAAAGGCAACGACGACCTGCTGAAAGCGGTAGATGGCGCGATTGCAGACATGCAGAAAGATGGCAGCCTGAAGGCGCTGTCCGAGAAATGGTTTGGCGCTGACGTGACGAAATAACGGACAGCGGTGAAAAAAGGCGCTCCTGGAAGCGCCTTTTTTTATTTAGCGCGTAACTGTGTGCATAATGAAGCATAACTGAGTCAGGAGGGGCCATGTCACTGCAAAACTTAACCCGCTTTCCGCGCCTGGAATTGATCGGCGCGCCGACGCCGCTGGAGTATCTCCCGCGTCTGTCCGATCACCTTGGGCGCGAAATTTTTATTAAACGTGATGATACGACGCCGCTGGCGATGGGGGGCAACAAACTGCGTAAGCTGGAGTTTCTCGCCGCCGATGCGCTGCGCGAGGGCGCGGATACCTTAATCACCGCCGGCGCGATCCAGTCTAACCATGTGCGTCAGACGGCGGCAGTCGCTGCGAAACTGGGACTGCATTGCGTGGCGCTACTGGAAAATCCCATCGGCACCCGGGCGGAGAACTATCTGAGCAATGGCAACCGTCTGCTGCTGGATCTCTTTAACACCCAGGTTGAGATGTGTGATGCCCTGACCGATCCCGCCGCCCAGCTCGATGAGCTGGCGACCCGCATTGAGGCGCAGGGGTATCGTCCGTATGTTATTCCGGTCGGCGGCTCCAATGCCCTCGGCGCGTTAGGCTATGTGGAAAGCGCACTGGAAATCAGCCAGCAGTGCGAAGACGCGGTGGCGATCTCGTCAGTCGTGGTTGCCTCCGGCAGCGCCGGCACCCATGCCGGATTGGCGGTCGGCCTTGAACAGCTGATGCCGCAGGCGGAACTGATTGGGGTGACCGTGTCGCGCTCGGTGGCTGACCAGTTGCCGAAAGTGGAGGCGCTGCAGCGGGCCGTGGCCAACAGTCTCGAGCTACAGGCGAAGGCTGAAATTATACTGTGGGATGACTACTTTGCCCCAGGATACGGTACGCCAAACGAAGATGGGATGGCCGCAGTGAAGCTGCTGGCGCAGCTGGAAGGTATTTTGCTCGACCCGGTCTATACCGGCAAAGCGATGGCCGGGCTTATCGACGGCATCACGCAGAAGCGCTTTAAGGATGAAGGGCCGATACTGTTCGTCCACACCGGCGGAGCGCCGGCGCTGTTTGCCTATCATCCTCACCTCTAATACAGAAACGACAGCATGCAAGAAAGTATCCAACTGGTCATTGATTCCGCCCCTTTTCTGCTGAAAGGGGCCGTCTTTACGCTGCAGCTGAGCATTGGCGGGATGTTTTTCGGCCTGGTGCTGGGCTTTATCCTGGCGCTGATGCGCATGTCGCCAGTCTGGCCGGTAAAATGGCTGGCGCGCATGTATATCTCCATTTTCCGCGGCACGCCGCTTATCGCCCAGCTGTTTATGATCTACTACGGCTTGCCGCAGTTCGGCATTGAGCTTGACCCGATCCCGGCGGCGATGATCGGCCTGTCGTTGAATACTGCGGCCTATGCGGCGGAAACGCTGCGCGCGGCCATCGCCTCGATTGATAAAGGGCAATGGGAAGCGGCGGCCAGTATCGGTATGACGCCCTGGCAGACGATGCGTCGGGCCATTTTACCCCAGGCGGCGCGGGTCGCTTTGCCGCCGCTGTCGAACAGTTTTATCAGCCTGGTAAAAGATACCTCGCTGGCGGCAACGATCCAGGTGCCGGAGCTGTTTCGTCAGGCGCAGCTAATCACCTCGCGAACCCTGGAGGTCTTCACCATGTATCTGGCGGCCTCCCTGATCTACTGGGTAATGGCGACAGTGCTCTCCTCGCTGCAGAATTATTTTGAAAACCAGCTGAACCGCCAGGAGCGTGATCCGAAATGAGTGCGATAGAAGTGAAAAGCCTGGTAAAAAAATTCCATGGCCAGACGGTGCTCCATGGTATCGACCTGGAGGTACAGAAAGGGGAAGTGGTGGCGATCATCGGCCCCAGCGGCTCGGGCAAAACCACCCTGCTGCGTAGCATCAACCTGCTGGAGCAACCGGAGAGCGGCACTATCCGCGTCGGCGATGTGACGATCGACGCCGGTCGCAGCCTCGGGCCGCAGAAAGGGCTCATTCGCCAGCTGCGCCAGCACGTCGGCTTTGTCTTCCAGAACTTTAATCTGTTTCCCCACCGTACGGTGCTGGAGAACATTATTGAAGGGCCGGTCATCGTAAAAGGTGAAGATAAGCAGGAGTCCATGGCGCGGGCGCGCGAACTGCTGGCGAAGGTGGGGCTCAGCGGAAAAGAGAATAGCTATCCGCGCCGTCTCTCCGGCGGGCAGCAGCAGCGAGTGGCTATTGCCCGCGCGCTGGCTATGCGTCCGGACGTGATCCTGTTTGATGAACCCACCTCGGCTCTCGATCCTGAGCTGGTGGGGGAGGTGCTCAACACCATCCGTCAGCTGGCGCAGGAAAAACGCACCATGGTGATCGTGACCCATGAAATGAGTTTCGCCCGCGACGTAGCCGATCGGGCGATATTTATGGATCAGGGACGCATTGTCGAACAAGGCGAGGCAAAAGCGTTGTTCGCTTCGCCCCAGCAGCCGCGTACCCGTCAGTTCCTTGAAAAATTCCTGATGCAGTAAAGCATGGGCTGGCGCGGCGGCTCAGCTTCGCGGGAGCCGCCGCGTTTAGCCCACTCTCGCGGCGGGGTAACGCCCCCGCGACACGTCTTTGCGCTATTGACTCCCACGGCCGTATACACCGCTTCCCATCGCCCTTGGCAGGGTGTAGAACATGATGGGAGAAAAACGCTATGTTTCTGTGCGGCGAGCGGGAAAATGGCAAGCCTTCAGACTAATAAATGCGACAGCTACGATATTTTATACATATAAATAAGATTTATGTGTTAGTTTTCTGTATTTATAATAATGATTATCAATCAGGAGTTATTTGCACAGCTATGAGGGACAATGATTTTTTCAGCTGGCGGCGGGATATGCTGCACCAATTTCAGTCCATGGCCACCGGCGAGGAGGTTTATAATCTCCTGCAACGTGAAACCGAAGCGCTGGAATATGATTACTACACGCTTTGTGTGCGCCACCCGGTGCCTTTCACCCGCCCCCGCGTTACGTTCCAGTCGACTTACCCCCGCGCATGGATGTCGCACTATCAGGCAGAAAATTATTTCGCGATAGATCCTGTGTTACGGCCGGAGAATTTTATGCGTGGCCATCTGCCATGGAACGACAGCCTGTTTCGTGATGCGCCGGCACTGTGGGACGGGGCGCGTGACCATGGTCTGCAAAAGGGGGTGACGCAGTGCCTGACGTTGCCAAACCATGCTCAGGGATTTCTCTCTGTCTCCGCGAACAATCGTCTGCCGGGCGGTTACCCTGAAGATGAGCTTGAGCTGCGTCTGCGAACGCTGACTGAACTAAGCTTGCTGACGCTGCTGCGTCTGGAAGATGAGATGGTGATGCCGCCGGAGATGAAGTTCAGCCGCCGCGAACTGGAAATCCTCAAATGGACGGCGGAAGGAAAGACTTCGGCGGAGGTGGCGATGATTCTCTCGATTTCGGAAAATACGGTGAATTTCCATCAGAAGAATATGCAGCGGAAATTTAATGCGCCGAATAAAACGCAAATTGCCTGCTACGCCGTGGCGACTGGGCTAATCTGAATGCGCCTGCCGTTCTGCGTGTCAGACGTGATACCGGCTGTCAGTGATACTTTCAGCCGGCACAGGATTACTGCCGATAGGCTTGTTTAATCTGCTTAACGGTGCTGGAGAATACGGCGGCCTGAGCCTCATCTTCCATCTGTGAAATCTGCTTTTCCATTTTAATAATCACGCGCCCCGCATCCGCCTGGCCCATCGCCTGCAGCATCAGCGTAATCATCGCTTTCAGGCAGGAGACTTCCTGCGCCAGTTCCTGCTTATTTTCTGCAGTGGAAAAATCTGGTGTGCTCATCGATATCCTCGTTTACTCGCTGCGCTATTGCGCTCTACTCAATGTGAAGGCCGCGCAGTATACCACAAGCGACAGAAAAAAAAGGTGTGCTTAATTTCTGTTCTCTCATCTGAGCTGTGAATGTTTTTATGCTTCGGATAATACGTAATAGCCGTCGGCAAGCCAATAATTTCCCCGATCTATTTAGCTCGTTAATAATTGTTACATATTTTGCTTCGTATTTATACGCTACGTAATCTGTTGTATTTTTTGTGCCTTCTGTATGAGTATTGTTAAAAAATAAGAGCCGGGCAACTGACTGTTCTCAATGACTTTCCACTTAGTGTGCACAGACATTGCCATAAATGAGAGCCAAATCGAGGCGAGGGCATTTTTTTGCCTTTTAAAATAGCAATAAAACCCGGTAATATGTGGGAGATAAAGTATCAGTAGCGTTATCCCTCATTCTGGAGATTATTCCTTTGATCAACGTTCTTCTTGTTGATGACCACGAACTGGTGCGCGCAGGGATACGACGCATTCTGGAAGATATAAAAGGGATTAAAGTCGCTGGCGAAGCCTGCTGCGGCGAGGACGCCGTCAAGTGGTGCCGGGCTAATTCCGCAGATGTCGTCCTGATGGACATGAACATGCCTGGGATCGGTGGTCTTGAAGCGACGCGCAAAATCGCGCGCTCCGTGGCGGGCACCAAAGTGATCATGTTGACCGTGCATACCGAGAATCCTTTACCTGCCAAGGTCATGCAGGCGGGCGCGGCAGGCTATCTCAGTAAAGGCGCCGCGCCGCAGGAAGTGGTGAATGCCATCCGCTGCGTCGCGTCCGGGCAGCGCTATATTGCCTCCGATATTGCCCAGCAAATGGCGTTAAGTCAGATTGAACCCGAAAAGACAGAATCGCCGTTTGCCAGTTTGTCTGAACGCGAATTGCAGATTATGCTGATGATCACCAAAGGTCAGAAGGTGAATGAGATCTCAGAGCAGCTAAATCTGAGTCCTAAAACGGTTAACAGCTACCGCTATCGGATGTTCAGTAAATTAAACATTCATGGCGATGTCGAGCTGACCCACCTGGCAATTCGCCATGGCCTGTGTAATGCGGAGTCGTTAGCAAGCCAGTGAGTGATGTTTTTGACGCAAAAGCTTTCCTGAAAACGGTGACCAGCCAGCCCGGTGTGTATCGGATGTATGATGCTGGCGGAACCGTCATCTATGTTGGCAAAGCCAAAGATCTGAAAAAGCGGCTCAGTAGCTACTTCCGCAGCAACCTTGCGTCGCGTAAAACGGAAGCGCTGGTAGCGCTGATCGCGCAAATCGACGTGACCGTCACCCACACCGAGACGGAAGCGCTGCTGCTTGAGCACAACTATATTAAGCTGTACCAGCCACGTTACAACGTGCTGTTACGCGACGATAAATCGTATCCTTTTATTTTTCTCAGCGGCGATACTCATCCGCGTCTGGCGATGCATCGCGGCGCCAAACATGCGAAGGGCGAATATTTTGGTCCTTTTCCCAACGGCTATGCCGTGCGCGAGACCCTGGCGCTGCTGCAGAAAATCTTTCCCATCCGTCAGTGTGAAAACAGCGTCTACCGCAATCGCTCCCGCCCCTGTCTGCAGTATCAGATTGGTCGCTGCCTGGGGCCGTGCGTGGCCGGGCTGGTCAGCGAAGAAGAGTATGCTCAGCAGGTAGAGTATGTGCGGCTGTTTCTCGCCGGCAAGGATGACCAGGTGCTGACCCAGCTCATCGCGCGGATGGAGAAGGCGAGCCAGAACCTGGAGTTCGAAGAGGCGGCGCGCATCCGCGACCAGATTCAGGCCGTCCGCCGCGTGACGGAGAAACAGTTTGTCTCCAACACCGGTGACGACCTCGACGTGATCGGCGTCGCCTTCGATGCCGGCATGGCCTGCGTGCATGTGCTGTTTATCCGTCAGGGCAAAGTGCTGGGCAGCCGAAGCTACTTCCCGAAAGTGCCGGGCGGCACCGAGCTGGGAGAGGTCGTGGAGACCTTTGTCGGCCAGTTCTACCTGCAGGGCAGCCAAATGCGCACGCTGCCGGGGGAGATTTTGCTCGACTTTAACCTTGGGGATAAGACGCTGCTGGCCGACTCGCTGTCGGAGCTGGCGGGTCGTCGAATCAATGTGCAGACTAAGCCGCGCGGCGACAGAGCGCGTTATCTTAAGCTGGCGCGGACCAACGCCGCGACAGCGTTAACGACCAAATTGTCTCAGCAATCGACCATTCATCAGCGTTTGCAGGCGCTGGCCAGCGTACTGGAGCTGCCGGCCGTCAAGCGAATGGAGTGTTTTGACATCAGCCACACCATGGGCGAACAGACCGTAGCATCCTGTGTGGTGTTTGACAGCAATGGCCCACTGCGCGCGGAGTATCGGCGCTACAACATCACCGGCATTACCCCTGGCGATGACTATGCGGCGATGAATCAGGTCCTGCGCCGTCGCTATGGTAAAGCGATTGATGACAACAAGATCCCGGATGTGATCCTGATAGACGGCGGCAAGGGACAGCTGGCCCAGGCGAAAGCTGTGTTTGCTGAACTGGACGTCCCCTGGGATAAACATCATCCGCTGCTGCTGGGCGTGGCGAAAGGTAGCGATCGAAAAGCGGGTCTGGAAACGTTATTCTTTGAGCCGGAAGGGGAAGGGTTTAGCCTGCCGCCGGATTCGCCGGCCCTGCATGTGATCCAGCATATTCGCGATGAATCGCACGATCATGCGATCTCCGGGCATCGCAAAAAACGGGCGAAAGTGAAGAGCACCAGCTCGCTTGAGACTATCGAGGGGGTGGGGCCGAAGCGTCGTCAGATGCTGCTGAAGTATATGGGTGGGCTGCAGGGGCTACAGCAGGCCAGCGTCGAAGAAATTGCTAAAGTACCGGGCATCTCTCACGCTCTGGCAGAAAAGATCTTCTACTCGTTGAAACATTAGGGGCTCTGTAGCAACATAGGGCTAATTTTTACTTACAACAGATAGTTACCCGTCACTATGCAATTTAATATCCCTACGTTGCTTACTCTGTTTCGCGTCATCCTGATCCCGTTTTTTGTGCTGGCGTTTTATCTGCCCTTTAGCTGGGCGCCGTTTGCCTGCGCGCTGATCTTCTTTGTTGCCGCGGTAACCGACTGGTTTGATGGTTTCCTCGCTCGTCGCTGGAATCAGAGCACCCGTTTTGGCGCCTTCCTCGACCCGGTTGCCGATAAAGTCATGGTGGCTATCGCCATGGTGCTGGTTGCCGAACACTATCACACCTGGTGGGTCACGCTACCGGCGGCGACCATGATTGCCCGTGAGATCATTATCTCCGCGCTGCGTGAGTGGATGGCGGAGCTGGGGAAACGCAGCAGCGTGGCGGTCTCATGGATTGGCAAAGTGAAAACGACCGCCCAGATGACCGCCCTGGTATGGATGCTGTGGCGTCCTTATCCGTGGGTGGAGTGGGCCGGGATCGCGCTTTTCCTCGTGGCGGCGGTGCTGACGCTGTGGTCGATGCTGCAGTATTTGAACGCGGCGCGCGGCGATTTGCTTGATCAGTGATCGTTTCGCCGTTATTTTCAGCAAACGATACAAAGTTGCGAAAAATACCGTTGACTCACCGCGAGAGATAAGTAGAATGCAACGCATCGAACGGCGGCACAGTCTTCCAGACGATAACAAAATCAAGTGATTAGCAAATAACTTGATGATGCGGGAATAGCTCAGTTGGTAGAGCACGACCTTGCCAAGGTCGGGGTCGCGAGTTCGAGTCTCGTTTCCCGCTCCAGATTAACAGCATCGGCAGTTGCGGGTGCTTCAGTATTAAAGGCGCGTTAGCAAAGCGGTTATGTAGCGGATTGCAAATCCGTCTAGTCCGGTTCGACTCCGGAACGCGCCTCCACTTTATATCCCGAGCCCGGATGGTGGAATCGGTAGACACAAGGGATTTAAAATCCCTCGGCGTTCGCGCTGTGCGGGTTCAAGTCCCGCTCCGGGTACCATTGGGAAATACAGAATAATCAAAGCAATAAGCAGTGTCGTGAAACCACCTACGGGTGGTTTTTTTGTTTCTGTACTTTCGCTTTCTGATACCTTTCCCGCCAGCCTGACGCCACGGCGTTTTTCGGTTAACTCTTGCCTTACAGTCAATTTCTCATTTGTCCCAGGACAAAACGATCGCGCCTTGCTACTATCAAAAGGACTCTCAGCCCAGCCTGCCGGAGGCAGCATGTTCAGTGGACTTTGCGCATTTCCTTTGACACCTTTGCATCAGCAAGATTTTGATGAAAAAGCGTTTATTCGTATTCTCGCCCGTCTTACCGATGCCGGAGTCGACTCTCTGGGCATCTTAGGTTCAACCGGTAGCTACGCTTATCTCAGCCGTGAGCAGCGCAGACGAGTGGTGCAGGTGGCGAAGGCGCATGCGGGGTCGATCCCGATGATGGTCGGCGTCGGCGCCATTGCGACTAACGAGGTGCTACGCCTGGTGGAGGATGCTCAGGAGGCAGGGGCGGATGCGTTATTACTGCCGATGATGTCCTATCAGCCGCTTTCCGCGGAGGAGATCTTTGCCTTTTACGAAGAAGTCTGTCGGCATGTCTCGGTGCCGGTTTGCCTGTATGACAATCCCCGCACTACCCACGTAATGCTGGCGGATGAGCTGCAGGGGCGCATCGCCGCCTTGCCGGCCATTGCCTCGATTAAAATTCCCGGCCTGCCCGCGCCACAGGCGAGCGAACGTGTAGCGGCCCTGCGTCAGCATCTTCCCTCTCGCGTTACGCTTGGCGTCAGCGGCGATGCGTGGGCCACTGCCGGGTTGCAGGCCGGCTGCGAAGCCTGGTATTCGGTCTGCGGCGGACTCTTTCCCCGCTGCTCACTGGCGCTGGTAAGAGCGATACGTAGCGGCGATGTGGCGCAGACTGCGGCACTGAATGAGCAGCTGGCCCCCCTATGGCGATGCTTTGATCGCTATGGTGGTAGCCTGCGAGTGATAGCCAGCGCCGCAGCGGTGCTCGGACTCTGCGATCCAGACTCGCTTCCCCGTCCTTTGCTTTCGTTAGGGGAGGAGGCCTGTCGTGAGGTGGCGTCGGCGCTGCGCGGCCTGGCCTGATCGCGTATCGTTGACACCGGCGCAATAGGTATCGCCGGGTGGCTTTCTGTCGGCAATTCGGCTACTGTAGGCCCGATTTTTACCATGCGAGCCTGTGAATGAATACCGGACCTTTGAACGAAAACGAACTGGAATGGCTGGATGACACTCTGGCGAAATACGCCGCCGAAGGCGCCATTCTGGATGTCTCTGAACTGGATGGCCTGCTGACGGCGATCCTCTCTGCGCCGACCGACATCGAACCCGCTCAGTGGCTGCTGGCGATTTGGGGCGGGGCGGATAATGTCCCGCGCTGGGCCAACGATCGCGAGCGCGATCGCTTTGTCAATCTGACGCTGCAGCATATGAGCGATATCGCCGAACGGCTGGAGTCTTATCCCGATCAGTTCGAACCGCTGTTCGGCACCCGCGAAGCGGAAGGTCAGGAGCTGACCATAGTTGAGGAGTGGTGCTTTGGCTATCTGCGCGGCGTGGCGCTGAGCGACTGGTCGACGTTGCCCGCTGAACTCCAGCCGGAGCTGGACGCTATCGCGCTCCACGGCAGCGAAGAACAGTTTAGCGCGCTGGATAATCTGACGGCGGATGAATTTATCGCCAGCATCGAGCGTATCACGCCGGCGGCGCTGGCGCTTTACCAGTACTGGATAGCGAATCCGCAGCCGGTGGAGGCCCCGCAGCCAATAAGAAATGAAGCGAAAGTCGGACGCAACGATCCCTGCCCATGCGGCAGCGGTAAAAAGTATAAGCAGTGTTGCTTAGCGAAATGAACAAGGGGCCAGCAGGCCCCTTTTTTATCCCACCGCGGGCAACAACCCGGCAGCGATGCTGAACTGAATAGCCACGATGCCGATCCCGCACAGCAGAACCAGCCATAGCGTCGGTGCGCCGCCGGCGACCCGCCAGGTAGCCTGCGGATGCTCTCGGCGACTCTTCATGACCAGCAGGGCCGGCATTATCAGCGCCAGCACGGCTAATGCCACCCCGGCGTAGCCGAGGGCCATGACGAAACCGCGGGGATAGAACAGGGCGAACGCCAGCGGCGGCAGGAAGGTGATTATCCCGCTCTGCAGACGCCCGCCGACGCTGTTTTTACGCTGAAACATATCCGCCAGATAATCAAACAGGCCGAGCGAGACGCCGAGGAATGACGTCGCCAGCGCAAGGTCGGCAAACAGGTGAACGGCCAGCTCCACATGCGGTGACGCCACCACTTCGCGGATCGCCTCCAGCAGGCCCTTCAGACCAGCGTTATTTGCCAGCATGGCGGTAAAGGCCGGGGCGTCGATACTGCCCAGCGTCGCCAGCTGCCAGAAAATATAGGCCACCAGAGGAATAAAGCTGCCGATGATAAATACCCGGCGCAATTTGCGAATATCCCCCCCCAGATAGCTGACGATGCTCGGGACGCTGCCGTGAAAACCAAAGGAGGTGAAAATCACCGGAATGGCCGACAGGGCCAGGCCTTGCTCAACCGGCAGCGTCAGAAGGTTCACCTGATGAATGTGCGGCATCAGCAGGGCCAGCATAATCACCAGGAAGACGATTTTGGCGCTAAACAGGAAGCGATTGAACAGATCCACCAGCGCAGTGCCAATGCACACTACCGCCCCGCCGAGGAGGGTGAAGATCAGTACGCCTGCGGCCGGTGGTAGCTGCCAGTCCAGCCACTGGTTGAGGCTGGAAGCGAGTAATTCACCGGCGCCACTGATATAGGCTGCCGTGAGGGCGTACAGCAGAAACAGCATGCAGAATCCGGTAACCCACTGCCCATAACGGCCCAGATAGCGCGCCGCCAGAGAACCGAGCCCCATATCGGCAGGGACATGCTGGTAGACTTCCAGCAGCAAAAGGGCGGTATAGCACATCAATGCCCACAAGGTGAAAAGTAAACCCAACGTGACGGTAAAGCCGACGCCTGCGGCGGCCAATGGCATTGCCAACATTCCTGCACCGATGGTGGTGCCAGCTACGATTAAAATACTGCCCAGAGTGCGGTTTTTCACGCTTTTCGCTATCCCTACAGCAAATAACAATAAATTATGCCGCGCAGAGTAGGGGATATTACGGCTTTCGTCAAATCGGGATTACAAGTTGTGTAATGAAATGTTTACATAATAAGAGGGCGAAAGCCTGCGCTGGCGCAAGGCGCGGGTTGACGGTCTGGCCTAAGCTGGCGGTTTTTGCAGGAGGGGTTATGTCTTCCATTCATGGTCATGAAGTTTTACAGATGATGCTCGCCTCGGGTGAATCCTGGACGGTCGCCTCGCTGGAGGCCGCCATTCGCCGCCGCTTTGGCGAAGAGGCGCGGTTTCACACCTGTTCAGCAGAGAATCTAAGCGCCGCACAGCTGGTGGCGTTTTTAGAGAAAAAAGGCAAATTTATTGCCAGAGAGGAAGGTTTTACTACCGCAGAAAATAAGATCTGCCGACATTAAGGGGGCCGCGACACGGACTGTCGCGGCGCGGGGGATTAATTCTGCGCGTCGAGGGTAGCCAGCTCTTTATCGATAAAGTACAGACCTTCGCCGCTTTTTCCAGCGAGGGTCAGTTTATCGATCACCGATTTAAATAATTTCTCTTCTTCATGCTGTTCAGCAACATACCACTGCAGGAAATTAAAGGTCGGGTAATCCTGGCTGGTCATGGCCGCGTGCGCCAGTTCATTTATTTTTTGCGTGATCAGCTGCTCATGCTCGTAGGTCTGGCGGAACAGCTCGTCGAGTGAGGCATATTCGGCAAACGGGGAGGCGATAGCGTTGATCCGCGGCAGGCTGCCGGTGTCGGTTAGATAGTCGAACAGGCGCTGCATATGGGTCATCTCTTCCTGAGCATGGCGACGCAGGAAGGCCGCGGCGCCTTCAAAACTGTGGTAACTGCACCAGGCGCTCATCTGCTGATAAAGAAGAGAAGAATAGAGTTCAAGATTCATCTGTTCATTCAGTTTGTCAATCATGTCCGTTTTCAGCATCGTTGCACTCCTGGAATTAAATAATAGATGTTATTGGCTGCCACTATAATTTGTTATTTAATTATTTGCAAAAAGTAAATTTAAAAATGTTTTATTTAAAATGCTAATGGGAATAACACGCATTGGCAGTTTAATAATAAATGAGAATGCTTTTAATTTATTATTCATTATTGCCTGGGCGGTCAGGACTTTGTCGCCGGCGGGTGGTAAGGGAGGACGAAGCGGATTCGCCAGCATGCAGAGGGCTGAGGTCAACAGACAGGGGGAGCCTGCGAAAGTGTGAAGCACTGCGTAAATTTTAAAACAACTTTTCATAAAATTTGAAAGTTTGTTTTCAAGGTAGTAAAGTGCAGTCAACGTCAATGACATTCTGCGGGCAGGCCCGCACAGCATTCAGGAGAATAACCATGAAGATTGCACTGATGATGGAGAACAGCCAGGCGAACAAAAACGCCATCATCCTCAAGGAGCTTAACGCGGTTGCCGACGAAAAAGGATTCCCGGTCTATAACGTCGGCATGAGCGATGAGAACGATCATCATCTGACCTACATCCATCTTGGGATCATGGCCAGTATTCTGCTGAATTCGAAAGCAGTTGACTTCGTGGTCACCGGCTGCGGTACCGGTCAGGGGGCGCTGATGTCGCTGAACATCCATCCGGGCGTGGTCTGCGGCTACTGTATCGATCCGGCGGATGCGTTCCTGTTTGCCCAGATCAACAACGGTAATGCGCTGTCGCTGCCGTTTGCCAAAGGCTTCGGCTGGGGCGCCGAACTGAATGTGCGGTTTATCTTTGAAAAAGCCTTTACCGGCCGCAACGGCGAAGGCTATCCGCCGGAGCGCAAAGAACCGCAGGTGCGCAATGCCGGGATCCTCAACCAGGTCAAAGCGGCAGTAGTAAAAGAGAACTACCTCGATACCCTGCGCGCCATCGATCCGCAGCTGGTGAAAACCGCAGTCTCCGGCCCACGCTTCCAGCAGTGCTTCTTCGAAAACTGCCAGGATAAAGCAATCGAAGACTTTGTTCGCCAGATCGTCGCTTAACCGTCATCAGGGCCAGCGCCGCTGGCCCTTCCGTCGTTTATTTTTTCTTCTATTTCTTCTTCTCCGACACGCTGCTGCCGGCCGTTTTGGCCAGATGCAGGCTGTCGATCATCCCTACCAGACATATCAAGGCGATAAACACAAACGACAGGCGGAAGCTGATCCCCGGTAGTTCAGTAAGATGCAGCCAGTCGCCGACCTGCTCGCCCAGGCGAATGCCAATCGCCCCGAGCGTGATCCCCAGCCCTACCGCCAGCTGCGACGCGGTACTGAACAGCGTATTAGCATCACTCATCTGCGCGGCGGGGACATCGGCGAAGGCCAGCGTGCTTACACCGGTAAACTGGATTGAGCGAAACACACCGCCGAGATAAAGGATCAGCATGATGGCCCAGACCGGCGTCTGCGGCGTAAGCAGCGCGCAAGCCAGCAGCGAACAGACGTTCAACGCGCCATTGATCAGCAGTAGCCGACGAAAGCCCAGCCAGCGAATGAGCGGTGTGGTGGCGGGTTTAATGGTTAAATTACCGACAAACACCGCCAGCACCAGCAGGCCGGAATGAAAAGGATCCATACCGAATCCCACCTGGAACAGCAGGGGGAGCAGAAAAGGCACCGCGCTGATGGAGGCCCGGAACAACGAGCCGCCGTACATTGTCACCCGGAAAGTCGGCACCTGCAGGGCGTCGAGACGAACCATAGGCGCCGCCACCCGGCGGAAATGACGAATGGAATATAACAGACAGCCGAAGCCAAGCGCGGCGAGAGCCAGCGTCGGCCAGATCTGCGGCTGGCGATCGCCGAGCCGCTCCATCGCGGTTACCAGACTGACCATCGCGACCGAGGTAGTGATAAATCCGCTGAGATCGAAGGAGCGCCGTTCCGTTTCGCGAATATCAGGGATAATGCGCAGCGAAAGGATGATGGCGGCAAGGCCCAGCGGGACATTGATAAAGAAGATCCAGTGCCAGCTGGCGTAGCGGGTTATAAAGCCGCCCAAAGGCGGGCCGATAATGGGGGCCACCAGCGCTGGCCAGGTCAGGGTGGCGATGGCCTTGATCAGCTGGTGTTTCGGCGTGGTGCGTAGCACCGCAAGGCGACCAACGGGGACCATCAGCGCGCCGCCGACTCCCTGAAGGATACGCATGGCGACAAAGATATGCACCTCGGTGGAGAGGCCGCAGAAGACCGAGGCAAGGGTAAAGATCGCCAGGGCGAGAGTAAAAATAGCCCGGGCGCCGAAGCGATCGGCGATCCAGCCGCTGGCCGGGATCAGGACCGCAAGGGTAATCAGATAGGCGCTGATGCCGATATTCAGTTCGACCGCGGTGACGCCAAAATCCCTCGCCATATCGGGCAGGGCGGTGGCGATCACCGTCCCGTCGAGAAACTCCATAAAAAAGGCACCGGCCACCAGCAGCGCCGGCGCTGAAAAAGCACGTTCATCGCGGGAAGAGATCGCGGTATTCATGTTGTCACTGCCATCAAGAGTGTGATCCTGTGCAAAGCGGCAGGAGACGACCCGCCAGCCAGTAGGGTAGATAAAAAAACCTGCGACGGCAGGTTTTATTATCGTTAACGATTTAGGGTACTATTACGCTCCTGAAAAAAGGAGTAATTAATGTCTCAACATCTTACCGAACACGACGAGCTGGTTTCCGATGTGGTTGCCTGCCAGCTGGTTATCAAACAGATCCTCGATGTCATTGACGTCATTGCGCCGGTGGAAGTGCGTGAAAAAATGACCACTCAGCTGAAAGCTATCGACTTCGCCAGCCATCCGGCCTCTGCCGATCCGGTGACCCTTCGCGCGGTGCAAAAAGCGATCGCGTTGATTGAGCTGAAGTTTACTCCACAGGAAGAAACGCATTAATACCAGGCCTCGCCGGATACCGGCGGGGCCTTCTTCTTTAATGGGAAACGACGGTCTGCGCAGGCGCAGGGGCAGCATCTTTGAACAATTTGCTGTTGCCCCAGCACTCTTCGTAGCGATGGCCGACCAGATCCTCCACGATAACCCGCACGTCCGGCGCAATATCGCTAATTTTGCCGCCCGCTTTTATCCGCGCGACTTCCTGCAGCACCACCAGATGGGCCTTCCGGTCCAGCTTCATCTGCTTGCTGAAGACGATGGCGGCCAGGGCTAATGCGATCACCCCGACGCAGAATACCACTGCGATAGCGGTCACCGCGCTTTCCGGTTGGCTGTGCGCTTTTGACTGGAAACCGTAGAAGCTCAGGATCGCCCCCATCGAGAACACCACAATCGAGCGAAGAATTTTTCCTGAGAAGGTCATGGCGCCGGCATAGATCCCTTCCCGCCGGCGTCCGGTGTAGATCTCATCGACATCGGCCAGGAAGGTGTAAACGGTCCAGGGTATATAGTAAACCCCGCCGGTACCCAGGCCGAACAGCACGGTAATGCCGAACATCAGCACTGTCGCCAGGCCGGACGGTAGATGGAAAAACCACAGCGAGGTATACAGCAGAACCGCGAAAATCACGATCCCCAGCGCCAGGATATAGGGTTTGCTGAAGCCCTTTTTCACGCACAGGCCGATAAACAGCGCCGTAGAGATCAGCTGCAGAATCGAGTTCAGGCTGTTCAGCCCGGCCACCATCGCTGGATCGTGTTGTAGAACGAAGATCACGAAATAGGTGAAGATGGAGGCAAACAGCCATTCCGCGCCAAAGCCGCACAGGTACATACCAAGATGTTTGCGGAATACGCGTAGATAAAAAGTCGAACGCATATCTTTCGCCAGCGACAGCAGGGTGCTCAGCAGTCCTTTTTTCGCGCTGGTTTCCACCTCTTCCCCGCGCTCACGCTCCCAGCTGCACAACCACAGGCAGGAAATAGCGACGATCAGGATCGCGCCATAGGTCAGACCGGTGAGGAAGAAAGGGGTGGCAGAATCTTTGCCATACAGCAAAATGAACTGGCCGGGAATAAACGCCGCGAGGAAGTTGGCCAGCTTACCAAAGATAGCTTTATAGCCGGTCAGTTTTGAACGCAGTGAGAAATCATCGGTCATCTCTGTCGCCAGCGTTTCATAAGGCACCATGATAGAGGTGTAGATGATCTCAAACACCACATAGGTGCTAAGGTAGTACCAGAAACTCAGGCCTTCCACCCACAGCAGCGGGTAGAACATCATCAGCGGAATACCAATTAGCAGAAAGAAACGCCGGCGGCCGAAGCGCTTGCCCAGGCGCGTTTTGCCAAAATTATCCGTCAGATAGCCCATCAGCGGGTTGCTGATAGCGTCAATGATGCTGGCGACGGAGAAGATAAATGAGGCCTCGATCAGCGTCAGGCCGCAAAAGGTCGTATAAAAATAGAGTAGCCATGCGCCGCTTATCGCCAGTGCGCCGCTCCCTAACAGATTTCCGCCGCCGTAGGCTAACTGATGGCGTAACAAGATCGGTCTTCCCTGCAGCCCTTCAGAGGCTGAAGCCGTGTATCTAGCCATAAAAAATAAACCTCGTGTTTTATATTTTTGAAACACTGTTTTTATATTTCTTTATGGTTCGTCAAAAAGTGACCGCGCTCACTAATCCCCCTTATGGGGTAACGGTGATGAGGGAATGGGATCGAGTTAAAACTTTTTTATTCTTGAAAGGAATAATAGGGGAGAAAAAATAGACGTAATGGATTAATAAACCGGGCGGGGCAGCGCAGACGCGCTCCCCCTGGCAGAGCGATAAAGGCTTGATTAATGCGCTTTCTGCGCTTCTCCAACGATAGCCATCAGACGCCGATCGGTCTGCTCCATCCCGAGACCGGCTTTATCGGCATTACGAATTTCCTCAAGCACGCTTTGCAATAGCAGGCCATCCTGCTGCTGCTCTTCCGCCAACAGCGTGAGAAACCGCCAGGTACTGTCATCGCTTTGCGCTTTGGCTTCCTGAGCGAGACCGCTCAGCAGACGACTGCGCTGTTGGTAATCGCTCAGGGTTTGGGTAAACAGATCTTCCAGCGAGGTGCACTCAGGGTTACAGGCGTGGTCGGGATTGACGATCGGCCAGCTGCCGGCTTTTTTCAGGTAGTCAAATACGCGCATGGTGAGGGTGATGCTGCTTTGCGCGCGGGTGCGCAGAAACGTCGCGGCGCCGTCGAAGCGATGCCGGGCGCACCACTCGCTTAAGTTCAGGTAAACGTTAGAGGCGTGAAACTCAAGGTTCATTTGGGTGTTTAGCTTTTGTGCCATTCCTGGAACTGCCATAAAAAATATCCTTATTAACCGGGAAGGGGTTACTGGTGCGCGTCAGCGGATCCTGCGGATAACTACAAGATAAAATAGTGACACGCGGCACTGTTGCAGAATAATAAAACTCTACACATTCCGTATGAGTCGGGTATTTTTTCCATTTGCCGACGATTTAAGAATACTCGCTCAACGAAATTAAGAAAACTCTCAAGCGCGGTAATTTACGTTTTGTTACACCATTATTTGTGCAAACTACCAGGGCTGAGATTGTGCGCCGTTGGCAGGGGCTCGCTGGTTTCAGATTGGTTATAAGATATAAGTATTTGACTACGAGATTCGTCGTAGAAGAGAACGGAATAAGTTATTTAATTAGTAATGTTTCAGGTTGATGATCATTATTTTTATTTTTTGTTGCAGGCGCTTTTATCAAGAGGAATATATTTTTTCTATTCGGAATAAATTACGCCAAAGATCCGTTTTTTCGCGATATTAAGCGGGCCATGTGGCTCAGCGGTGCGAGGTGGGTTGCCATTTGAGTGGCGCACAGGCGATCGCCCGCAGCAACGCCGTCAATCGCTGATGATAACAGTGCTGTAACCC
The DNA here is from genome assembly GCF_051858335.1 of Klebsiella sp. K47. Lineage (NCBI taxonomy): Bacteria > Pseudomonadati > Pseudomonadota > Gammaproteobacteria > Enterobacterales > Enterobacteriaceae > Klebsiella > Klebsiella sp. K47. Next base: position 36,714 of record NZ_JBPYUI010000007.1, read on the forward strand.
ACCGTTAAACATCCTCTGACAACACAAGGATAAGCCTGCTGATGGTATAGATGATCCTGCTATGCCCCGGTAAAATTGTATGACAATTGTGTCATTTTTTATGTCATTTTTTGCTAAATGTATGTACGCAATTACTGTAATTCCGCGATGTGATAATGCTCTCGTATGGAGAAATAATTTCCGGGTATTACTACTCTAACAACGGCAGTGGGGAATGCGATTTTTCTAATGCCTTGTTTTGATGCCGATTAAATTGTTAATTCCGATTTTTCCCTACATGAAAGCGAATTAAAGCTGGAGTTTACCATGCACAAATTTACTAAAGCGCTGGCGGCCATTGGTCTCGCTGCGGTTATGTCACAATCAGCTATGGCGGAAAATCTTAAACTGGGTTTTCTGGTGAAACAGCCGGAAGAGCCATGGTTTCAGACTGAGTGGAAATTTGCTGATAAAGCAGGAAAAGATTTAGGCTTTGACGTTATTAAAATTGCGGTCCCGGATGGGGAGAAAACCCTGAATGCCATTGACAGCCTGGCGGCCAGCGGCGCGAAGGGCTTTGTCATCTGTACCCCCGATCCCAAGCTCGGGTCGGCGATTGTCGCCAAAGCGCGTGGCTATGACATGAAGGTGATTACCGTCGATGACCAGTTCGTCAATGCGAAGGGCAAACCGATGGAGAGCGTACCGCTGGTGATGATGGCGGCGAGCGAAATTGGCGCCCGTCAGGGGCAGGAACTCTATAAAGAGATGCAAAAGCGCGGCTGGGATGTCAAAGACACCGCCGTAATGGCGATCACCGCCGATGAGCTGGATACCGCGCGCCGTCGCACCACCGGCTCCATCGATGCCCTGAAGGCGGCCGGCTTCCCGGACGCGCAAATCTACCGCGTGCCGACAAAATCCAACGATATCCCGGGAGCGTTCGACGCCGGTAACTCGATGCTGGTCCAGCATCCGCAGGTTAAACACTGGCTGATCGTCGGGATGAACGACAACACCGTCCTCGGCGGCGTGCGCGCGACCGAAGGTCAGGGCTTTAAAGCTCCCGATGTGATTGGCATCGGCATCAACGGCGTGGATGCCGTCAACGAACTGTCGAAGGCGCAGCCGACCGGCTTCTATGGCTCTCTGCTGCCAAGCCCGGATATCCACGGCTACAAAACCAGCGAAATGCTCTACAACTGGGTCACCAAGGGCGTCGAGCCGCCGAAGTTCACGGCGGTGACCGATGTGGTGCTGATTACCCGCGATAACTTCAAAGAAGAGCTGGCGAAAAAAGGGCTGTAACAGCCTGATTAAACTGGCCCCCGCCGCGGCGCGGGGGCTGAGTGCAGAAGAGCGGAGTCGTTATGCAACAGTCTACCCCTTATCTCTCATTTCGCGGCATCACCATGACGTTCCCTGGCGTAAAGGCCTTGTCCGATATCAGTTTTGACTGCTACCCGGGACAGATCCACGCGCTGATGGGCGAAAATGGCGCAGGCAAATCGACGCTGTTGAAAATTCTCAGCGGCAACTATATCCCGACCGCGGGTCATCTGCAGATCGGCGGCCAGCAGATGGCATTCGCCAATACCATGGAGGCGCTGAACGCCGGCGTGGCAATTATCTACCAGGAGCTGCATCTGATCCCGGAGATGACCGTCGCCGAAAATATCTATCTCGGTCAGCTGCCGCACAGAGGCGGCATCGTCAATCGCTCGCTGCTCAACTATGAGGCCCGCCTGCAGCTGGAGCATCTGGGTCTGGATATCGACCCGGAGACGCCGCTGAAATATCTCTCCATTGGTCAATGGCAGATGGTGGAGATTGCCAAAGCGCTGGCGCGTAACGCCAAGATTATCGCGTTCGATGAGCCGACCAGCTCGCTCTCCGCCAGAGAGATCGACAACCTGTTTCGCGTCATCCGCGAGTTGCGTGAGGAGGGAAGGGTCATCATCTATGTTTCACACCGGATGGAAGAGATTTTTGCCCTCAGCGATGCCATCACCGTCTTTAAAGATGGCCGCTACGTTTGCACCTTTGACGATATGCCGAGCGTCAGCCACGACGCCCTGGTCCAGGCAATGGTAGGCCGCAATCTGGGCGATATTTATGGCTGGAAGCCTCGCCCCTATGGCGAGGAGCGGCTGCGCCTGGAGGAGGTCAAAGCGCCGGGCGTGCGCACGCCGGTTAGTCTCTCGGTGCGCAGCGGTGAAATTGTCGGTTTGTTCGGACTGGTGGGTGCCGGGCGCAGCGAACTAATGAAAGGCCTGTTTGGCGGCACGCAGATAACCGGCGGTCAGGTGTATATCGATGGCCAGCCCGTCTCCATTCGCAAACCGGCCCAGGCCATCCAGGCCGGGATGATGCTGTGCCCGGAGGATCGTAAAGCGGAGGGGATTATTCCGGTGCATTCCGTGCGCGATAACATCAATATCAGCGCCCGGCGCAAGCATATTCACGCTGGCTGCCTGATCAACAACGCCTGGGAGGCGGACAACGCCGATCAACATATCCAGTCGCTGAATATTAAAACGCCGGGCCCGGAACAGCTGATTATGAACCTGTCGGGCGGCAACCAGCAGAAAGCGATCCTTGGCCGCTGGCTGTCGGAAGAGATGAAGGTGATCCTGCTTGATGAGCCAACCCGCGGCATCGACGTCGGCGCCAAACATGAAATTTACAATGTGATCTATGGCCTCGCCGCCTCCGGTGTCGCCGTGGTGTTTGCCTCCAGCGACCTGCCGGAAGTGCTGGGCGTCGCTGACCGCATCGTGGTGATGCGCGAAGGACAAATCGCCGGCGAACTGCTGCATGAAGAAGCCAATGAACAGCAGGCGTTAAGCCTTGCGATGCCAACAGTGAGCCAGGCTGTCGCCTGAGTAAGGAGTAAATGATGTCATCAGTGACTACGTCCGGGGCTACCCGCTCAACCTTTAGCTTTGCCCGCATCTGGGATCAGTTTGGCATGCTGGTGGTGTTTGCGGTGCTGTTTATCGGCTGTGTGATTTTTGTGCCCAACTTTGCTTCATTCGTCAATATGAAAGGGCTGGGGCTGGCGATCTCGATGTCCGGGATGGTGGCCTGCGGCATGCTGTTTTGCCTGGCCTCCGGCGATTTTGACCTGTCGGTGGCGTCGGTTATCGCCTGCGCCGGGGTCACCACCGCGGTGGTGATTAATCTCAGCGAAAGCCTGTGGCTGGGGATCGCCGCAGGCCTGTTGCTGGGGGCGCTTAGTGGCCTGGTTAACGGCTTTGTCATTGCGCGCCTTAAGATCAACGCGCTGATCACCACGCTGGCCACCATGCAGATTGTCCGCGGCCTGGCCTATATTATCTCCGACGGCAAAGCGGTGGGGATCGAAGATGAACGTTTCTTCACCCTCGGCTATGCCAATTGGTTTGGTCTGCCGGCGCCGATCTGGCTGACCGTCGCCTGCCTGGTGGTTTTCGGATTATTACTAAACAAAACCACCTTTGGCCGTAATACGCTGGCTATTGGCGGCAATGAAGAGGCGGCGCGCCTGGCCGGCGTCCCGGTGGTGCGCACCAAGATTATTATCTTTGTGCTCTCCGGTCTGGTATCGGCCGCAGCGGGGATCATTCTGGCGTCGCGGATGACCAGCGGCCAGCCGATGACCTCGATTGGCTATGAGCTGATTGTTATTTCGGCCTGCGTGCTGGGCGGGGTGTCGCTGAAGGGCGGGATCGGCAAGATCTCCTACGTGGTGGCCGGGATCCTGATCCTCGGAACCGTGGAAAATGCGATGAACCTGCTGAATATCTCGCCATTCTCACAATACGTCGTGCGCGGGGTGATCCTGCTGGCGGCGGTGATCTTCGACCGCTACAAACAAAAAGCCAAACGTGCGGCCTGAATTTAAACCGAACTTTTTAGTTTACAGAGTAATTGCCGCCAGCGCCCGTTTCGCTGGCGGTAACTATCAAAAATGGCGAGGTTGGTCACACTGTCTATACTTACATGGCTCACATATAATTAACAACCAGCTTCGGCTGGCCATGATAAGGAGGAAACAGGGTGGATAACCAGATATCTGTACCGCCTGCGCTAACCGGAAACTACGCTTTTTTCTTTGACCTCGACGGTACTCTTGCCGATATCCAGCCGCACCCCGATCAGGTGGTGATACCCGACAGCACGCTGCAGGCGCTCAATGCGCTGGCCCAGCAGCAGGGGGGCGCGGTGGCATTGATTTCAGGGCGCTCAATGGCTGAACTTGACACGCTAACCCATCCCTGGCGGCTACCGCTGGCCGGCGTTCACGGGGCCGAGCGCCGTGATATCAATGGTAAAACCTACATCGTCTCTCTGCCGACAGCGCTGCGCGATGAGATCGCGGCTGAGCTGACGTCGGCGCTGGAAGCGCTCCCGGGATGTGAGCTGGAGAGTAAAGAGATGGCTTTCGCGCTCCACTATCGCCAGGCCCCGCAGCAGCAGAGCGCCGTGCTGGAGCTGGCGCAGCGGATTGTTCAGCGCTATCCGCTGCTGGCGTTACAGCTTGGCAAGTGCGTGGTGGAGATTAAACCCCGCGGCGTCAACAAAGGGGAGGCGATTACCGCGTTCATGCAGGAGGCGCCATTCGCCGGCCGCGAACCGGTTTTTGTCGGCGATGATTTGACCGACGAGGCGGGATTCAGCGTCGTTAATCAACTGCAGGGAATGTCGGTAAAAGTTGGCGCCGGGGAAACTCAGGCGCACTGGCGGTTGGCGGATGCCGCCGCTGTAAGGACGTGGTTGCAACATCTGGCGTATGACGCGCAAACCGAAAGGAGGGATGACCATGAGTCGTTTAGTCGTAGTCTCTAACCGTATCGCCTTACCGGACGATAAAAAATCGAGCGCTGGCGGTCTGGCCGTCGGCATCCTGGGGGCACTGAGAGCGGCGGGGGGTCTGTGGTTTGGCTGGAGCGGCGAGATTGGCGATGACCAGCAGCCGCTCAAGCAGGTCTCCCGCGGGAATATTTCATGGGCGTCGTTCAACCTTAATGAACGGGACCATGATGAATACTACAACCAGTTCTCTAACGCCGTGCTGTGGCCGGCTTTCCACTATCGCCTTGATCTGGTCAGCTTTCAGCGCGAAGCCTGGGAGGGATATCTGCGGGTTAACGCCATGCTGGCGGACAAGCTTCTACCGCTGATTGAGCCAGACGATACGCTGTGGATCCATGATTACCATCTTCTGCCCTTCGCCAGCGAGCTGCGTAAGCGCGGAGTGAATAATCGCATCGGGTTTTTCTTACATATTCCGTTCCCGACGCCGGAGATTTTTAACGCTCTGCCGCCGCACGCTGAGCTGCTGGAGCAACTGTGCGATTACGATCTGCTGGGCTTCCAGACCGAAAGCGACAGAACCGCTTTTCTCGACAGCATTGCTATGCAGACTCGCCTATCCGACCTCGGCGATAAACGCTATCAGGCATGGGGTAAGGCGTTCAGTACCGAGGTTTATCCGATAGGGATCGATCCGGACGAAATTACGCGCAACGCTAAAGGTCCGCTGCCGCCGAAGCTGGCCCAGCTGAAGAACGAGCTGAAAAATGTGAAGAATATCTTCTCCGTGGAGCGTCTTGACTATTCGAAAGGGTTGCCGGAGCGATTCCTCGCCTACGAGACGCTGCTCGAGAAGTACCCTCAGCACCACGGCAAAATCCGTTATACCCAGATCGCACCGACCTCCCGCGGCGATGTGCAGGCCTATCAGGATATCCGCCACCAGCTGGAAACCGCAGCCGGACGCATCAACGGACAGTTTGGTCAGCTTGGCTGGACACCGCTCTACTATCTGAACCAGCATTTTGATCGTAAGCTGCTGATGAAGGTCTTCCGCTATTCTGACGTCGGGCTGGTGACGCCGCTTCGCGATGGTATGAACCTGGTGGCGAAGGAGTACGTCGCGGCGCAGGATCCGGATAACCCTGGCGTACTGGTCCTGTCGCAGTTTGCCGGGGCGGCGCAGGAGCTGACCAGCGCCCTGATCGTCAATCCTTACGATCGCGACGAGGTTGCCGCCGCGCTGGATCGCGCGCTCAGCATGCCGCTGGCGGAACGTATCGCCCGTCATTCAGCGATGCTGGACGTGATCAGAGAAAATGATATTCATAACTGGCAGGCGCGCTTTGTCGAGGATCTGCAGCATATTTCACCGCGCAGCGAGGAGAGCCGTCTGCGGGGGAAGATAGCCACCTTCCCTAAACTGGCCTAGTTCAGGAAAAGGGCTAACCGGCGTTAGCCCTTTTCAAGGGAAACCAACAGGACATCAACGCCGCAGCTGCCGACGATACTTTTCGCCGAGCAGGTGGCGCGTGAGAAGAGGGAATGGTTGTGATTGCCGCAGATCACCAGATCAACACGGTGCGACCGGCAGAAGTCCTTAATATGATGGCCTAGCTCGCCGCAGGCGATGGTCATTCTTTCTATTGGGTAGTCCGCGTGGCGAGCCAGCTCATTGAGAAACTCCCGCGTCTCTTCCTGCATCACTTCGCGCAGATTTTCCATCATCGGTGCGGCGAACTGGTTATACAGCTCCGGATCCGTAGCGAGAGTGATTAAGCTCACTTTCGCGTTAACGGGGCGGGCTATCGACACCGCTTTTTTAATTAACACCTGACTCTCCGGCGTTGGCGCGACGGCAACCAGCAGATGGGTATAAGGCATCTGGCCTCCTTGAGATACGCGGAATAACCCTTTCTTCCATTCTTTACTCCTGTTTCCCCGACTGCGCAAGGGCCGATCCCGGGATTTGCGAGCCTGTTCGTTAGTCGGCGACCTTCCAACCCGATCACATCAATGAACCCATCTTTTGATTAAAAAGAAATGCTGTTTTATAAATGAGTGAAGTGGCGACGTCATCTCTTTGTCATTTTGCCACCGGCGACTGTTCCGTGGCAAAAGTACAAAGGTAACCTCCTTTCACAGCTTTTAGTGTAGCCAGGTACCCACTCCCTTCCGGTGGCAAATCCGGAACGATTGTCGGCGTTCTTTTAAAAAAAAGACACAGGATCACGGCGATGAAAACACGAAAAATTGGACTGGCTAACTATCTGGCCTACGGCGCGGGCGATTTTCTCGGCGCCGGCACGACGGCGTTAACCGCCGCATGGCTGCTCTACTTTTACACGACCTTTTGCGGACTGACCCCGATTGAGGCCACGCTTATTTTTGCTGCCGCCCGCGTGCTGGACGCGGTGGTAAGCCCGCTGATGGGCTTTCTCACCGATAACTTTGGCACCACCTGGCTTGGTAAGCGCTTCGGCCGCAGAAAATTCTTTATTCTGCTCGGCATCCCCTGCGTATTCAGCTATTCAGCGATGTGGGTCGGCGAGATGGGCTTCTGGTACTACCTGGCGACCTATCTGCTGTTTGATATGGTCTATACCATGATTTTGGTGCCCTATGAGACGCTGGTGCCGGAGATGACCGATGACTTTAAACAGAAAACCAAATTCTCCGGCGCGCGCATTTCGATGGCGCAGATGTCGGCGATTTTAGCCTCCTTCCTGCCGGGGATCCTTCTCTCCTGGCTCGGCAAAGATAATGCCAGCTCGTTCTTCTATGCCAGTCTGGTGTTCTCGGTGCTGTGCGCGGTGATGCTGACTCTGGTCTGGTGTTTCACCTGGGAACGACCGCGGGAGGCGTGGTCGGAAGCGGCCCTGCGGGCGGAAGCGGAAAAACAAAACTTAACCCTTGCTCAGAGCCTCAATCGCCTGGTGATTGAGCTGAGTTCTACGCTGCGGATAAAAATTTTCCGCCAGCACCTCGGCATGTATCTGGGGGGCTATATCGCCCAGGACGTCTTCAATGCCGTGTTTACCTATTACGTGGTCTTTGTTCTGATGCAGGAAGCCGCCGTCGCCTCGAACCTGCTGGGGACGATGGCCATCTTCCAGTTTATTGCAGTAATCGCCATGATCCCGCTGTGCATTCGTTTTGGCCCCGCGCCGTCGTACCGCATGGTGGTGGTCCTGTTTGGCCTGAGCTCACTCTCCTACGCGCTGCTCTATTACGCCGGACTGAGCGACGTCTATTCCTTATTGCTGCTCATCTCTGCTGTCGCCGGACTGGGACGCGGCGGGATAAATTACGTACCGTGGAATACCTACACCTATATTGCCGACGTCGACGAAGCGATCACCGGCCAGCGCCGGGAGGGGATTTTTGCCGGCATCATGACCCTGACCCGCAAAGCCTCGCAGGCGGGGGCGGTGATGCTGGTGGGGATCATTATGCAGTTGTCGGGGTTTGTTTCCGGGCAAAAAATACAGCCTGAAGGGGTCAGCCATACCATTCTGCTGATCCTCAGCGTCGGCACTCTGGTGGTGTTAGCCTGCGGCTTCCTCGTCTCGCTGCGCTTCAAGCTCAACCTGCACACCCACAGCGTCCTGCGCAGCGAGACCCTCAGAATGCGCGAGCTCGGCTACGCTCAGTCGGAACAAACCAGTGCGGAACACCGTGCGGTGGTCGAGCTGCTGGCGGGGATGCCTTACGACTGTCTGTGGGGCAATAACAATATTGGCTATCTGAATCGTCATAAACCTGCTGCCCCGGCGCTCATTAAGGGCGGCGCTTTGAATTCGACATATACCCGAGGTTAACAACATGAAAGTTTGGCCGGTCAAACATAGCCCATTACTGCGTCAGCCTGAGCGTTTTATCGCCCGCAGCGAACTGCAGGCGCTGATCCGCAACGTGACGCAAAACCTGGTGAATATTAAGGATGAGAGCGGGCAATTTTTACTACGCCTGGATGACGGGCGCGTGATCGATACCAAAGGCTGGGCCGGATGGGAGTGGACCCACGGCGTTGGGCTGTACGGCATCTATCAGTATTACCAGCAAACCGGCGATATCGAGATGCGTGATATCATCGATCGCTGGTTTGCCGACCGCTTCGCCGAGGGAGCAACGACCAAAAACGTCAATACTATGGCCCCGTTTCTGACCCTGGCTTACCGCTTTGAAGAGACCGGCCGTATGGCGTATCTGCCGTGGCTGGAGAGCTGGGCGGAGTGGGCGATGCACGAGATGCCGCGCACCGAGCAGGGCGGTATGCAGCACATGACTCTGGCGGAGGAGAACCATCAGCAAATGTGGGATGACACGCTGATGATGACCGTGTTGCCGTTAGCCAAAATTGGCAAGCTGCTTAACCGCCCCCAGTATGTGGAGGAGGCAACCTACCAGTTCCTGCTCCATGTGCAGAACCTGATGGACCGGGAGACCGGGCTGTGGTTTCACGGCTGGAACTATGAGGGGCGGCATAACTTTGCCCGGGCGCGTTGGGCGCGGGGCAACAGCTGGCTCACCATGGTGATCCCGGATTTTCTGGAACTGGTGGATCTCCCCGAGGGGAATGCGGTACGGCGCTATCTGATTACAGTCCTCGACGCACAGATTGCCGCCTTAGCAGAATGCCAGGACGACAGCGGCCTGTGGCATACCTTGCTGGACGACCCGCACTCTTATCTTGAGGCCTCGGCGACCGCCGGCTTTGCCTACGGGATTCTCAAAGCGGTGCGCAAGCGTTACGTCGGGCAGCACTACGCCGGGGTGGCTGAAAAAGCGATTCGCGGGATTGTGCAGAATATTTCGCCGCAGGGGGAGCTGCTGCAGACCTCATTTGGCACCGGGATGGGGTCAGACCTCGACTTTTATCGCCAGATCCCGCTTACCTCGATGCCCTACGGTCAGGCGATGGCGATCCTTTGTCTGACGGAGTATCTACGCAAGTACTTCTGAGCAGGGCGCCCCGCTGGCGAGGCGCCGAATAAAACTAACCCGGCTTTCGCCGGGTTGCTTGTTACATACGCTCGACGGTTTCGATACCGAGGGTATCGAGACCCAGCTTGAGGGTTTTCGCCGTGAGCAGCGCCAGCTTCAGACGGCTGTTGCGGGTCTCTTCGCTTTCCGCGCTGAGGATCGGGCAGTGCTCGTAGAAGCCGGAGAACAGGCCCGCCAGATCGTAGAGGTAGGCGCACATCACGTGCGGCGTCCCTTCGCGAGCGACCACGGAGAGGGTCTCTTCAAACTGCAGCAGGCGCGCGGCCAGCTGAGCTTCGCGATCTTCGGCGATGACCACCGGCGCGTCGATCATCGCGTTTTCGTCGATGCCGGCTTTGCGGAACACGGAGAGCACGCGGGTATAGGCATACTGCATATACGGCGCGGTGTTGCCTTCGAACGCCAGCATATTATCCCAGTCGAAGACGTAGTCGGTGGTGCGGTTTTTCGACAGGTCGGCATATTTAACCGCGCCGATACCCACCACTTTCGCCAGATTTTCCAGCTCGTCAGCCGACATATCCGGGTTCTTCTCGGCCACCAGGCGACGGGCGCGCTCCAGCGCTTCGTCCAGCAGATCCGCCAGCTTCACGGTACCGCCGGCGCGGGTTTTAAACGGCTTGCCGTCTTTCCCAAGCATCATACCGAACATATGGTGCTCCAGCGGCACGGAGTCCGGCACGTAGCCTGCCTTGCGCACGATGGTCCACGCCTGCATCAGGTGCTGGTGCTGACGAGAGTCGATGTAGTAGAGCACGCGGTCGGCGTGCAGCGTTTCATAGCGATACTTCGCACAGGCGATATCGGTGGTGGTATAGAGATAGCCGCCATCCTTTTTCTGGATGATGACGCCCATCGGTTCGCCTTCCTTGTTTTTGTACTCATCAAGGAAGACCACGGTAGCGCCTTCGCTCTCAACCGCCAGCCCTTTGGCTTTCAGATCGGCGACGATCCCCGGCAGCATCGGGTTGTACAGGCTCTCACCCATCACGTCATCGCGGGTCAGGGTCACATTCAGGCGATCGTAGGTGATCTGGTTTTGCGACATGGTGATGTCGACCAGCTTACGCCACATCTGTAGGAAATACTCATCACCGCCCTGCAGCTTAACCACGTAGCTGCGCGCGCGCTCGGCGAAGGCTTCGTCTTCGTCATAGTGCTTTTTCGCTTCGCGATAGAAACCTTCGAGGTCGGCCAGGGCCATCTCGCCGGCGTTTTCCTGCTGCTGTTTTTCCAGATACGCGATCAGCATCCCGAACTGGGTGCCCCAGTCGCCGACGTGGTTGGCGCGGATCACCTTATGACCCAGGAACTCCAGGGTACGGACTGAAGCATCGCCAATGATGGTCGAACGCAGATGGCCGACGTGCATCTCTTTCGCTACGTTGGGTGCCGAGTAGTCGACGACGATAGTCTGCGCCTGCGGTTTCGTGACGCCCAGGCGCTCAGACTGCAGCGCGCGGTTGACGTTGTCCGCCAGAAACGCGGGGTCGAGGAAAATATTGATAAAGCCCGGCCCGGCGATTTCAACCTTGTTGGCAATGCCGTTGAGGTCAAGATGAGACAGTACCTGCTCTGCAAGTTGTCGCGGCGCCATACCCAGCTTTTTGGCGACAGCCATCACGCCGTTGGCCTGATAGTCGCCGAACTGAACTTTTGCTGACTGGCGGACCTGGGGTTCGCAATCGGCAGGCGCGCCTGCCGCGATCAGGGCCTGGCTGACTTTTTCTGAGAGAAGAGCCTGAATATTCACCGGAATACCTTACGTGTAATGCGCCTGCCCCCGAGGGAGGCGGCGCCATAATGTGGACAAATTAGGGCGGGAGTATACTGCATTTGTCCCCGTCCGTCAGCATTGCGCGCGGCGCGCCGGCGTGCGCAATCCATCGCCGGTCAGTTGCCCATCAGCGGGGCGGCGGTTGGTCCGCAGGCCGAAACACGGTAAATTACCTTTTCATTACTGACGAGCATTATTGACGAGCAAACCCATGGCAAACTGGCAGCAAAATGAACAACTGGCCGATATTACGGCGGATCTCCCGCGATTTTCCGATGCGCTTCAGCGCTTCACTGCGCGACTGGGACTGGAGATCGCCGGGCTCGACGCCGACCATATCTCCCTGCGCTGTCATCAGAATACCACTGCGGAACGCTGGCGCCGCGGTCTGGAGCAGTGCGGCACCCTGCTGTCGGAGAATATGATCAACGGCCGGCCCATTTGCCTGTTCAAACTGGCGGAGCCGGTCTGCGTGGCGCACTGGCGCTTCCATATCGTTGAGCTGCCGTGGCCGGGTGAAAAGCGTTATCCCCATGAAGGCTGGGAGCATATCGAAATCGTCCTGCCCGGCGATCCGGCAACCTTAAATGCCCGCGCGCTGGCGCTGCTGGCCGATGACGGACTCAGCCAGCCGGGGATCGTGGTCAAAACCAGCTCGCCGAAAGGGGAGCATGAGCGCCTGCCGAATCCTACCCTGGCGGTGACCGACGGCAGCGTGACGGTCAAATTTCATCCGTGGTCTATTGAACAAATCGTCGCCAGCGAGCAAGCCGATACGTAACAGTGTGAAGCCGCGCGGCGTCTGCCGCGTGAAATTGTGACATGCTGCAAAGGTTGTCTGGATCAGGGAGAGAGGAATGGCGGTACTGGAAGTGTGTTGCTACAGCATGGCGTGCGCCCGGGAGGCTGAGCGCTGCGGCGCCGATCGTATTGAGCTCTGCGCCGCGCCGCAGGAAGGGGGATTAACCCCCTCTTATGGGGTGCTGGTCTCGGCCCGCGAGGCGATTACTCTCCCGGTGCATCCGATCGTTCGCCCGCGCGGCAGCGATTTCTGCTACACCGAGGAAGAGTTCGCCGCGATGCTTAACGATATTCGCATGGTGCGGGATCTGGGCTTTCCCGGGCTGGTGACCGGCGTGCTGGATGCTGATGGCCAGGTCGATATCCCGCGGATGAAAAAAATAATGGCCGCGGCGGGGCCGCTGGCGGTGACCTTTCATCGCGCGTTCGATCTGTGCGCTGACCCGCGTCAGGCCTGGAAAACGCTGGGTGAGCTGGGGGTCAAACGTATCCTGACTTCCGGTCAGCAATCCTCGGCGGAGAAAGGTATTTCATTAATTACGGAACTTATTGCCGCAGGGGATACTCCAATCATTATGGCCGGTGCGGGAGTCCGCGCCGCGAACCTGTCGCTGTTTCTGCAGGCGGGGGTGAAAGAGGTCCATAGCTCGGCTGGCCACTGGTTGCCGTCGGAAATGCGCTTTCGTCATCCGGGCGTTTCGATGTCAGCCGATCCCGATGCCGATGAATACAGACGCTACGCCGTGAATGGCGCAGCGGTGGCGGAGATGAAAAGGATTATCTCCGCCTGGAGAAGTTAAACGGTTTTTTGCTGCACATCATGTCGCCCAATATGATGATTGCCCGTACCAGGCCCCTGCCCATTAAACAGGGGCCTTTTTTTATCTCGCTTTTTTCGCCAGCGACTGCTGGGTTTCCGGTTTGGTGGCAATGATCACAGCTCGTAATGGCGCCGGATAGCCTTCCACCGTTTTGCGCTGATCCTGTGGGTCGAGGAAATCGGCCAGCGATTCGGTCGTCATCCATTCGGTGCGTCGCTGCTCCTCTGTCGAGGTGACGCAGGCGTCGACGATGCGCACGTCAATAAACCCGCACTTCTCCAGCCACATTTTCAGGGCCGCCGCCGAGGGGATAAAATAGACGTTGCGCATTTGCGCATAGCGGTCGCCCGGTACCAGCACCGTATTTTCATCTCCTTCAACCACCAGCGTCTCCAGCACCAGCTCGCCCCCTGGCGCCAGCTGATCTTTCAGCTGCCACAGATGGTCCAGCGGCGAGCGGCGGTGGTAGAGCACCCCCATCGAGAACACGGTGTCGAAGGCCTCCAGCGCCGGCAGCTGCTCGATGCCCAGCGGCAGCAAATGCGCCCGCTGGTCGTTACCGAGCAGCTTACGCACCGCTTCAAACTGGCACAGGAACAGCTGGGTGGGATCGATACCGACCGCCAGATGTGCGCCGGCGCCGATCATCCGCCACATGTGATAGCCGCTGCCGCAGCCCACGTCGAGGATAGTCCGGCCAGTGAGATCGGACAGGTGCGGCAGAACGCGCTCCCATTTCCAGTCGGATCGCCATTCGGTATCGATATTGATGCCGTACAGCGAATAAGGGCCTTTGCGCCACGGCATCAGGTTTTTAAGCAGATTTTCGATCCGCCGCTGATGGCCTTCGCTGAGCGGCGTTTCGCTCTCGGCGGTGACGCTGTGCAGAAGATCCAGACGCCAGGGCGTTAACTCCGGCAGAAATTCTACGGCGCGCTCCCATTCACGAAACTTGCCGTGCAGGGCATCGCGCTGCCAGGCGGCTACCTGGGCAGGCAGCGTCTCCAGCCAGTGAGACAGCGGGCTTTTGGCGATCAGCTGATAGAAGTTACTGAAGTCGATCATGCCTGCTCCCCGGCTTTAACAGCCACCAGCGAGCCAAAGTTAAAGCACTGGAACCACAGTTCGGCATGTTCAAACCCAGCCTGACGCAGGCGGGCTTTATGGGTTTCGACGGAGTCCGTCAGCATCACATTTTCCAGCATGCTGCGTTTCTGGCTGATCTCCAGTTCGCTGTAGCCGTTGGCGCGCTTAAAGTCATGATGCATATTGAACAACAGTTCGCCAACGTGGGCGTCTTCGAAGCTGAATTTTTCCGAGAGCACCAGCGCGCCGCCCGGATTCAGCCCCTGATAGACTTTGTTGAGGATCGCCTGGCGATCGCCCGGCTCAAGGAACTGAATAGTAAAGTTCAGGATCACCAGCGAGGCGTTTTCAATGGTCACGTCGCGGATATCCCCTTCAATCACTTCGACCGGCGTCGGCGCTTTATAAGCGTCAATATGGCGACGGCAGCGCTCCACCATCGCGGGAGAGTTATCGATAGCGATAATGCGACAGCCCGGATGGCTAATATTGCGGCGCACGGAGAGGGTGGCGGCGCCCAGCGAACAGCCAAGATCGTAAACCTGAGTGTTGGGCTGAACGAAGCGCTCGGCCAGCATGCCGATCATCGAGATGATATTGGAGTAGCCGGGCACAGAACGCTGGATCATATCGGGGAAGACTTCAGCAACCCGTTCATCAAAGGTCCAGTCGCCGAGGCTGGCAATCGGCGCGGAAAAAAGCGTATCGCGGTGAGACATAACGTTAAACCCGAAAAAACGAAAACGGCGTATTGTGCGCTAACGGAGGGAGAAAACCAACTCCCAGGGCATATACCAGAGATTGGCCAGCACCATTAGCAACAACGCGCACCAGGTGGCGCTCATGCCGGAGCGGCGCCAGTAGTAGACGCGGTGATGAAAACCCCAGGAGTGCATCAGTCGCCCGACAATCAATAAAATGCCGCAAACGTGCACCATCCAGGTCTGAGCGCCGTTCATCTCCATAAATAACAGCAAAATGAGGCCAATCGGCACATATTCGACGGCATTGCCGTGAACGCGGATGGCAACCTGCAGCTCGCTAAAGCCGCCGTCACCGTAGCCTACATGGTATTGGGTGCGCAGACGCACCACGTCAAATGAGAACTTCACTAACAATAACGCACCTAAAACGGCATACAGCGCGCTGACCATACGAAAACTCCCTTTAACTCTGGCAGATGGCTCCGGATATGATAGCAGGATATCAGAAAAGAGAAGATTGCTGCGGAATCGACGGCGCATTTCCTGCCGCCGGCAGGGCAGCGCGCAGGTCACCCCACAGGGTATCCACCAGCGCCGGGGCGAAGGCAATGTCCGGAGTATGCAGGAACAACCACGGGGTCCCCGACTGATGCCACTTCGCCAGGGTCTGAAGCCAGACGCGAAACAGTTCCCGGTTATGGGCCATATCGTCACCGCCGATAAAGCGCACCATTGGCTGTCGGGCGGTCATCACCGCATGTACCGGCACCTTCGGTTTCTTTTGTTGGGCATCGATCATCGCCGGACTGGTGGCCGCAGCGCTATGGACCGGGCGGCTGTCGAGGATCACGCGGTTGACGTTACGCTCGTGCAGCCCGCGGTTGAGCTGCTGTTCCGCTTCCCCTTTGGCGAAAAACTCGGGATGACGAACTTCGACGCCGTAGGTGAAATCCTTCGGCAGTCCGTCGAGAAAATGCCATAGCGCGGGGAGATCGCGAGGACCGAACGTCGCCGGCAGCTGCAGCCAGTACTGGCCGATGCGCGAGGCCAGCGGCGCCAGGCGGGCAAAAAATTCGCTGCTTAACTCGTCGCAATGGCGCAGGGCGGCCTGGTGCGAGATGGTGGCCGGGAATTTGAAGCAGAAGCGGAAGTCATCGTGGGTCTGTTCGTACCAGCGGGCGACAATCTCCGGCTTTGGTAGCGCATACAGGGTGGTGTTGCCCTCCACGCAGTTAAAGTGGCGGGCGTACTCTTCAAGGCTGGTGATGCCAAGGCGCACCCATTTCGGGTGCGACCACTGGGGAAGCCCAATATAAATCATAGCGCCGTGAGGATCTCCTCGGTACTGCGCACCCGGCCGATGCGCGGGAAAATATGCGTCATACTGCCCTGATGCTGCTCGGCGGAGGCGGCGCTGCAGGCATCTTCGGCGATGACCAGGTTAAAACCCAGCTCCCAGGCATTGCGGGCGGTGGATTCGACGCCGATGTTGGTGGAGATGCCGCAGAGAATAATGGTGTCGATCCCGCGGCGGCGCAGCTGAAGCTCAAGGTCGGTGCCATAGAACGCGCCCCACTGGCGTTTGGTCACTTCGATATCGCTCTCCTGCTTACCCAGCGTGGCCGGGTAGGTCCACCAGTTTTCGGGCAGCGTATGCGCCCCGGCCTGAGCGTCGACAGGCTGTTTCAGCGCTTCGGCGAAATCGGCCGACCAGCCCACGCGGACCATGATGACCGGCGAACCCTGTTGCCGGCACTTGTCTGCCAGGCGAGCGGCGCGCGCCACCACCTCGTCAGCCCGATGCGGGCCGCCGGCGAAAGGCAGAATGCCTTCCTGCAGATCGATTACCACCAGCGCCGTGTTTTTTGCATTGAGTTCTAACATGGTATCCCCGTATCTTCATCTGTTGTCAGGCGGCTACAATACCTTTGCGGCTTCAGCAAAAGAGTAACAAATTTTGTTAATTTATGTGAGTGTGGATGTTAAGCGCGCAGCAAAGCAGCGTACATCGTGCGTCGGACTTATCGAACGACAGAATTTCCAGTATAATAGCCGCCTTTTTTCATTCAGTTGTGACATCAGCTAAAGCTGCGACCTCGTCGCCTGCAGGGCAGACGACAATCCGCCGACGGCTAAGTTAAGGGATATCTCATGCGTACAGAATATTGCGGACAGCTTCGACAGTCCCACGTTGGGCAGCAGGTGACTCTGTGTGGTTGGGTCAACCGCCGTCGCGATCTCGGTAGCCTCATTTTTATCGATATGCGCGACCGCGAAGGCATCGTTCAGGTGTTTTTCGATCCGGATCGTGCGGATGCGTTGAAGTTAGCCTCTGAACTGCGTAATGAGTTCTGCATTCAGGTCACTGGCACCGTTCGCGCGCGTGAAGAGAAAAACATCAACGCGGACATGGCCACCGGCGCTATCGAAGTGCTGGCTTCCGATCTGACGATCATTAACCGCTCAGAATCGCTGCCGCTGGACTCCAATCACGTCAACACCGAAGAAGCGCGTCTGAAATACCGCTACCTCGACCTGCGTCGTCCGGAGATGGCGCAGCGCCTGAAAACCCGCGCGAAAATTACCAGCTTTGTGCGCCGCTTTATGGACGACCATGGCTTCCTCGACATCGAAACCCCGATGCTGACTAAAGCCACCCCGGAAGGCGCCCGCGATTACCTCGTGCCTTCCCGCGTGCACAAAGGCAAATTCTACGCGCTGCCGCAGTCGCCGCAGCTGTTCAAACAGCTGCTGATGATGTCCGGCTTCGATCGCTATTATCAGATCGTTAAATGTTTCCGCGATGAAGACCTGCGTGCCGACCGTCAGCCTGAATTCACCCAGATCGACGTGGAAACCTCCTTTATGACCGCGCCGCAGGTGCGTGAGATCATGGAGGCGATGGTGCGTCAGCTGTGGCTGGAAGTGAAAGGCGTCGACCTGGGCGAGTTCCCGATCATGACCTTCGCCGAAGCCGAACGTCGCTATGGCTCCGATAAACCGGATCTGCGTAACCCGATGGAGCTGGTGGACGTCGCCGACCTGCTGAAGTCTGTGGAATTCGCGGTCTTTGCCGGCCCGGCCAACGATCCGAAAGGGCGCGTGGCGGCCCTGCGCGTCCCGGGCGGGGCCTCTCTGACCCGCAAGCTGATTGACGAATACGGCAACTTTGTGAAGATCTACGGCGCGAAAGGGCTGGCCTATATTAAAGTGACCGAGCGTGCCAAAGGCATGGACGGGATCAACAGCCCGGTGGCCAAATTCCTGACCGCTGAAATCGTGGAAGCGATCCTTGACCGCACCGGCGCGCAGGATGGAGACATGATCTTCTTCGGCGCCGACAACAAGAAAGTAGTGGCCGACGCGCTGGGCGCGCTGCGTCTGAAGCTGGGTAAAGACCTGAGTCTGACTGACGAGAGCAAATGGGCGCCGCTGTGGGTGATCGACTTCCCGATGTTCGAAGACGACGGCGAAGGCGGCCTGACGGCGATGCACCATCCGTTCACCTCGCCGAAAGATATGACCGCGGATGAGCTGAAAGCCGCGCCGGAAGAGGCTGTAGCCAACGCCTACGATATGGTTATTAACGGTTATGAAGTCGGCGGCGGTTCGGTGCGAATCCACCGCGGCGAGATGCAGCAGACCGTATTTGGTATTCTGGGCATTAACGAACAGGAACAGCGTGAGAAA
Organism: Klebsiella sp. K47; assembly: GCF_051858335.1. Lineage (NCBI taxonomy): Bacteria > Pseudomonadati > Pseudomonadota > Gammaproteobacteria > Enterobacterales > Enterobacteriaceae > Klebsiella > Klebsiella sp. K47. The sequence goes on from NZ_JBPYUI010000007.1 coordinate 55,376, forward strand.
TTCGGCTTCCTGCTGGATGCGCTGAAGTACGGTACGCCGCCGCATGCGGGTCTGGCCTTCGGTCTTGACCGTCTGACCATGCTGCTGACCGGTACCGATAACATCCGCGACGTTATCGCTTTCCCGAAAACCACCGCGGCCGCCTGCCTGATGACCGAAGCGCCAAGCTTCGCCAATCCTGCGGCGCTCGGTGAACTGGGTATTCAGGTTGTGGAGAAAGAGGCAAAAGCGTCTCTGGAGAACAAGTAATATGTCATTTAAGCTGCCCGTTTCGGTGCTGGTGGTGATTTACGCCGAAGATACGAAACGGGTGCTGATGTTGCAGCGGCGCGACGATCCCGCGTTCTGGCAGTCGGTCACCGGCAGCCTGGAAGCTGGAGAGACCGCGCTGCAGGCCGCCGCGCGTGAAGTAAAGGAAGAGGTCGCCATTGACGTTGCCTGCGAGCAACTGACCTTAATCGACTGTCAGCGCACGGTGGAGTTCGAGATATTTTCTCATTTGCGTCATCGCTATGCGCCGGGTGTAGAGCGCAATACGGAATTCTGGTTCTGTCTTGCGCTGCCTCATGAGCGGGAGATTACTTTCACCGAACATCTGGCCTATCGCTGGGTCAGCGCGACGGAAGCCGCTGCGCTGACCAAGTCGTGGAGCAACCGGCAGGCGATTGAAGAATTTGTAATTAACGCCGCCTGAAAGGGCGCGCTTTTTGGAGAGTTTTTTATGGCAGGTCATAGTAAATGGGCCAACACCAAACACCGCAAAGCGGCACAGGATGCCAAACGCGGTAAAATCTTTACGAAAATCATTCGCGAGCTGGTCACCGCCGCGCGTCTGGGCGGCGGCGATCCGGCTTCCAACCCGCGTCTGCGTGCGGCCGTTGATAAAGCGCTGTCTAACAACATGACTCGCGACACCCTGAACCGCGCCATCGCGCGCGGCGTCGGCGGCGATGAAGACGCGAACATGGAAACCATCATTTATGAAGGCTACGGTCCTGGCGGCACCGCGGTGATGGTGGAATGTCTGTCCGACAACCGTAACCGTACCGTTGCGGAAGTGCGTCACGCCTTCACCAAAACCGGGGGTAACCTCGGCACCGATGGTTCCGTCTCCTACCTGTTCAGCAAGAAAGGCGTTATCTCCTTCGAGAAAGGCGATGAAGACACTATCATGGAAGCGGCGCTGGAAGCAGGCGCAGAAGACGTGGTGACCTATGACGACGGCGCCATCGACGTCTACACCGCCTGGGAAGAGATGGGCGCCGTGCGCGACGCGCTGGAAGCCGCCGGCCTGAAAGCCGACGCTGCCGAAGTCTCAATGATTCCGTCCACCAAAGCGGATATGGATGCCGAGACGGCGCCGAAGCTGCTGCGTCTGATCGATATGCTCGAAGACTGCGACGACGTGCAGGAAGTGTACCATAACGGCGAGATCTCCGACGAGGTCGCAGCCACCCTGTGATGCAGCCGCATCCACGGTTAACCGGAGGCGCGTGATGGCTATTATTCTCGGCATTGACCCGGGGTCGCGCGTTACCGGTTATGGCGTGATCCGCCAGGTTGGGCGGCAGCTGAGCTACCTGGGCAGCGGATGCATCCGCACCAAAGTGGACGATCTGCCGTCGCGGCTGAAGCTGATCTACGCCGGGGTGACGGAGATCATCACCCAGTTCCAGCCCGACTATTTCGCCATTGAGCAGGTCTTTATGGCCAAGAATGCCGACTCGGCGTTAAAGCTCGGGCAGGCGCGTGGGGTGGCGATCGTCGCAGCGACCAATCAGGCGCTGCCGGTGTTTGAATACGCCGCCCGTCAGGTCAAGCAGACCGTGGTCGGGATTGGCAGCGCCGAAAAGAGCCAGGTCCAGCATATGGTGCGCACCTTGCTCAAGCTGCCCGCCAATCCGCAGGCGGATGCGGCGGATGCGCTGGCGATCGCCATCACCCATTGCCATGTCAGCCAGAATGCCGCTCAGATCAGCGAGGCCCGGCTCAATCTGGCGCGGGGGCGCTTACGATAATCGCAAATCAGGCTGGATATCTATCCAGCCTTTTTTTATGATACCGCCTGATACTTAGACCATAACGCAGGAGCCCCACGTGATAGGCAGACTCAGAGGCATCATTCTCGAAAAACAACCCCCGCTGGTGTTGCTGGAAACGGCGGGCGTCGGCTATGAAGTGCATATGCCAATGACCTGCTTCTATGAGCTGCCGGAGGCCGGGCAGGAGGCGATCGTCTTCACCCACTTTGTGGTGCGTGAAGATGCCCAGCTGCTGTATGGGTTTAACAACAAACAGGAACGTACCCTGTTTAAAGAGCTGATTAAAACCAACGGCGTGGGGCCCAAGCTGGCGCTGGCGATCCTCTCCGGCATGTCGGCGCAGCAGTTCGTCAACGCCGTTGAACGGGAAGAGGTCGCCTCGCTGGTGAAGCTGCCGGGGATTGGCAAAAAAACCGCTGAACGTCTGATCGTTGAGATGAAAGACCGCTTCAAAGGGCTGCACGGCGACCTGTTCACCCCGGCGGCCGATCTGGTGCTGACCTCGCCGGCAGGCCCAACGGCGGACGATGCCGAGCAGGAAGCGGTTGCCGCGCTGGTCGCGCTGGGCTATAAACCGCAGGAGGCCAGCCGGATGGTCAGCAAGATCGCGCGTCCGGACGCCAACAGTGAAACGCTAATTCGCGAAGCGCTGCGCGCTGCGTTGTGAGGTAAGGGATGATTGAAGCAGACCGGCTGGTATCGGCAGACAGCAGCGGCTTTGAAGAGGCCGCTGACCGCGCCATCCGCCCAAAATTGCTGGCAGAGTATGTCGGCCAGCCGCAGGTGCGTTCGCAGATGGAGATCTTTATCCAGGCGGCGAAGCTGCGCGGCGACGCCCTCGATCACCTGCTGATTTTTGGCCCGCCAGGGTTGGGGAAAACCACCCTGGCCAATATCGTCGCCAATGAAATGGGGGTGAATCTGCGTACCACCTCCGGCCCGGTGCTGGAGAAGGCGGGCGATCTCGCCGCGATGCTCACCAACCTCGAACCGCACGATGTTCTGTTTATCGATGAGATCCATCGCCTCTCGCCGGTGGTGGAAGAGGTGCTCTATCCGGCAATGGAAGACTACCAGCTGGATATTATGATTGGCGAAGGTCCCGCGGCGCGTTCCATCAAGATCGATCTGCCGCCGTTTACCCTGATCGGCGCCACCACCCGCGCCGGTTCGTTGACCTCGCCGCTGCGCGACCGCTTTGGCATCGTGCAGCGTCTGGAGTTCTATCAGATCCCCGATCTGCAGCATATTGTCAGCCGCAGCGCCCGCCATATGGGGCTGGAGATGAGCGACGAGGGCGCGCTGGAAGTAGCCCGCCGTTCACGCGGCACGCCGCGTATTGCCAACCGTCTGCTGCGCCGGGTGCGTGACTTTGCGGAAGTGCGCCACGACGGCACCATCTCCGCCGATATTGCCGCCCAGGCGCTGGATATGCTTAACGTCGATGCGGAAGGGTTCGACTATATGGACCGTAAGCTGCTGCTGGCGGTGATAGATAAGTTCTTTGGCGGCCCGGTGGGGCTGGATAACCTCGCCGCCGCGATTGGCGAAGAGCGGGAAACCATTGAAGATGTACTGGAGCCCTACTTAATTCAGCAGGGCTTTCTGCAGCGTACGCCGCGGGGAAGAATGGCGACGGTGCGCGCCTGGAATCATTTCGGGATTACGCCGCCGGAAATGCCGTAGCGCGTTGCGGTTGAGCAGTTTATGGTGAAGCCCGGTCAGCAGCGTGACCGGGCTTTTTCATTTTCAGCTGGCGGCTTTTTTCGTCATGCTGAGAATAAACAGCACCGCGGCGCAGAGCACCACCGACGGCCCGGCCGGGGTATCATAGAAAGCCGAGAAGGTTAACCCGCCGGTAACGGCCAGCATGCCCACGCCCACCGCCACGGCGGCCATCTGCTCCGGCGTACGGGCAAAACGGCGGGCGGTGGCGGCAGGTATAATCAGCAGGGAAGTAATGATCAGCGCCCCGACGAACTTCATCGCCACGCCGATAGTCAGGGCGGTGACCAGCATCAACAGCAGCTTGACCCGCTGCAGCTTCACGCCGTCGACAAACGCCAGGTCCGGACTGATGGTCATCGCCAGCAGATTTCGCCACTGCCAGAGTAGAATGCCAATCACAATCACCACGCCAGTGGCAATGGCGATCAGGTCCTGCGGCGTAACCGCCAGCAGATCGCCGAACAGGTACGCCATCAGATCGACGCGGACGTTAGACATCAGACTGACCACTACCAGCCCCAGGGACAGCGCGCTGTGCGCCATGATGCCCAGCAGGGTATCGATCGCCAGATGCGGTCGTTTTTCCAGCCACACCAGCCCGCCGGCCAGCAGCAGGGTCACGGCGATCACCGCATAGAACGGATTGACGTTAAGCAATAAACCGAAAGCGACGCCGAGCAGAGACGCATGCGCCAGCGTGTCGCCGAAATAAGACATGCGGCGCCAGACCACAAAGGAGCCCAGCGGACCAGCGGCGCAGGCCAGCATCATCCCGGCAAGCCAGCCAGGTAACAGAAGTTCAATCATTAGCGGCTGTTTCCCCGACGCAGTACAATTCGCCCCTGAAGGTCGTGGCGGTGATTATGGTGGTGGCGGTATATCCCCAGCTGTTCCGCGCCGCGCGGGCCGAACATGGAGATAAACTCCGGGTGCATGGAGACCACCTCCGGTGCGCCAGAGCAGCAGATATGCTGGTTCAGGCACAAAACTTCGTCGGTTTTGGCCATCACCAGATGCAGATCGTGGGATACCATTAGCACCGCGCAGTCCAGTTCATGGCGCAGCTGGTTGATAAGATCGTAGAGCGCCACCTGGCCGTTGACGTCAACACCCTGGGTCGGTTCATCCAGCACCAGCAGCTGCGGACGGTTGAGCAGGGCGCGGGCCAGCAGTACGCGCTGCGTTTCGCCGCCGGAGAGCTTTTGCATCGGCGCATCGATCAGATGCCCCGCCTGCACGCGCTTCAGCGCCGGCAGGATGTCGTCTTTACGGGTGCCCGGGCGCAAACGCAGGAAGCGGCTAACGGTCAGCGGCAGCGTGGCGTCCAGATGCAGTTTCTGCGGCACATAGCCGATGCGCAGGCGTGCGTCACGCTTGATAACACCCTCTGTCGGTGCTACCAGCCCGAGAACCACCCGCACAAGGGTCGATTTGCCGGCGCCGTTGGGGCCCAGCAGGGTTAAGATTTTGCCTGGCGTGAGAGCCAGCGAGATGTCAGACAACACGCGGCGTTGGCCAAAGGCCACCGAGACATTTTCCAGCGTTACAAGGTTTGTCATAGTAATTTAGGGGTTGCACAAGCTAGTGAATGTTATAATATCACATCACACTCACTTATTTCGATGACTAGACGCATTATGTTACATAAAAATACGCTTCTTTGCGCTGGACTTGGCGCTGTTTTTTTGTTCGCGCAGGTACCGCTGGCCAGCGCCGCCGTGGTGACTTCTATGAAACCGCTGGGCTTTATTGCGGCGGCCATCGCCGATGGGGTGACCGAGACCCAGGTGCTGCTGCCCGATGGCGCCTCCGAGCATGATTATTCCCTCCGTCCTTCTGATGTAAAACGCTTACAGAACGCAGACTTAGTGGTGTGGATTGGTCCGGAAATGGAAGCCTTTATGGATAAGTCGACGCAAAGCATTGCGGCGAATAAAAAGGTGACGATTGCCGAGCTGGATGGGGTCAAACCGCTGCTCATCACCGGGGCGGACGACGATGACGATCACCATGGTCATGACCATGGCGCAGCAGAAAAAGGTGACGGCGATCACCATCACGGTATTTACAATATGCATCTGTGGTTATCCCCAGAGATAGCGCGGCTTTCGGCGGTTGCAATCCACGATAAATTATTGGAACTTATGCCGCAGAGTCGAGCCAAACTCGACAGCAACCTGCAGCAGTTCGAGACCGCGCTGGCGGCGACCGACAAGCAGGTGAGCAATGAGCTGGCACCGCTGAAAGGGAAGGGCTATTTCGTTTTTCATGACGCCTACGGTTACTTTGAAAAACACTACGGTTTGACCTCGCTGGGGCACTTTACCGTCAACCCTGAAATACAGCCCGGTGCGCAGCGTTTACACGAAATCAGAACACAACTGGTTGAGCAGAAAGCCACTTGCGTTTTTGCTGAGCCACAGTTCAGGCCAGCGGTTATCGAAGCTGTTGCCCGGGGCACGTCTGTGCGCATGGGAACCCTGGATCCACTGGGAACAGGAATTACGCTGGGTAAAACGAGTTACCCGCAATTCCTCACCCAACTGGCGAATCAGTATTCGAGCTGCCTGAAAGGAGATTAACGAGGAAGTGAATACGTGCAACAGATAGCCCGCGCTGTCACTCAGGCATTCAACAATCTGCCACGACCTCATCGCGTTATGCTGGGGTCGCTTAGCGTTCTTACCTTAGCGGTCGCCGTCTGGCGACCCTACATTTACCACCCGGAATCCGCCCCCATCGTCAGAACCATTGAACTGGAAAAAAGCGAGATCCGTTCCCTGCTGCCGGAAGCCTCCGAGCCGATCGATCAGGCCCCGCAGGAAGAAGAAGCCATTCCTCAGGATGAGCTCGACGAAAAAGCCGATAGCGATGCCGGCGGGCACGAATATGTGGTGTCGACCGGCGATACGCTCAGCAGTATTCTGAACCAGTACGGTATCGATATGGGCGATATCGCCCAGCTTTCCTCCGCCGATAAAGAGCTGCGCAACCTGAAGATTGGCCAGCAGCTCTCCTGGACCCTGACCGCCGACGGCGATCTGCAGAGCCTGACCTGGGAGATGTCCCGCCGCGAGACCCGCACCTATACCCGTGTGGATAACGGTTTTAAAATGAGCAGCGAGCTGCAGAAAGGCGATTGGGTCAACAGCGTGCTGAAGGGCACCGTCGGCGCCAGCTTTGTCTCCAGCGCGCGTGATGCCGGGCTGACCAGCACGGAAATCAACGCGGTGATCAAGGCCATGCAGTGGCAGATGGATTTCCGTAAGCTGAAGAAAGGCGACGAATTCTCGGTATTGATGTCGCGCGAAATGCTCGACGGCAAACGTGAGCAAAGCCAGTTACTCGGCGTGCGTCTTCGCTCTGACGGTAAGGATTACTATGCCATCCGCGCCGAAGACGGCAAATTCTACGACCGCAACGGCACGGGTCTGGCGAAGGGCTTTATGCGCTTCCCAACGGCGCGTCAGTTCCGCGTCTCCTCTAACTTTAATCCGCGTCGTCTGAACCCGGTCACCGGCCGCGTCGCGCCGCACCGTGGCGTCGATTTCGCGATGCCGCAGGGAACGCCAGTGCTGGCGGTGGGCGATGGTGAAGTAGTCGTGGCCAAACGCAGCGGCGCTGCCGGGTATTACGTCGCGATCCGCCACGGCCGCACCTATACCACTCGCTACATGCACCTGCGTAAGCTGTTAGTGAAGCCGGGGCAGAAAGTGAAGCGCGGGGATCGCATTGCGCTGTCGGGGAATACCGGACGCTCTACCGGGCCACACCTGCACTACGAAGTGTGGATCAACCAGCAGGCGGTCAACCCGCTGACGGCTAAGCTGCCGCGTACCGAAGGGCTGAGCGGTTCCGACCGGACCGACTATCTGGCGCAGGTCAAAGAGGTCGTTCCGCAGCTGCGGTTTGACTAACCACCGGTCAGTGGAAAGCCGGTGCCCCAGGGCGCCGGCTTTTTCTTTTGTAGGATACCCGACGTCTCGCTACACTATCCCATTATCTTGATTAAGCAGTCGATCTGCGGATTGGGCATGGAAACGAAAAAAAATAATATTGAGTTTATCCCTAAGTTTGAAAAATCCTTTTTACTGCCGCGCTACTGGGGCGCCTGGCTGGGGGTCTTTGCCTTCGCCGGTATTGCGCTGACGCCGCCATCCTTTCGCGATCCGCTCCTCGGCAAACTCGGTCGTCTGGTAGGGCGTCTGGCGAAAAGCTCGCGCCGCCGGGCGCAGATTAATTTGCTGTACTGCTTCCCGGAAAAAAGCGAGTACGAGCGGGAAGCTATTATCGACGCCATGTATGCCTCGGCGCCGCAGGCGATGGTGATGATGGCCGAGCTGGGCCTGCGCGATCCGCAGAAAATCCTTGCCCGCGTTGACTGGCAGGGGAAAGCGATCATCGACGAGATGCAGCGCAATAATGAGAAGGTGATTTTTCTCGTTCCGCATGCATGGGGTGTGGATATCCCGGCGATGCTGATGGCCTCCGGCGGGCAGAAGATGGCGGCGATGTTCCATAACCAGGGTAACCCGGTGTTCGATTACGTGTGGAATACCGTGCGTCGTCGTTTTGGCGGGCGTATGCACGCGCGCAACGATGGGATCAAACCGTTTATTCAGTCGGTGCGTCAGGGCTACTGGGGCTACTATCTGCCCGATCAGGATCACGGCGCCGAACACAGCGAGTTTGTGGATTTCTTTGCTACCTACAAGGCCACGCTGCCGGCGATTGGCCGCTTAATGAAAGTGTGCCGCGCCCGCGTCGTACCGCTGTTCCCGGTCTACGATAGCAAGACGCACCGCCTGACGGTGCTGGTGCGCCCGCCGATGGACGATCTGCTGGACGCTGACGATACGACCATCGCCCGGCGGATGAACGAAGAAGTGGAAGTGTTTGTTAAGCCGCACACCGAGCAGTATACCTGGATCCTGAAGCTGCTGAAAACGCGCAAGCCGGGTGAAATCGAGCCCTATAAACGCAAAGAGCTGTTCCCGAAAAAGAAATAAAAAAAGCCTCCGTCAGGAGGCTTTTTTATCTCTACCGTGCTTACTCGACGGTGAGGATACGGGTGGTGTTGGTGCTGCCGATGGTGCTCATCACGTCACCCTGGGTCACGACCACGAGGTCGCCGGAGACCAGATAGCCTTTGTCCCGCAGCAGATTGACGGCGTCGTGCGCGGCGGCCACCCCGTCATTCTGGCTGTCGAAGAACACCGGCGTCACCCCGCGGTAGAGGGCGGTCAGGTTCAGGGTGCGCTCGTGGCGGGAGAGGGCGAAAATCGGCAGACCGGAGCTAATGCGCGAAGTCATCAGCGCGGTACGGCCCGATTCGGTCATGGTGATGATGGCGGTAATGCCTTTCAGGTGGTTGGCGGCATACATCGCCGACATGGCAATCGCTTCTTCCACGTTGTCGAACTGGACGTCCAGACGGTGTTTGGAGACGTTGAGGCTAGGGATTTTTTCCGCGCCCAGACACACGCGCGCCATCGCGGCCACGGTTTCCGAAGGATACTGACCGGCAGCGGTCTCCGCGGAGAGCATCACCGCATCGGTACCATCCAGCACGGCGTTGGCCACGTCCATCACTTCCGCGCGAGTCGGCATCGGGTTGGTGATCATCGACTCCATCATCTGGGTGGCGGTGATGACGGAACGGTTCAGCTGACGGGCACGACGGATCAGCGCTTTCTGGATGCCCACCAGCTCAGGATCGCCGATCTCGACGCCGAGGTCGCCACGGGCAACCATTACCACATCGGAGGCGAGGATCACGTCGTCCATCGCATCCTGATCGCAAACCGCTTCGGCACGCTCAACTTTGGCGACGATTTTCGCATCGCAGCCGGCATCGCGCGCCAGGCGACGGGCGTAGTTCAGGTCTTCGCCGCAGCGCGGGAAAGAGACGGCCAGGTAGTCGACGCCGATTTTAGCGGCGGTGACGATATCAGCTTTATCTTTGTCGGTCAGCGCTTCGGCAGACAGGCCGCCGCCCAGCTTGTTGATCCCTTTGTTGTTGGACAACGGGCCGCCGACGGTCACTTCAGTGAACACTTTCATCCCCTGAACTTCGAGGACTTTCAGCTGCACGCGACCATCGTCGAGCAATAAGATATCGCCCGGCACGACGTCCGCCGGCAGGCCTTTATAGTCGATCCCGACTTTCTCTTTGTCGCCTTCGCCTTTGCCAAGGTTTGCGTCGAGCAGGAATTTATCGCCGACGTTGAGGAAAATTTTGCCTTCTTTGAAGGTCGATACGCGAATTTTTGGTCCCTGGAGGTCGCCGAGGATGGCCACATGACGGCCCAGTTTTGCCGCAATCTCACGCACTTTGTCGGCACGGAGCTGATGATCTTCCGGGGTGCCGTGAGAGAAGTTCATACGTACTACGTTTGCGCCCGCGGCGATAACCTTTTCCAGGTTGTTATCGCGGTCAGTTGCCGGGCCTAAGGTAGTAACGATTTTGGTTCTGCGAAGCCTTCTGGACATGTAATACTCCGTTGACTGATACAACTTTGGTGTTGCGTGAACATGGATTCGGTAGCGCCAGCCTGCAACGTCGCACAGCCGGATCGTTATCGAAGGTGTAATGGGGTACTGCTTGTTATCAACTTTTATTGATTATCACTGGGTACGAATGGTTCTTTATCAAAACGCGATTCCTTCAGCGCTTCCTTGACCCTCTTCAAGTTATCTCTGAATTTTGCCCCCCGACGCAAGGTAAAGCCAGTCGCCAACACGTCAATGACGGTCAACTGGGCCAAACGGGAGACCATCGGCATATAGATGTCGGTATCTTCCGGCACATCAAGGGTAATGGCGAGCGTGGCTTCCCTGGCTAGCGGCGTACCGGCGGAGGTGAGCGCGATCACCATGGCATCGTTTTCACGAGCCAGCTGCGCCAGCTCCACCAGGCTCTTGGTTCTTCCGGTATGCGAGATAATCACCACCACATCATCGTCATCGCAATTCATACAGCTCATCCGTTGCAGGACAATGTCGTCGGAATAGATGACCGGCACGTTAAAGCGGAAAAATTTGTTCATCGCGTCGTGAGCGACCGCCGCTGAGGAGCCGAGGCCGAAAAAGGCGATTTTTTTGGCCTGAGTCAGCAGATCCACCGCGCGATTTACCGCCGACATGTCGAGAGAATGGTGCACCTGATCTAAACTCGCCATGGCCGATTCGAATATTTTTCCCGTGTATGACTCAACGCTGTCGTCTTCATCGACATTCCGGTTAACATAGAGCGTGCCGTGCGCAAGGCTCTGGGCCAGATGCAGTTTGAAGTCAGGGAATCCGCGGGTTTCGAGACTACGGCAGAAGCGATTGACGGTCGGTTCGCTAACCCCGGCCTCAAGGGCGAGGGCGGCGATGCTCGAATGAATGGCCTGCTCGGGGGTGGCGAGGATCACTTCCGCCACTTTGCGTTCAGATTTGCTAAGGTGTTCCAGTCGGGACTGGATTTTTTCCAGCATGTTCATTAGTAACAGGGCGCTCATCAATGGAAACGATTTCATTAATGGGTGAAATCATTGGGCGTTTTAGCAAGAATATACCCCTCCGCAAGCGCAAGCGGTGAGGAATGACGTGAAATGATGTTGTTTTTTTTCATTACATGATCAGGGTCGTATTTTACTGACCTGAACCAGGTACAAACAACGAACAATAACGGCCGAATGCCCAAATCATCGCCGAATGTTTTCACCCTGTGCGGTTTTACCGCCGCAAACGAAGGGGAAGGCTTTCGGGAAATACGTAAACACAGTACAGTGCAGTGTAAGAAAATTACAAATATAGCCTGGCAAAAGCACCAGACTATCAACTGAGGAGAATGACATGGCGGTAACGCAAACGGCCCAGGCATGCGACCTGGTCATTTTCGGCGCGAAGGGCGACCTGGCGCGGCGTAAATTGTTGCCTTCCCTGTATCAGCTTGAAAAGGCGGGCCAGATCCACGCTGACACCAGAATCATTGGCGTCGGCCGTGCCGACTGGGATAAAGCGGCTTATACCAAAGTCGTGCGCGAAGCGCTGGAAACCTTCATGAAGGAAAAAATTGATGAAGGTTTGTGGGATACCCTGAGCGGACGCCTGGAGTTCTGTAATCTTGACGTCAATGACACCAGCGGCTTCACCCGCCTGGGTGAGATGCTGGATCAAAAGAACCGTGTCACCATCAACTATTTCGCTATGCCGCCGAGCACCTTTGGCGCGATCTGTAAAGGGCTGGGCGAAGCGAAGCTTAATGCCAAGCCTGCGCGCGTGGTCATGGAAAAACCGCTCGGCACCTCGCTGGAAACCTCCCGTGAAATCAACGACCAGGTCGGCGAGTTTTTTGAAGAGTGTCAGGTCTACCGTATCGACCACTATCTCGGTAAAGAGACGGTCCTCAACCTGCTGGCGCTGCGCTTCGCCAACTCCCTGTTCGTCAATAACTGGGACTGCCGCACCATCGATCACGTCGAAATCACCGTCGCGGAAGAGGTGGGTATTGAAGGGCGCTGGGGTTACTTCGACCAGGCCGGGCAGATGCGCGACATGATCCAGAACCACCTGCTGCAGATCCTGTGCATGATTGCCATGTCGCCGCCGTCCGATCTCAGCGCCGACAGCATCCGTGATGAAAAGGTCAAGGTGCTGAAATCCCTGCGCCGTATTGACCGCTCCAACGTGCGCGAGAAAACCGTTCGCGGCCAGTATACCGCCGGCTTTGCCCAGGGCAAAAAAGTGCCTGGCTATCTCGAAGAGGAGGGGGCCAACAAGACCAGCAACACCGAAACCTTCGTGGCGATCCGCGTCGATATCGATAACTGGCGCTGGGCTGGCGTACCGTTCTATCTGCGCACCGGCAAACGTCTGCCGACCAAATGCTCAGAGGTAGTGGTTTACTTCAAAACCCCGGAACTGAATCTGTTTAAAGAGACCTGGCAGGAGCTGCCGCAGAACAAGCTGACCATTCGCCTGCAGCCGGACGAAGGGGTAGATATCCAGGTACTGAACAAAGTGCCGGGCCTCGATCATAAACATAACCTGCAGATCACTAAACTGGATCTGAGCTACTCCGAAACCTTCAACCAGACGCACCTGGCCGATGCCTATGAACGTCTGCTGCTGGAGACCATGCGTGGCATCCAGGCGCTGTTCGTTCGCCGTGACGAAGTAGAAGAGGCGTGGAAATGGGTTGACTCCATTACCGAAGCCTGGGCAGCCGACCGCGATGCGCCGAAACCGTATCAGGCCGGGACCTGGGGACCGGTTGCGTCGGTGGCCATGATCACTCGCGACGGTCGTTCATGGAACGAGTTCGAGTAAGGCTGGAGGCTAATCCGTCAGGGTTATTTTACCGGTAACATGATCTGACGCAGAAAGTCGCACGCTTTTTAATCTTTTAAGCCCCGTGAGGATTCACCCACGGGGCTTTTTTTATTACACTGCCTGCAGACATTTTGCCCCTGAGCGCTGGTGTTTGTGGCCTTTACCACGTCAACACGTCATCACGCAGCGGCCGGACAGATAAAAATTTGAGGAGCCTTTATGAATTCGACAATGTTACGGGTAACAAATCGCATTATCGAACGGTCGCGTGACACCCGCGCGGCTTACCTCGCAAGGATTAACCAGGCCAAAACCGACACCGTGCATCGTGCGCAACTGGCCTGCGGCAATCTGGCTCACGGATTCGCGGCCTGCCAGGCTGACGACAAAGCCTCCCTGAAGAGCATGTTGCGCAACAACATTGCCATCATCACCTCCTACAACGACATGTTGTCCGCTCACCAGCCCTATGAACACTACCCGGAGATCATCCGCAAAGCGCTGCACAGCGCCAATGCGGTCGGCCAGGTCGCCGGCGGCGTGCCGGCGATGTGCGACGGCGTAACGCAGGGGCAGGACGGGATGGAGCTTTCACTCCTGAGCCGCGAGGTGATCGCTATGTCCGCCGCCATCGGCCTGTCGCATAACATGTTCGACGGGGCCCTGTATCTCGGGGTCTGCGATAAAATTGTTCCCGGTCTGACCATGGCGGCGCTCTCATTTGGCCATCTGCCGTCGGTCTTTATTCCCTCCGGTCCGATGGCCAGCGGCCTGCCGAATAAAGAGAAGGTTCGCATTCGCCAGCTGTATGCAGAAGGGAAAGTTGACCGTATGGCGCTCCTGGAGTCCGAAGCCGCCTCTTATCACGCGCCGGGGACCTGTACTTTCTACGGAACGGCGAACACCAACCAGATGGTGGTCGAATTTATGGGCATGCAGCTGCCGGGCTCGTCCTTTGTCCATCCGGATGCTCCGCTGCGGGAAGCGCTGACCGCCGCCGCCGCGCGCCAGGTCACCCGCATGACCGGCAACGGCAATGAGTGGATGCCGCTGGGCAAAATGTTTGACGAAAAAGTGGTGGTCAACGGCATCGTGGCGCTGCTGGCGACCGGTGGCTCCACCAACCACACTATGCACCTGGTGGCGATGGCCCGCGCGGCGGGAATTATCATTAACTGGGACGATTTCTCCGACCTGTCAGACGTGGTGCCGCTGCTGGCGCGCCTCTATCCCAACGGCCCGGCGGATATCAACCACTTCCAGGCGGCAGGCGGCGTTCCGGTACTGGTGCGCGAGCTGCTGAAAGGCGGCCTGCTGCATGAGGATGTTCACACCGTGGCCGGCTTTGGCCTGTCGCGCTACACCCTGGAGCCATGGCTGAATAACGGCGAGCTGGGCTGGCGCGAAGGGGCGACAGCGCCATTGGACGACCAGGTCATCGCGACCTTTGAAAAACCATTCTCCCGCCACGGCGGCACCAAGGTGCTGAGCGGCAACCTGGGACGCGCGGTGATGAAAACTTCGGCGGTCCCAGTGGAGAACCTGGTGATTGAAGCGCCGGCGGTGGTATTTGAGAGCCAGCACGACGTGTTGCCGGCCTTTGAAGCGGGGCTGCTGGACAAAGACTGCGTGGTGGTGGTCCGTCATCAGGGGCCAAAAGCGAACGGGATGCCAGAATTACATAAACTTATGCCGCCACTTGGTGTATTATTGGACCGCCGTTTCAAAATAGCGCTGGTGACCGATGGCCGACTTTCTGGCGCCTCCGGTAAAGTCCCGTCAGCCATTCACGTCACGCCTGAAGCGTATGATGGCGGCTTGCTGGCGAAAGTGCGCGATGGCGATCTTATTCGCGTGAACGGACAGACGGGGGAACTGACGCTGCTGGTGGATGAGGCCGAACTGGCGGCGCGTCAGCCGCATATCCCTGACCTCAGCGCGTCGCGCGTGGGAACCGGTCGGGAGATGTTTGGGGCGCTGCGTGAGAAGCTCTCTGGCGCGGAGCAGGGCGCAACCTGCATCACTTTTTAAGACGATTTAATTTCTAGATCTGGCGAGAGAAAATCCTGATGAAAAACTGGAAAACAACAGCAGAAGCAATCCTCACCTCCGGTCCGGTTGTCCCGGTTATCGTAGTGAAAAAGCTGGAACACGCGGTACCGATGGCGAAAGCGCTGGTGGCGGGCGGCGTTCGCGTGCTGGAAGTTACCCTGCGCACCGAGTGCGCCCTGGAGGCGATCCGCGCGATTGCCAAAGAAGTTCCGGACGCGATTGTCGGCGCGGGCACGGTTACCAACGTTGAGCAGTTGAAAGCGGTAACGGAAGCCGGCGCGCAGTTCGCTATCAGCCCGGGTCTTACCGAATCCCTGCTGAAAGCGGCGACCGAAGACGGCACCATCCCGCTGATCCCGGGGATCAGCACGGTATCTGAGCTGATGCTGGGTATGCAGTATGGCCTGAAAGAGTTTAAATTCTTCCCGGCGGAAGCCAACGGCGGCGTGAAAGCCTTGCAGGCGATTGCGGGTCCGTTCGGCCACATTCGTTTCTGCCCGACCGGCGGTATCTCTCCGGCCAACTACCGTGACTACCTGGCGCTGAACAGCGTACTGTGCATCGGCGGTTCCTGGCTGGTGCCAGCCGACGCCCTCGAAGCCGGCGACTACGATCGCATCACCACCCTCGCGCGAGAAGCGGTGGAAGGCGCGAAATAAACCACGCCTCCAGGTCAACAACCCGGTCTGCGGCAACGCGACCGGGTTTTTTGTCTTTACCCTTCGACGATGACCGCCGCGGCGGCGGCTTTAGCGCGCGCCACGGCCTCCTCAACCGAATCGGCGACGGCGAGGGTTACCCCCAGGCGGCGGGTACCGTCAATCTCCGGCTTGCCGAACAGACGCAGCTGCAGGCCAGCCCCGACGGCCGACTGCAGCTGGCCAAAGCTGACGTTCTGGCTGGACAACTGCGGAAGGATCACCGCGGAGGCGGCCGGACCATACTGGCGGATAGCGCCGACGGGTAGCCCGAGGAAGGCGCGAACGTGCAGGGCGAATTCCGAGAGATCCTGGGAGATAAGCGTCACCATCCCGGTGTCGTGTGGTCGCGGGGAGACTTCGCTGAAGATCACCTCGTCGCCGCATACGAACAGCTCCACGCCAAACAGACCATAACCTCCCAGCGCCAGCACCACCTTGCGGGCGATGGTCTGGGCACGCTCGAGGGCCAGGTCGCTCATCTGCTGCGGCTGCCAGGACTCGCGGTAGTCGCCGTCTTCCTGACGATGACCAACCGGAGCGCAGAAATGCACGCCATCGACAGCGCTGACGGTGAGCAGGGTGATTTCGAAATCGAAGTTCACCACCCCCTCGACGATCACCCGTCCGGCGCCAGCGCGGCCGCCCTGCTGCGCATAGCGCCAGGCTTCGCTGAGCTGGTCAGCCGAGCGGATAAAGCTCTGGCCTTTGCCGGAGGAGCTCATCACCGGTTTAACGATGCATGGCAAACCGATCTCGGTAACCGCCGCGCGGAAGCCTTCTTCGCTGTCGGCAAAACGATAGCGGGAAGTGGGAAGCTGCAGCTCTTCCGCCGCCAGGCGGCGAATGCCTTCGCGGTTCATGGTGAGCTTTGCCGCCCGCGCCGTGGGGACCACTTTCTGCCCGGCCTGTTCCAGTTCGACCAGGGTGTCGGTAGCGATAGCTTCGATCTCCGGCACGATGTAATCGGGTTTTTCCTGTTCAATCAGGGCGCGCAGGCTCTCGCCGTGCAGCATATTGATGACGTGGGCGCGGTGGGCGACCTGCATCGCCGGGGCATCGGGGTAGCGGTCTACGGCGATGGTTTCAATGCCCAGACGCTGACATTCAATAGCGACTTCTTTACCCAACTCGCCGGAACCTAACAGCATAACTTTGGTGGCTGCCGGGCGCAGCGCGGTGCCTAATACAGTCATAACTCTCATCCGCAGTAAAAAAAGATGGCAGCGATTATAAACGAAAACGTTTGCGTATGTCTTTACGCGCGTAACGCGCGTGAGTTGAGTCCGGGAGGGAAATTTGCTATACTGTATAAAAATACAGTGTTGAGAGGCTGCAGTATGGCGGTTGAAATTAAATATGTGGTGATCCGCGAAGGTGAGGAAAAAATGTCTTTTGCCAGCAAAAAAGAGGCCGACGCTTACGACAAAATGCTCGATCTGGCAGAGGTGCTGAATGACTGGCTGGTGACATCGCCGCTGGAGATGGATGACGTCCAGCGCGATACCATGGCGATGTGGCTGGCGGAGCGTAAAGAAGCGCTGCAGCATATCCTGCGAGTTGGCCGACTGCCGGAGCAAGAGACGCCCGCACAGGACGCCTCCGCGCCGTCGGCTACCGCCGAGACTTCTCCGGCGGGTGATGACGCCGTGCCGGCGGCCAAAGCGCGCAAAGCCAAGGCAGCCTGAACGCTGGCGGTCAGTCACTGGTCGGTCGGCCCCGATGCTGCCGTCGCACGTACCTTTGCGCATCTTTAGCCATATCTAACATTTCCTGACATCGCGTCGTTTAGGCTGATAACAGTGTTTGTCACCTGAGAGGAAAACCATGGCTAACTGGCTACATCAACTGCAGTCGCTGCTCGGGCAGCAGGGTGCGTCACCGTCCGGCGAGTCGTCAAAAGGGAGCGGCCTGCTGCCCGGCGCCATCGGTGGGCTGGCCGGATTGCTGGTGGCCAGCAAATCGTCACGCAAATTATTGGCGAAATATGGCACTAGCGCGCTGCTGGCAGGCGGCGGGGCGGTGGCGGGCACGGTGTTATGGAACAAGTATCAGCAGAAAATGCGCGCGCAGAATACATCCGCCCAGGCGCCTGAGACGGCAGCGGCGCCGGCGGAGGTCGATCCGCGTAGCGTGCGGCTGATCACGGCCCTGGTATTTGCCGCGAAAAGCGACGGTCATATTGATGACCACGAGCGGGCGAATATTGAAACTCAGCTGCGGGCGGCCAATATTGACGTTCAGGCCCGGGTGCTAATTGACCAGGCGCTGGCCCAGCCGCTGGATCCGCAGCGTCTCGCCGAGGGCATCATCGACCCGCAGGAGGCGCTGGAGATCTACTACGTCAGCTGCGCGGTGATTGATATCGACCATTTTATGGAGCGTAGCTACCTTAATGCGCTGGGAGACGCCCTGGCGCTGCCGAAAGATGTCCGGGCCGATATAGAACAGGATATCCAGTCACAAAAACAAGCGCTAAGCGTCTAAATCATCACGTTTCGCTTGCATCGCTCGCGTCTTTTGCCACCCTTATAGACACGTCATCATTCAGGCGCCACCCTGCGGCCTGAATGCTCTTGTGTCACGATAAAGCAGCAGAAGAATAACATGCCACCTAAAGCTAAACGGATCCCTCACGCCATGACCTTGCATGGCGATACACGCATCGATAATTATTACTGGCTGCGCGACGATGAGCGCGCGCGACCTGACGTGCTGGAGTATCTGCACGCGGAGAACGCTTACGGCAAGCAAGTGATGGATTCGCAGCTCAGCCTGCAGGAGCGTCTGCTGAAGGAGATTATCGACCGCATTCCGCAGCGGGAAGTCTCTGCCCCCTACAGTAAAAACGGCTTTCGCTACCGTCAGGTGTATGAGCCGGGCTGCGAATACGCTATCTACCAGCGGCAGTCGGTGCTGAAAGAAGAGTGGGATGAGTGGGAGATCCTGCTCGATGCCAACCAGCGGGCGGCGAAGAGCGAGTTCTACACCCTGGGCGGACTGGGCATTGCGCCCAACAACCAGCTAATGGCGGTGGCGGAAGATTACCTTTCCCGCCGCCAGTACGGCCTGCGCTTTTGCGACCTCAGCAACGGCGAGTGGTACCCGGAAATCCTCGAAAATGTCACCTCCGGCTTTGCCTGGAGTAACGATTCACGCTTTGTTTGGTATGTGCGTAAACATCCCACCACGCTGCTCCCTTATCAGGTCTGGCGCCACACCGTCGGGACACCGGCGCAGAGCGACGCGCTGGTCTACGAGGAAAAAGATGAGACCTTCTACGTCAGCGTGCATAAAACCACCTCCCAGCAGTTCGTGGTAATTTATCTCTCCAGCGCCACCACCAGCGAAGTGCTGCTGCTCAACGCCGAACTGCCAGACGCCGAGCCGGTCTGCTTTCTGCCACGGCGTAAAGATCATGAATACAGTCTTGATCACTATCAGCACGCTTTCTATCTTCGTTCCAACCGGGAGGGGAAGAATTTCGGCCTCTACCGTACCGTGCTGCGTGATGAAGAACAGTGGACCACGCTGATCCCCCCGCGTCACGACGTGATGCTCGAAGGATTTACCCTGTTTACCGACTGGTTGGTTGTGGAGGAGCGCCAGCGTGGCCTGACCAGTCTGCGGCAAATTAACCGCAAGACCCGGGAGGTGGTGGGGATCGCTTTTGACGATCCGGCCTATGTCACCTGGCTTGCCTATAATCCGGAGCCCGAAACGTCGCGACTGCGCTACGGCTATTCCTCCATGACTACGCCGGATACGCTGTTTGAACTGGATATGGATACCGGCGAACGAAGAGTGATCAAACAGCAGGAGGTAAAGGGGCTGGATACGAGCTGCTACCAGAGCGAACACCTGTGGGTGACCGCCCGCGATGGCGTCGAAGTCCCGGTCTCTCTGGTCTACCATCGCGAACATTTTCGCAAAGGGAGCAACCCGCTGCTGGTCTATGGCTATGGCTCATATGGCGAGAGTATCGATGCCGATTTCAGCGCCAGCCGGCTGAGCCTGCTCAACCGCGGCTTTGTCTACGCCATCGCCCACGTCCGCGGCGGCGGCGAGCTGGGTCAGCAATGGTATGAAGACGGTAAATTCCTGTGTAAGAAAAATACCTTCAACGACTATCTGGACGTCTGTGACGCGCTGCTTGCCCAGGGGTACGGCGATCCGCGGCTCTGCTACGGCATGGGGGGCAGCGCCGGCGGAATGCTGATGGGCGTGGCCGTGAATGAACGGCCAGAGCTGTTCCATGGCGTGATAGCCCAGGTGCCGTTCGTCGATGTGGTGACCACCATGCTGGATGAAACTATTCCGCTGACCACCGGTGAATTTGAAGAGTGGGGAAATCCGCAGGATGAAACCTATTATCACTATATGAAAAGCTACAGTCCCTATGACGGCGTGAGGGCGCAGGCGTATCCCCACATGCTGGTGACTACCGGTCTGCATGATTCCCAGGTGCAATACTGGGAGCCGGCTAAATGGGTGGCGAAACTGCGGGAACTGAAAACCGACGATAACCTGCTGCTGCTCTGCACCGATATGGATTCCGGACACGGCGGAAAATCCGGGCGCTTTAAAAGCTATGAAGGGGTGGCGCTGGAGTACGCCTTTTTCATCGCCCTGGCGCAGGGGACACTGCCGGGAAAAGCGGCAGTGTAGGCGCTATTCCCCGAGGTAATGCCTGAGCGTCAGGCGCAGTTCGGGGCTCATGCGGTCGAGATTGTTGAATAACCAGCGCAGATAGCCTGGATCGTTTTCAGCAATCTCGGCGACGGCCTTACCCCGGTATTTGCCGAAGGTAAAAGTAGTCAGCAGCGCCGGCCGACCGGTGATATCGGCCATTTCGTCAGGGGTCCAGCCGGAAACATTGATGATATCCAGCAGCAGCGCGGCGGTGATATAGCAGTCATACAGCGCCCGGTGGTGATGCAGTCCCGGCGGCGTAGTCACGTTCAGCTTACGTGACTTATATAACCCCATATTGCTGTATTTGATTCCCGGCCACAGGCGTCGGGCCAGCTTCATCGTACAGATCCACTCGCCGTGCATCTCCGGCAACACCCGGCGATCGAAGCTGGCGTTATGCGCGACGTACCACGGGCTGCCATGATAGTGCGGAATAATCTCCTCAATCCACGGCTTATCGGCGACCATCTCTTCCGTGATCCGGTGGATAGCCATCGCCTGCGGGCTGATGGGCCGATCGGGACGCACCAGATGGCTCATGGGATTGGTAATTTGCCCGTCGACTATATCGACCGAGGCGATTTCAACGATGCCCCCCTGCAGGCCGCAGGTTTCGGTATCAATGACGCGCAGCATGGCTCGCTCCAGAGCAAAACAATAAGCGTAATGGAATTGGCCGGGCTTGCCAACCGACGGGGAGGAGGCGAGCGCGCATTATTTCTGTTTCGGCTCCCACGGTAGCCGCGAAAGGGAGACGGAGGCCAACCGATGGGCGATCAGTCGTTCACGGAACCAGTCGCGCAGATGTGCAGGCTGTTCACGCTCGACTAAATCAGCGACCACCGGCATATTGTACCGCTCCTTAAAAGCAACGCCGGCGGCGGCGAGATCGACATTGACTTTATCCATCTCATCTTGCGAAATTTTGGCCAGATTTCTTTCCATCATCCACTCCACTCTGCTTATAAATCCGGTCAGGGCCAGATGCCTGGCTCGACTCTGGCATTATACAGGGTTATTCTCTGTGCTACAGACATAACAAAAGGGAATGACGAATATGCGACTTCTTGCTGGACGCGCGTTGCGCCTCTCCGTTGCGCTTGCCGGGATGTTAACCGCGGCGGGCGCCTTCGCCCACGCTCACCTGCAGCAGCAGATCCCGACCGCCGGGGCGCAGCTTTCAGCTTCCCCACAGACGCTGACGCTCAGTTTTTCCGAAGGTATTGAACCCGCATTCAGCGGCGTGACCGTCACCGGTCCGCAGCAGCATGCGGTGGCTACCGGAAAACTGACCCGCAGCGCCGATAATCCGGCCGAGGTCACGTTACCTTTGGCGGAAGCCTTGCCGCCGGGAGAGTACACCGTGGCATGGCATGTGGTCTCGGTGGATGGTCATAAAACCAAAGGGCAATATACCTTTAGCGTGAAGTAAGCGATGCTGACCGGGCTCTATATTACCCTGCGCTTTGGGCACTTTATCTCCCTGATGCTGGCTTTTGGCTGCGTGCTGTATGGCGCCTGGTGGGCGCCGGTACCGCTGAGACGCGTGCTGATGCTGCGCTTTTATCCACTACTGCGCCCGCTGCTGCTGATCGGCGCGATCTCTACGCTGGCGCTGTATCTCCTGCAGGGAGGAATGATGGGCGAAGGCTGGACGGATGTCTGGCGACCCGCCGTGTGGCAGGCGGTGGCCGGGACCCGCTTTGGTGGAGTGTGGATCTGGCAGATCCTACTGACGTGGATCGCGCTTGCGGTAGTGTGGATCCGTCCCCGTCACGGCGCCCGCCAGCTGGTGGCCCTGCTGGCGGCCCAGCTGCTGCTTTCCGCCGGGGTAGGGCACGCCGCTATGCACGATGGTCTCACCGGCGTGCTGCAGCGGACAAACCACGCTGTGCATCTCTTCTGCGTCGCCAGCTGGTTTGGCGGTCTGTTGCCCTTTATCTATTGCCTGCGCCTGGCGCAGGGGCGCTGGCGGCCGGCCGCGGTCTATACCATGGCGCGCTTTTCACGTTACGGGCATCTGGCCGTCGCCGGCACGATTGCCAGCGGAGCGCTCAATGCGCTGTTGATCCAGGGAGGATTGATTGGCGCATCGCCGTGGGGACGCATGTTGTTGATCAAATGTGCGCTGGTCGCCGGGATGGTGGTAATTGCGTTAGTGAACAGGTATGTTCTGGTACCGCGCATGTCGGCAAGCGATTCGCAGGCGGAAAGCCTGATCCTGCGAACCACGCAGGCTGAAATAGGGCTGGGCGCGCTGGCGCTGCTGGCCGTCAGTCTGTTTGCCACCTGGGAACCTTATTGAATTAACTGGCAAAATCATGAAAAAAATTGTTCTGACCATGTTGTTACTGGCAAGCTCCGGGGCTGCTCTGGCAGCGCCACAAATTATCACCGTGAGCCGTTTTGAGGTGGGGAAGGAGAGCTGGGCGTTCAACCGGGAAGAGGTTATGTTGACCTGTCGACCGGGTAACGCGCTTTACGCCATCAACCCGAGCACGCTGGTTCAGTATCCGCTCAATGAGGTGGCTGAGCAGCAGGTCAAAGCCGGCAAAACCACCGCGCAGCCGATCTCAGTGATCCAGATCGACGATCCGCAGCATCCGGGACAAAAAATGAGCCTCGCGCCCTTTATCGAGCGAGCGAAGAAGCTCTGCTAAACTTTCTCGCTATCCTGCTGTAATAACATTAAAAAAACCGCCCTTGCCGGACAACGGCAGTGGCGGTTTTTTCGCTGGCAGAGGCCCCCTTTCCAGGAATTATGCAGCCACTTTGGCCGCGGACTGGAAAAGCTGACGCGTTAAACTATTCTTATAGTGCAAGGCGACTTAGCCTGCATTAATGCCAACTTTTAGCGCACGGCTCTCTCCCAAGAGCCATTTCCCTGGACCGAATACAGGAATCGTATTCGGTCTCTTTTTATCTTTATCTGTCTTCTTTCTCAATAGCCAGCGACATCCTGTCAGTCAAACACCCGCTGGCCTCTGGATGTCCCGTTATAGCACACCGTTTTTAGCATACACAATTCATTTACACATAAATCGCATCCTGTGGAAGGGGGAGGTGGCAAAGGTGGAACCGTAAACGAGGGCGGAGAAAAGAAAAAACCTGCACCTAAACAGGCCCGGCGTGCAGGTTAACTGGCGGGCCAACATCGGAAGCCTGCTAGTATACATATTTGTATGATAAATAAAATAAGCAAAATCTAAACGATTTGGCAATTCATGCGATTACACCTCGCCGGCTGACGAGGTGGCATAAATAATAAGAACGAGCACTTTTGCGGGCGGAAAATATTATTGCGGAACGCTGAATGTAGGGTATATCTGACTTTCCAGATAGCAGAGCAATAGCCAAATTTCATCGCTAAAAATAAACCATATGCTCCCGAGCAGAATGACCGCCAGAATAATCAGCAGAAAAATTTCGGTTTTACTCATTATGCAAGCGACTATCCGGTGGCCTTCGGGGACCCTGATAGTAGCGAAATATTGACATAATAAGCAAACGCCATGTTGTAATTCGGCTTCACCGACAGCGCAATTTAGTCACCGGCATGCCGCTGCGTCAATATTGCCACCTGCTCCGTCAGCTGATCCAGCAGCTGGAATCGCCGCCGATATTCAGCCCGTTTTTTACTGGCGATACTCTCCAGCGATTTTCTTTCCAGACATAGCGGTAGCCGCCAGCGCCAGGGGCTTTCCGGCTGGCCGTCGATAGACTGCCAGAACTCGTCGTAGCTGGCGTGGAAATGGCGGCCTTTGCTCAGGCGATAGCGCAGGGCGCGGAACACGTGACCATTATCGCTGACGCCGTAAATAGCCGCGATTTGGCTGCGCGCGGCCAGCTGCCAGATAAACTCCAGCAGCAGGCGCTTCGGAAACAGGCCGTAGCAGGCGCGAGTCGCCTGCTTAATCACCTCATGAGAAACGTGACGTCGCGGCCCCTGCAGACCGCCGATAACCAGCTGCCAGGCATCGTGATCACGGGTTACGCTGAAGGTGGCGCTGGCCAGCAGGGTGTGGTCGCTGTCGCGCAGCCACAGAGTGGTTTCACCCTCACGTTCGGCTTTGCCTGCCGAGGAGGCATAAAGAGTAAACCGGCGGTCCTCTTTTCCGTTTAACGTCAGCAGCGGGACCTCAGACACCGCGGTCATAGCGTGCGCCAGCCGCGATCCGCGTAGGGTGTCGATATAGCGATAATGGTTGATTACCGCCACCGCCCGCTGCCAGGCGTTGAGATCGCGGGTCAGATATTGACGGTGTACTTTGCCCGGCAGCGTAGCCTGCGCGGCCAGCAGCTGATTAAAATCATCCCGAGCGCAGAGCGCTTCCAGCATCGCTCTGGTGGCGTTATAAAATAGGGCCGTGCGCAGCAAAAACTTAAAGCGGTAATTTTTTTGCCGCCAGATGGGGGCAGGTGTCAATCTGCCCATCACCAGATCGGCAATAAGATGCGAGCGCGGCGCTAGCACGCCGGATGAATGCAGGCTATTGTCTGTCACGATAAACACCTCGTTGTGATTTCCCCCTATTTTAAAGCGAGCCACTGACAAGCTTAATCCTCTGGCGGACTATATTTGCCGTCTGTTTAAAATTGATTGAGGTGTAAATTAAATTCCGTGGACCTTTGCTGGAATTACCTATAATTACCGCTGAGAGGTAATTATATGTATCAACGTATTAACGGCAGCGACTGGCGTAATATCTGGCTGATGGGCGATCTGCATGGCTGCTTTGCGCTGCTGATGAATCGCCTGCGTCAGCTGCGTTTTGATCCCTGGGCCGATCTGCTGATCTCGGTGGGCGATCTGATCGATCGCGGGCCGCAGAGCGCCGATTGTCTTGGCCTGTTGCGCTGTCGCTGGTTCAGGACCGTTCGGGGGAATCATGAGCAGATGGCGCTGGAGGCGCTGGAGAGCGGAGATATGCGGCTCTGGCAGATGAACGGTGGCGACTGGTACGTCAAGGGCGATGCGCGGCAGCGGGCCGACGTCGATCGGCTGCTGGCGAACTGTCGGCGGCTACCGTTGATTATTGAAGTGGAATGCGGGAAAGCGCGGCATGTGATCGCCCACGCCGATTACCCGGCGCCGGTCTATCGCTGGCAGCAGCCGGTGGATCCCCAACGGGTACTATGGAGCCGCCATCGTCTGAGTGAACACCTGGCGGGGCGCCATGGCGCTATTGCCGGCGCAGACCATTTCTGGTTTGGCCATACGCCGCTTCAGGCGCGTTATGACCACGATAATCAACACTATATTGATACGGGCGCTGTGTTTGGTGGGACGCTGACGCTGGTGGCGCTGCAGTCGGCAGGCTAAAAGTCGCTGTATTCGCTGGCGGGTTGCCAGAAGCCATCAATAAAATCTTCTATCGGGTAGCAGCCACCGTGGCGGATCCGCTGATCCTCCATCGCCACTAAGCACTGCGTTTCCTCGCGGTAGACGTCAACCACAATGTCCTCGCAGCCGCCATCCAGATAGCAAATAAACAACACTAAGGCAAACATCCTGGCCTCATGCTCGGGTTCACATACTATTTAGTGTAGGGGATGACGGCGGGACGGGGAAATAAATAACCCGTCTCAGGCGACGGGTTCATTGGTGTCAGGCAAGGCGCATGACCCAGGCATCGGACTGGCGGTCGTAATGTTTACGGTAGAGAACAGAATGTTCGCCATTGAGAATCGCGGGCACGCTGGTGTCGGCATCCCAGGCGTCAAGCTGCATACATAAGTCTGGATCGGATTTGCAGGGTATGCTTAACGTTCGCTCACCCTGATGCTCACCGTGCAGTTCGGCATCGTCTATTTCGAACGCGCCGATGCGGACATTGGTTTTACTCATCGCTTCACCCCATTTTTCAGCTGAGTTGTGGTACGACCAGTTATGGCCGTTATTTTTCAGCGTAGTCAATGGGGCGAAAAGCGCCAGTCAAAAAGTGCGCATTTTTTGCGCGGCCTCACACCTTGCCGGCAAAAAGTTTTCCATCGCGCACCAGTTCGCGCGGATAGCTGTTCTTCAGTCGGGAGCCGACGCGCTTCGCCAGGCCCAGCGGGACGCCCTGGAAGGTCACAATGGTTTCATCCTGCCCAGGCGCGGTTTGCGGATAGACGTCGCGCCCGCGATACCATTCTTCCGCTTCCTCCTGCGACAGCTCGAAGGCGCGCTGCGGCGCGGCAAAGGCGATAACCGCCTCATGCTGCCAGCGGTACCCCTTATTGTGCAGCTCCGCCAGGCGCACGCCGATGCGAGAAAAGCGCACCTTGCCGAACAGGGGCTCCAAAGCCAGCGGAAACAGCCACAGCTCTTTATCCCGCTGCCACAGCGTATGGCCTGCGTCCCACTCCAGGCCAACAGCCCTGGCGGCGGCAGTTACCGCGGCGGCCTCCCGGTCCTTCAGCGGCGTAAACGGGAATTTACCGACCTTATAGCCTGGCGCCGGGAGCGGATCGATCGCCGCAGTTTTGCGCAACCTCGCGACAAAGAAGCCTTCGCAATCGTAAATTTGCGGAAAAACGTGCAGAAAACCTTCCGCGGTTAAGGCGTCGGCTGCGCCGGGAAACAACTCTCCCAGCGGCAGGATCTCCACCGCCTGCGGATAGCGGGACAGCAGCCACTCAATGACCGATTGATTTTCTTCACGATTCAGGGTGCAGGTGGAATACACCAGCGTCCCGCCAGGGCGCAGAGCATGGAAGGCGCTGTCGATAAGCTCGCGCTGAGTGGCGGCGATGTCGAGGTTGCTCTCCGGCGACCAGTTTTTCAGCGCGTCGGCGTCTTTACGTACAACCCCTTCGCCGGAGCAAGGGGCGTCAAGCAGGATGGCATCGAAGGTTTCGGGCAAGGCCGCGCCAAAAACCCGGCCGTCGAAGTGGGTCAGAGCGACGTTGCTGATGCCGCAGCGGCTGATGTTAGCATGCAGCACCTTCACCCGGCTGGCGGAGAATTCATTGGCGAGAATGCCGCCCGCGTTGCCCATTCGGGCTGCAATTTGGGTGGTTTTCGATCCCGGGGCGGCGGCAACGTCCATCACCCGTTCGGGCTGCCGGTTATCGGCGAACAGGGCGGCGACCGGCAGCATCGAACTGGCTTCCTGAATATAGAACAGTCCGCTGAGATGTTCGGCGGTACTGCCCAGCGGCAGCGCGTCGTCATCCTCTCGCTCGATCCAGAATCCCTCTGCGCACCAGGGCACCGGCGCGAGCTGCCAGCCGTAGGGGGCAACCAGAGAGAGGAAATCATCGACGCTAATCTTCAGCGTATTGACGCGAATACTGCGGCGTAGCGGGCGCTGACAGGCGGCGATAAAGTCGTCGAAAGAGAGATGCGCTGGCATCGCCGCGCGCATTTGAGCGAGAAACGCTTCAGGGAAATAGACAGTATTTTCAGCCACGGGCAGCGCACCACAGAAAAAAAGGGTGCGCAGTTTAGCACAAACGCCCCGGCGCGTGACACCGGGGCGTGCGGTTTACCCTCTCCCCGCGCCCGGCGTTGCCCGGGGCGGGAGAAGGGGGCATTACTGCGGCAGAGCGGTGCCCCACTCCCGCCACTCTTTCGGCTCGCTCTCCTGTAGCAGGAAGTGCTTGCCATCCTGGGCCTTCGGCGCCAGCGGCGTGCCCGGCGGCGTGGCAAAGGCGATCCCGCCGCGGATAAACTGATTGAAGGTACCGGTTTTCACCACCCCGCCAATCAGGCCGAAGTCGAGGCTGTAACCCGAGGCCAGCCAGAACACCGAGTTATTACGTACCAGGTACTGGTAGCGCTTACTGATGCGCAGCTTAACCATCACCCGGTCAGACATCGACCCCAGCGACAGTCCGGTAACCGTCCCGACTTCCAGTCCGCGGAACAGGATCGGCGTACCGATGCCAAGCGACCCCGCCTCCGGCGCTTCCACCACGATGTTCAGGCCGTCGATATAACGCGAATCGCTGATCGTCGTATCCTGGATCTCAAAATCGCGTCGTGCCGGGCCGCGGCCGGGCTCAACGTTGATGTAGGCCTGGAACAGGGTGTCGAGATGTTCCACGCCCGCGGCGGAGATTTGCGGGGTGATCACCGAGAAGCGGGTCCCGGCGCGGGCGAAGGTGCCGACGTATTCCGGATAGAGCACCGCTTTCGCCTGCACTTCGTTTTTGGCGGTGATTAGCTCCAGCGACTGGATTTGACCGATGTCGATGCCGAGATAACGAATCGGCATCCCGGCCGCCATCTTCCCGGCGTCGTACGCGTGCAGGGTGATTTGGCCGCCCACGGCGCGCGCCGCCGTTTCAGATGCATAAAGGATACGTTTGTTATTCAGCCGTGCTCCGGCGCTGCTGCCATTGAGGTTATCGAAACTGATCGCCCCTTTGATCGCGCGCGCCAGCGGCGAGGCCTGCACGGTGAGTCCGTTACCGTCAAGCTTGACCTTCGCACCGCCTTCCGCCCAGAAGACGCTGTTGTTGGTCAGCAGGTAGCGGTACTCCGGCTTGATATGCAGATCGATATCGAATGCATCCTTGCGCGGTTTGACGGCGATGATCTCGCCGACGGCGAATTTACGATACAGCACCACCGAGCCGGCCTGAACGTCAGGCAGCGTCTCAGCAGACAGGCTCAGGGTAGTGGTCGGCACTTCGCTCAGGCTATTTTCCTGCGCCTTTTCAAGGTTAGCGTACAGCGGATAGCTGCTTTGCATTTTGCCTTTTTCGCCGGGGATCACCCTGATCCCGCCGTTCACCCATTCGCTGGCGCTGGCGCCCAGCACCTGCACGCCGTCGAGCCCCACTTTGACGTCCAGACGACTGTTAACCACAAATTTGCTGTCGCCGTGAATTAGATCGCGGTATTCAGGGTCAATGGCAACCTGAAAGGTTACCCCTTTGGCCGTCAGTTTACGCTCCAGCACCTGGCCGACTTTTACTCCGTGCAGCACCAGCGGCTGACCGCCGTCGATGCCGTAGCTCTCCGGCGCCGAGAGGGTAACGGTGGCGACGTTGGGCTCATCCAGCAGCGCTTTATCCGCCGGCATTACCGAGAAGTGATTGCGTGGCTCGCCTTCGCCGGGCACCAGCTCAAAGGTATTGCCGGTGAGCAGGGTGCTAATGCTGGGGTTATCGAGGGAGAGCTTCGGCTTCTTCATCTGAATCAGCGTTTTCTCCCGCAGCAGCGTCACCACGCTCGGGTCGACGGTCATCTCGCCAGTAACTTTGCCGCCGGGGTTTAGATTCAGTTTGCTTAACTGGCCCACCTCCAGCCCCTGATACATGAGCGGCGTCGAGCCCGCTTTCAGTCCGTCGCCATCAGGCAGATCGAGGGTCACTACCACGCCGCGCTGGCTATGCGCCAGATCTTCATACAGGTGATATTCATCGTTTTGCGAGGCGACATGCGAATCGGCGGGGGAGTCAAAGGCGATGGCGCCGTTCACCAGCGCGGACAGGTTCTCCAGTTGCACTTTGGCCCCGCTCAGGCCGACGTCGGCCTTGACGCCTGAGACGTTCCAGAAGCGGCTGCCTTTTTTCACCAGATTGGTAAACCGGCGCTCGATTAGCACATCGATGGTCACCCCCTGATTATTGGCATTCAGGGAATAATCATACACTCGCCCGACCGGGATTTTTCGGAAGTAGACCAGCGAGCCGCTGTTCAGAGAGCCAAGATCCGGCGCCTGCAGGTGGATCATTAGCTCGCCGTTGTTGATGCGGTATTTAGGTTGGGTGTCGAGGGCGACAAAGTGATCTTCGGGTTCACCCTTGCCCGGCATCATGCCGATGTAGTTCCCGCCCACCAGCGCATCGAGGCCCGATACGCCGGCCAGAGAGGCTTTCGGCGTGACCAGCCAGAACTGGGTCTCTTTGCGCAGCGCATCTTTCATATCGCGTTTGATGCTGGCCGAAACCTCAATCTTACTCAGATCTTTACTGAGGCTAATATCCTGGACGGTGCCGACTTCAACCCCCTGATAGCGGATCGGCGTCCGTCCCGGCACGATGCCGTTCGCGGACTGGAAATCAATCGTAATCGTCGATCCGCGGTCGTCAAAGCTGGTCCAGATTAGCCAGGCGGCAATCAGCAACGCGATGACCGGCAGCAGCCAGAATGGCGAAATACGGCGTTTGGTTTTTATTCTGGCTTCAGTCTGCGAAGCGGGCGTTTCCTGACTCATGTGCGTCCCAAAGTAAGCGGCTGTCCAGCCATTCAACTGCAAGAATAGTTAAAATTACCGCGCCGCCAAAGTAAACCGCAGCCGGCCCCATGGTGAAGGCGAGGAGCTGATCGCGATTTATTAGCGACATGGTGAGTGAGATAACAAACAGATCCAGCATCGACCAACGGCCAATCCAGGTGATTAGCCGCAGCAGCAGGATGCGGGTGCGCAATCCCTGCTCGCACTTGAATTGTATGCTGAGCAGCAGGGTAAATAACACTATAACTTTGGTGAATGGCACCAAAATACTGGCGATAAACACGACCCCGGCAATGGCGATATTGCTGCTGGCCAGGGAGATGATCCCCGAGAGGATCGTGTCGTCCTGGCGCGCGCCGTTGACGTAGATGATGGAGATTGGCAACAGGTTGGCCGGAAAGAGGAAAACCAGCGAGGCAATCAGCGCCGCCCAGCTGCGCTGCAGGCTCTGCGGTCGGCGATGATGCAGCGGCGTGTGGCAGCGTCGGCAGCGGCCGCGCGCGTCGCGA
This sequence comes from Klebsiella sp. K47, assembly GCF_051858335.1. Classification (NCBI taxonomy): domain Bacteria; kingdom Pseudomonadati; phylum Pseudomonadota; class Gammaproteobacteria; order Enterobacterales; family Enterobacteriaceae; genus Klebsiella; species Klebsiella sp. K47. The sequence continues at coordinate 86,596 of NZ_JBPYUI010000007.1, forward strand.
TAGCCGGTGTAATGACAGCCGGTGCACACCTGCAGATTATTATCGGCGCGGGTCGCCGGACGCTCGGGATAGAAACGCTCCCATAGCTCTTCGACGTTCATATGAATAAGCGTCAGGATGCTCAACAACGTCAGGGAGATAAACGCCACCAGACCGATGCCCGGCTGCAGGAAGGCGTAATCCTGCACCTTGATGGAGGCGACGCCGATGCCCACCAGATAGATATCCAGCATCACCCACTCTTTAAGCTTGCCGAGCATCAGCAGCACCGGCCGCAGGTTCATCCCCAGCACATTGCCCAGCCAGAGATAGCTGATGGAGACCACCAGCAGCACCGGGGCGACCACCGCGCAAAACAGTACCATGGCGGCGGTAATCGGATCGCCCTGCGCGGTCATCTGCCAGATCCCCTGCAGGACGTTGGCGTCGATGCGTACGCCCAACAGATGCAGGCGCAGCAGAGGCTCAGACCAGGCGAAAGGCATGAGCAATAGCATCGCGAGGGCCATGCTGCCCAGGCGGGTCAGCGACCAGTCGCGGCCATCGCGCACCTTCGCGTTACAGCGCGGACACCAGGCGCTTTGGTTGCGTTTGAGCACCGGTAAGCGGAAGAGCATGTCACACTGCGTACAGCGCTGATAATGCGCATAGGGAAGCGGCGTGCTGACGGTATGCACGACCATCTTTTTCGCAGGTTTGAGGGTGGGTGTTTTTATCGGCATTTATTACGTACAGGAATGAATGTATCTCACTATCTTAACCTATGAATGAATTCATCTTGAGCCCAAGCGCATTTAATGCTTATTTTAGTAGGCTGTACGTATCAGGCAGTAAGACAACAAAGTGAAGATATAATGAGCAAAACAGAATTTTACGCGGATCTGAACCGCGATTTCCAGGCATTAATGGCAGGTGAAACCAGTTTTCTGGCGATGATCGCCAATACCAGTGCGCTGCTGTTCGAGCGGCTGAGCGAGGTCAACTGGGCCGGTTTCTACCTTCTGGAAGGCGATACCCTGGTGTTGGGACCGTTCCAGGGCAAACTGGCCTGCGTGCGGATCCCGGTCGGGCGAGGCGTATGCGGCGCGGCGGTGGCGCAGGCTCAGGTCCAGCGCGTCGAGGACGTCCACGCCTTTGACGGCCACATTGCCTGCGATGCCGCCAGTAATTCGGAAATTGTCTTCCCTCTGCGCGTGAATGGCCAGATTATCGGCGTGCTGGATATCGATAGTCCGGCTTACGGGCGCTTCACCGCTGAAGATGAGCAGGGGTTGCGCACGCTGGTCGAGCATCTGGAAAAACTCATTGCGGCCACGGATTATCAAAAAATCTTTACCCGTGTCGTGGGATAATCAACGGATAACGTAGCATTTAGCGAGGACGTCATTATAATGTCGCCTGTTCATGCCTGCGGCTTGTTGGCTACGTCCGTTGTAATCAGGAAATTTCATGGAAAATCAACCTAAGTTGAATAGCAGTAAAGAAGTTATCGCCTTTCTGGCCGAACGTTTCCCGCAGTGCTTTAGCGCTGAAGGTGAAGCGCGCCCCCTGAAAATCGGAATTTTTCAGGATCTCGTTGAGCGAGTGGGTGGTGAGATGAATCTCAGCAAGACCCAGCTTCGCGCTGCATTACGTCTCTACACGTCCAGCTGGCGTTATCTGTACGGCGTAAAAGCCGGCGCTATTCGCGTTGACCTGGATGGCAATCCGTGCGGCGAACTGGAAGAGCAGCACATTGCCCATGCGCGTCAGCAGCTGGAAGAAGCGAAAGCTCGCGTTCAGGCGCAGCGCGCAGCCCAGCAGGCGAAAAAACGCGAAGCCGCTGCGGCCGCAGGCCAGCAGGATGAAGGCGTTCGCCGCGAGCGTAAACCGCGTCCTCAGCAGCCGCGTCGTAAAGAAGGCGCTGAACAGCGTAAACCGCGTCCTGTTGCGGCCAAAGCCCCGCGTGAAGAGCGTCTTACTCCGGTATCGGATGTTTCCGTTCTGACCGTCGGCCAGGCGCTGAAGGTAAAAGCAGGCAATAACGCCATGGACGCCACCGTTCTGGAAATCACCAAAGATGGCGTTCGTGTACAGCTGACTTCTGGTATGTCAATGATTGTACGCGCAGAACACCTGGTGTTCTGAAACGGAGGCCGGGCCAGGCATGAACACATTTTTTAAAATCACCGCGCTTGCGGGCCTGCTGGCAATAGCAGGCCATGCATTCGCTGTTGATGACATAACCCGCGCAGATCAAATCCCCGTGCTGAAAGAAGAGCCGCAGCACGCGACGGTAAGCGAGCGCGTGACGTCGCGCTTTACCCGCTCTCATTACCGTCAGTTTGATCTCGACAACGCCTTCTCGGCAAAGATTTTTGACCGTTACCTGAACCTGCTGGACTACAGCCACAATGTGCTGCTGGCCAGCGATGTGGCGAAGTTTGCGGCTAAAAAAGACCAAATTGGCGATGAGCTGCGCAGCGGGAAACTGGACGTCTTTTACGACCTCTACAACCTGGGGCAGCAGCGCCGCTTCGAGCGCTATCAGTATGCGCTGAAGGTGCTTGAACGTCCGATGGACTTTACCGGCAATGATAATTTCAATCTTGACCGCTCCAAAGCGCCGTGGCCAAAAGACGAGGCCGAGCTGAACAAGCTGTGGGACGCTAAGGTTAAGTTTGACCAGTTAAGCCTGAAGCTGGCGGGTAAAGACGATAAAGAGATCCGCGACACCTTAACCCGTCGCTATAAGTTTGCTATCCGTCGCCTGGCGCAAACCAACAGCGAAGATGTCTTCTCGCTGGCGATGACCGCCTTCGCTCGCGAAATCGATCCGCACACAAATTATCTGTCGCCGCGTAATACCGAGCAGTTCAACACCGAAATGAGCCTCTCACTCGAGGGGATCGGCGCCGTGCTGCAGATGGATGATGACTATACCGTCATTAATTCGCTGGTGGCGGGCGGTCCAGCCGCGAAAAGCAAAGCGATCAGCGTCGGCGATCGCATCGTTGGCGTTGGCCAGACCGGGAAGTCGATGGTTGATGTCATCGGCTGGCGTCTGGATGACGTCGTGGCGCTGATTAAAGGGCCGAAGGGCAGCAAGGTTCGTCTTGAAATCCTGCCGGCCGGTAAAGGAGCCAAGACGCGTATTGTAACGCTGACCCGCGAGCGCATTCGTCTGGAAGACCGTGCGGTGAAGATGTCGGTGAAAACCGTCGGGAAAGAAAAAGTCGGCGTGCTGGATATTCCAGGCTTTTACGTTGGCCTGACCGATGATGTGAAAGTGCAGCTGCAGAAGCTGGAAAAACAGAACGTCAGCAGCATCATCATTGACCTGCGCAGCAACGGCGGCGGAGCGCTGACAGAGGCGGTATCGCTCTCGGGTCTGTTTATTCCGTCCGGTCCGGTGGTGCAGGTGCGGGATAATAATGGCAAAGTGCGCGAAGACAGCGACAACGATGGCGTGGTTTATTACAAAGGGCCGCTGGTGGTGCTGGTTGACCGCTTTAGCGCCTCGGCGTCTGAAATCTTCGCCGCAGCGATGCAGGACTATGGCCGCGCGCTGATCGTTGGCGAACCGACCTTCGGTAAAGGGACGGTACAGCAGTATCGCTCGTTGAATCGTATTTACGATCAAATGCTGCGTCCGGAGTGGCCGGCGTTGGGTTCCGTCCAGTACACCATCCAGAAGTTCTATCGTATTAACGGCGGCAGTACGCAGCGCAAAGGCGTGACGCCGGATATCATGATGCCAACCGGCAATGAAGATCGCGAAACCGGCGAGCAGTATGAAGACAACGCGCTGCCGTGGGATAGCATCAACGCGGCCACCTATGTGAAGTCCGGGGATCTGACCCCGTTTGGACCGGAGCTGCTCAAGCGCCACGACGAGCGTATTGCGCAGGATCCTGAATTCCAGTACATCATGAAGGATATTGCCCGTTATAACGCGATGAAGGACAAACGTAACATCGTCTCTCTGAACTACGCCCAGCGTGAGAAAGAGAACGAAGAAGATGATGCGATTCGTCTGGCGCGGATTAACGATCGCCTGAAACGCGAAGGCAAGCCGCCGTTGAAAAAACTGGACGATCTGCCGAAGGATTACCAGGAGCCGGATCCGTATCTTGATGAAACGGTCCATATCGCGGTAGACCTGGCGCATCTGGAGAAAGCGCGCCCGGCGGTGGAACCGCCGGCCAGCAAATAAGTTGCTAACGGGCACCCTGAGAGGTGCCCGTTTTTTTTGTGCGCGTTGTCATCGCCATTCAGCTCATCTAACAAAATGTCAACCTGCGCTGCCGCTGTCAGCAAGATGCTACAAAATGTAAAGTTGTGTTTTTATCGTGACTTAGCGGGGGCTGATGGTTGAAAATTGCAGCCTGACCCATACGATGTGGGTAATCGCATAGTGCGTTTTGTTAAATTGAGGTAAAAAGAAAATTATGATGCGAATCGCGCTTTTCCTGCTGACGAACCTGGCAGTGATGGTCGTGTTCGGGCTGGTGTTAAGCCTCACGGGGATCCAATCCAGCAGCATGACCGGTCTTCTGATTATGGCCCTGCTGTTCGGCTTCGGTGGTTCTATCGTTTCGCTGATGATGTCGAAGTGGATGGCGCTGAAGTCAGTGGGTGGGGAAGTGATCGAGCAGCCGCGCAACGAAACGGAACGCTGGCTGATGAATACCGTTGCGCAGCAGGCGCAGCAGGTAGGTATTGCCATGCCGCAGGTAGCTATCTATCACGCGCCTGACATTAACGCCTTCGCCACCGGCGCGCGTCGTGACGCCTCGCTGGTCGCCGTCAGCACCGGGCTGTTGCAAAACATGAGCCGTGATGAAGCGGAAGCGGTCATTGCCCATGAAATCAGCCACATCGCCAATGGCGATATGGTTACCATGACCCTGATCCAGGGGGTGGTGAACACCTTCGTTATCTTTATCTCCCGCGTTATCGCGCAGATTGCGGCCGGTTTCCTCGGCGGCAACCGGGAAGATGAAGGGGAGAGCAGCAATGGCAACCCGCTGATCTACTTCGCCGTCGCCACGGTGCTTGAGCTGGTGTTCGGTATTCTGGCCAGCATAATCACCATGTGGTTTTCGCGTTACCGTGAGTTCCATGCTGACGCCGGCTCGGCGCGTCTGGTAGGCCGCGAGAAGATGATTGCAGCCCTGCAGCGTCTGAAAACCAGCTATGAGCCGCAGGAAGCCAGCAGCATGATGGCGTTCTGCATTAACGGTAAAGCGAAATCCATGAGCGAACTGTTTATGACTCACCCGCCGCTGGATAAGCGTATTGAAGCCCTGCGTAGCGGTGAATATCTGAAATAATCCATCTTCTGACGCTGAAAACGACAATCCGCAGCCCGCAAGCTGCGGATTTTTTTTACCGTCCGTCAGGCTGCGCGCGGCTGAGTGACCCGCAGACCGCTAATTAGCGCGGCGACGATAGCCAGGGTGCCGGCCAGCAGCAGGGCGGTGTGGGTGCCGTTGTTACCGAGCAAATTGAATAGCAGCGCCACCAGCGCCGCGCCGGTGCTCTGTCCGAGCAGGCGAGCGGTGCCCAGCATGCCGCTGGCGCCGCCGCTACGATGGCTCGGAGCCGAGGCGACGATGGTATGGTTGTTCGGCGACTGAAACAGCCCGAAGCCGGCGCCGCACAGCGCCATGCGCCAGATGATATCCAGATCGGAGGGCGACGAGGGCAGCAGCGCCAGGCCGAACAGGCCGCAGGCCATAATCAGCAAACCGATAGCCCCCAGCAGCCCGGCATGACATTTCTCGATCAAATAGCCGGCCAGCGGCGCCATCACCATGGTCGCTAACGGCCACGGCGTTAGCAGCAGACCGGTCTCCACTTCGCTGCGCCCCATCATCGACTGCAGAAAAAAGGGCAGAGAGACCATCGCCAGCATCTGCGCGCAGAAGGAGCAGATGGAAGTGCAGATAGAGAGAGAGAAGAGTGGGATACGCAGCAGGTCGACCGGCAGCAGGGGGACGGGCATCGTGAGCTGGCGGCGAACGAAGAAGAACCCCACCACCAGCATAGCGGCGACCTCCGCCAGCACCAGCTGAGTGGACTGCCCCTGGGCGAAACCGCTCAGGGCGGTGATCAGCAGCCCGAAGGTAAGGGCGTTCATAATGGCGCTCGGCAGATCGAAGCGGATGATTTTGCTGCGCGCGCTGTTGGGCGGCAGAAAGCGCATGGCCAGAACAAAGGCGACGATGCCGAGAGGCACGTTAATTAAAAACAGCCATTGCCATGAGGCGAGGGAGAGGATCGCTGCGGCGATAGTCGGGCCGGCCGCCGAAGAGACGGCAACGACAAAGGAGTTAATGCCCATGCCGCGACCAAGAAAGCGCTGCGGATAAATCAGACGGATCAGCGCGGTGTTGACGCTCATCAGCGCGGCGCCGCCCAATCCCTGCGCGACGCGAGCGAAGGTTAGCATTTCGAGGCTACGCGACAGCGCGCAGGCCAGCGAGGTAAAGATAAACACCACCAGGCCTATCTTATAGATACGCCGATAGCCGACCATGTCGCCGAGGAAGGAGAGCGGCAGCAGGGCGATGACAATGGCGATTTGGTAGGCGTTAACGATCCAGATTGAAGCCGCCGGTGAGGCGTTGAGATCGCTGGCGATAGTCGGCAGCGCGACGTTGGCGATAGCCCCGTCGAGCACGGCCATGGTCAGCCCAAGCACGATGGTCAGAATGGCGCCATAGCGTTGCGGCAACGGCACGCCATCAGAAGAATTTTTATCCATGGTGAATATGAGTCTTAAATGAAACGGTTTTTTGAATGATGAGTTTAGCATTGATTAATTCGCAGTATGTCGCAGATTTGTAACGAAGTGGCAGAAGAATGATTGCGGCTCAGAGGCGGCGAATTTATAATAAAAACCGGTTCTAATTTTTATAAAACAGTTACGACGAGGTGATAAATGGCAGGTGCAGATTTGGATAAACAGCCAGATTCTGTCTCTTCGGTATTGAAGGTTTTCGGCATCCTACAGGCGCTGGGTGAAGAGCGTGAAATTGGCATTACCGAACTGTCCCAGCGCGTCATGATGTCGAAAAGCACCGTTTATCGCTTTTTACAGACCATGAAATCACTGGGCTATGTGGCACAGGAAGGAGAGTCTGAGAAATACTCTCTCACCCTCAAGCTGTTCGAACTGGGCGCGCGCGCGCTGCAGAACGTCGACCTGGTGCGCAGCGCCGATATACAGATGCGCGAACTTTCGCGACTGACGAAAGAGACCATCCATCTTGGGGCGCTGGATGAAGACAGTATCGTCTACATCCATAAAATTGACTCGATGTATAACCTGCGGATGTACTCGCGTATTGGCCGCCGCAACCCGCTGTACAGTACCGCGATTGGCAAGGTGCTGCTGGCATGGCGCGATCGCAGCGAAGTGGAGCAGATCCTCGACGGCGTGGAGTATAAGCGCAGCACCGAGCGGACCATTACCAGCACCGAGGAGTTGCTGAAAGTGCTGGATGGCGTTCGCGAGCAGGGCTATGGCGAGGATAATGAGGAACAGGAAGAGGGGCTGCGCTGCATTGGCGTGCCGGTGTTTGACCGTTTCGGCGTGGTCATCGCCGGGCTGAGCATCTCATTCCCAACGCTACGTTTCTCTGAAGAACGCTTGCATGAATACGTGGCGATGCTCCACCAGGCGGCGCGTAAGATTTCTGAACAAATGGGATACAACGACTATCCGTTCTGAGGCGGCGGATAACGGGGTTGGCGACCGCGGCGCTACGTCGCGATCGCCGGTTCGATGTTAGCCGTTATCAACCACGGTTGTGCTTTTACGCAGCAGAGGGCAACTGCTGACGCCGATCACTCCGCTGTCGGAATGAACATAAAGTGCGGTGCTGACTCCGCGGGCGGTGAGATATTGGCACTTAAGACCCAGACCGCCGACGTTTTCCTCACTGTGGAATAACACCCCATAACCGCTCAATAATACGCCAATCCATAAGATAGCCACCAAGATAATAGTACGAATGATTAATCGCATTGATGCCTCATTATTTGTATGATCCCTGGCTTGATTTTGACACGAACACGTTTTGAAACAAGTCGATGATTCCTAAACTTACCTTTCGTAATACAGTTAGCCGCGGTTTAAGAAGGCCGTGCTATCCTGGCGACATTGCGTACTGATGCGGAGAGTGGAGTGAAAAAATTACGGTGGGTTTTACTGATAGTCATCATAGCAGGCTGCCTGTTGCTGTGGACTCAGATGCTTAACGTAATGTGCGACCAGGATGTTCAGTTTTTCAGCGGCATTTGCACTATTAATAAATTTATTCCGTGGTAAGACATTTTTCTGCCGACTGATTTCCTTCTGCGCCGCGGGTGGTAGAATGAACGCCTTCTCTTTGAGGTGGTGAAATGAGTGAGTTACTAAATCCTGGGATTTTAAATCTGGCATCGCTGGCTGTGTCCGTGGCGCTGCTGCTTGTCGGTCTGTTGTTATGGTTCTTCGTCAACCGCGCCAGTTCGCGGGCCAATGAGCAGATAGAGCTGCTGCAAGCGTTGCTGGATCAGCAAAAGCGGCAGAATGCGCTGTTACGTCGCCTGTGCGAAGCTAATGCGCCAGAGAAAGAGGATGTGGCTGAGCCGACCGTCGCCGGCAAGGCGAAAGGGGAGGATGAGTTTATCCGCCTGGTAGCTGAACGTTAAGGTGCCCGACAGGTGTGCATCATAAGATGCGCACCTGCATGATAGCGGGCGGTAATATCTTATTCTTATTCCATTATTCCTTTCTTAGTGCAATATCCTCTTTATTACACGCTGTAAATAAAGTCATTCTCGCCGCGTTTATTGTTGGGTAACGTGACACTGTCATCTTTTTTTCATTATTAAGGTGCAGAATTAGCACTATTTTTAGCGTGACGACTAACAGGTTTTATTATCACTACACTGGCACGGCTTAGCGATTTTTAGCCTGGAGTTATAACGAATTATGCGCATCAATATTCACCGTTGCCCACCAGACGCTTACATTACAGCAGTTCGTGTACGGACATACCTGGACGAAGCGAAGTTGTTGAGCTATGGTAAAAAAGTTGCAGTAATGAGGCAACGAATGGGCGATATTGGCTGATGCTGTAGCGCCTTGCCAGGGGCGGCAAAGACGCATAAATGTGCAGGCGATCAAATGATTACCTTATAATTTGTGCGAACGATCGAGACACGTTTAAAAATGGCTTGCCATTATTTACGTAGTGTGTGATAACACGTTTCGGGTTAAACGAGGTACAGTTCTGTTTATGTGTGGCATTTTCAGTAAAGAAGTCCTGAGTAAACACGTTGTCGTTGAATACCGCTTCTCTGCCGAACCTTAAATTAGTGCCTCATGCAGTTATGTGTCAGTTTTATCTAGGTAAACGCCAGCAGGCGAAGAAAACAGTCTAAGGAATTTTGCAAATGGCAAAGATTAAAGGTCAAGTTAAGTGGTTCAACGAGTCTAAAGGTTTTGGTTTCATTACTCCGGCTGATGGCAGCAAAGACGTGTTCGTACACTTCTCCGCTATCCAGGGTAACGGCTTCAAAACTCTGGCTGAAGGCCAGAACGTTGAGTTCGAAATTCAGGACGGCCAGAAAGGTCCGGCTGCAGTTAACGTAACTGCTATCTGATACAAGACCACTCTTCTTGTATAAAAGCCTCGCCTGCGCGGGGCTTTTGCATTTTTATTGCAAAGCATGTCATTTTTCCCCCTCCCGTCGCGTCTTGTTGCAAATACTCATCTTTATTAGCATTGTGTAGCAGTCTGTTTTGCTAATTTTCTGTTAAATCAGTTGGTTGCAAAACAATGCCGGAGCTATGGTGCTAAAGAAAAAAACGAAGTCCGCCGCCAGTTTCACCCCGATTCGCTTCGGGTTACTGTGTGTGGCCATTCTCGGTTGTCTGGGGCTGCTGCTGGTCCGCGTGGGCTGGCTACAAATTATCTCCCCCGATAACCTGGTAAAACAAGAAGATATGCGCTCCCTGCGCGAAGAACCCGTAGCGGTTGAGCGGGGGATGATCAGCGACCGGGAAGGACGGCCGCTGGCGGTGAGCGTTCCGGTCAGTGCTATCTGGATCGACCCGCAGACCACTATGGAGAAGGGCGGTGTGGGCTATGGACCCCGCTGGCAGGCGATGGCCGAAGCGCTGCACCTCAACCTCGGAGAGCTGGCCCAGCGGGTACAGAGTCATCCCCACGCTCGCTTTCTCTATCTGGCGCGTCAGATCAATCCCGAGCAGGCAGAGTGGATTGATAAACTGCATCTGCCGGGCGTCTACCTGCGCGATGAATCGCGACGGTTCTACCCGGCGGGCCACGTGGCTGCCAATCTGCTGGGCTTTACCAATGTTGATAATCAGGGCATCGAAGGGGTGGAGAAAAGCTTTAACGCCCAGTTGACCGGTAAACCCGGGCGACGTCTGGTGCGTAAAGATAAACATGGCAATGTCATTGAGAACATTACCGAAGTGCCGCCGGTTCCGGCGCATAATCTGCAGCTGAGTATTGATGAACGCCTGCAGACGGTGACGGAAGACGCCCTCGACAACGCCGTCCGCTGGAACAAAGCAGAGTCCGGGGCGGCGGTATTGATCAAAATTGATACCGGCGAGATCCTGGCGATGGCCAGCTATCCGGACTTCAATCCGAACAATCGCGATAGCGCGACGCTGGATGATTTTCGCAACCGGGCCATCAGCGACACCTTCGAGCCCGGGTCGACGGTCAAACCGCTGGTGATCATGACTGCGCTGCAGCAGGGGATTGTCCAGCCAGACAGCGTGGTGGATACCCATCCGTTCGTCCTCGATGGCCATCGTATTCGCGATGTGGGCTATTATCCGGAGCTGAGCCTGACCGGGATCCTGCAGAAATCCAGCGATACCGGCGTGTCCCACCTCTCGCTCGCCATGCCGGTGCAGCATCTGATCGATACCTATAAAGCTTTCGGCTTCGGCGAACCGACGGGGCTGGGGTTGACCGGCGAAAGCGCCGGGCTGATGCCGCATCGCCGCTACTGGGGGCAACTGGATCGCGCCACCTTCGCCTTCGGCTATGGTTTGATGGTCACCCCGCTCCAGCTCGCCCACGTCTACGCCACCATCGGCGGCTTCGGCATTGCGCGACCACTGTCGATTACCCGCATCGATCCGCCGGTGATGGGCACGCGGGTGATGCCGGAGAGTATTGTGCATAGCGTGGAACATATGATGGAGAGCGTGGCGCTCCCGGGCGGGGGCGGTACCAAAGCGGCGGTACGCGACTACCGGGTGGCGGTAAAAACCGGCACGGCGAAGAAAATCGGCCCGGACGGCAAATATATCGATAAGTATGTGGCCTATACCGCCGGCGTGGCGCCCGCCAGTCGACCACAGTTCGCGCTGGTGGTGGTGATGAACGATCCGAGCAATGGTTCCTATTACGGCGGCGCTGTGTCCGCGCCGGTCTTCAGCCAGATCATGGGCGATGTCCTGCGGCTGGAGAACGTCATGCCGGACGGCATGCCGCAAGGGGCGGAGAATCTGATCGTAATGCACGATAGCCACCCACAGGGGCCGGCGCTGTAACAGTGGTCTGCAGGGGCGAATAGCGCTACACTTTCGCCCTTTCAGCAACACCGGAGCCGTCATGTCATACAGTTGCCCCCTTTGTCACGCGCCGCTCAGCCGTAGCGACAACCACTATTCCTGCCCGCAGCGGCACCAGTTCGATCTGGCGAAAGAGGGGTACGTCAATCTGCTACCGGTGCAGTTCAAGCGGTCGCGCGATCCCGGCGATAGCGCCGAAATGATGCAGGCCCGGCGGGCGTTCCTCGACGCCGGACATTATCAGCCGCTACGGGATGCTATCGCTGAGCGGCTGCGACATTACGCCCCTACGGATTTACTGGATATCGGCTGTGGCGAGGGGTATTACACCCACGCGTTTGCCGCCATCGCCAGCCGCAGCTGGGGGCTGGACGTGTCGAAGCCGGCGATCCGCGCGGCGGCAAAACGCTACCCGCAGGTGAATTTTTGCGTGGCCTCCAGCCAGCGCCTGCCATTTTCCGACGCTAGCTTCGACGCGGTAGTGCGCATTTACGCGCCCTGCAACGCCGAAGAGCTGGCGCGGGTGGTGCGTCCCGGTGGTTGGGTGATCACCGCCACGCCGGGTCCCCGTCACCTACTGGAGCTGAAAGGGCTGATTTACGATGAAGTTCGCCTGCATGAGCTGAAGACGGAAGCGATGCCGGGGTTCCGCCTGGAGGCTCAGCAGCAGCTGGCTTACCCGATGATCCTGACGGGAAGTGAAGCGCAGGCCCTGCTGCAGATGACGCCGTTCGCATGGCGGGCTAAAGCCGAAGTGCACGCCGCGCTGCGTCAGCAGCCGACCTTTGGTTGCCAGACCGATTTTATGATCCACGGCTGGCAGCGCGAAGCGTAAAGCTTAACCGGCGAAATGGCTCCAGAGGATTTCGCTGCCGATGCCAATCAGCACGATACCGCCGAGAATTTCGGCTCGTTTGCCAAGCAGCGGGCCGATAAAGCGACCGACCATCATCCCCAGCGTCGACATGATAAAGGTGGCGCAGCCGATCGCCAGCGCGGTGGTCACAATGCTGACCTGCAGGAAGGCCAGACCGACGCCGACGGCCATCGCGTCAAGGCTGGTGGCGAAGGCGGTGGTGACCAGAAGCCAGAAACCATGTCGGTGAGGCGCCTCGCACGCCTCGTCGCTGTCGCCGCGAAAACCTTCGGCGATCATTCGCCCGCCGAGAAACACCAGTAAAATAAAGGCAATCCAGTGATTCCACTCGAGGATAAACTGGCTGGCCAGCATGCCAAGCCCCCAGCCGACCAGCGGTGTCAGGGTTTCAATGGCGCCAAAAATCAGCCCGGTGCGTACTGCCTCTGAAAATTTGGGTTTATGCAGGGTGGCGCCTTTGCCGATGGAGGCTGCGAAGGCGTCCATGGACATGCCGAAAGCGAGAAGAATGGTAGCGGATAAATTCATGTGCGTGTCCTGACCGGGGATAATCCATATGACACATCGCTGCCCCCAGTAAACATACGCGGAGCCGCTCAATGGCTGAGCAATACGTACAGCAGTGATGTATCTATGGTCTCGCCTGATTGAATCTCTTCAACCCGTACGTGCCACGTTTTGCAACGAGTATGTTGACACGTACATTTCCTGGCGGGCAGGAAATCGGCTACTCCCCAACGACGGGCGCAACCTTAACATATTTTTAGAATATAAAACAATAACAGAAGAGGGCTATTTTAATAACCAAATGATAACGATTTTCATTTAAATTTATAAGTGAAAAAATAGTTAATAAAAAAGATAAGGTTAGGCGGGAAATATAGCCGTGGCTATAATATTTCTCCGCTGCTAACGGGAATAATATAGCGCTGGCTATATTTTTAAGTCATTGAGTTGTAATGAGAAGTTTGTATATCTTCTCCAGATCGTCGATATTTCGTACGCGTATCAGCAGCCGCCGTTGCTCTAATTGCATCACCAGCACACCGTCCTCGGATAAATTCATCTCTTTAATCCGCTGATATTCTATCCACACGTTGGCGAAGAAAAAGCCGCGCGGTTTAAAAATGATTTTCGGCGTACGGATCCAGAATAAATAGAGCCCCATCAGCGCCAGCGCAGATAATAGCCAGGTGGTGATCGCCGTGCCGTGCTGGGTAATGTTGTTATAGATCAGAATGGCGGTGAGGCCGACAAAGATCATGCCGTCAACGCGACTGCGGCGAAGCAGGGGGATGGCCAGCAGTACCGGGCCGTTTCGCCTCGGCATAATAAACTGGTCATATATCGCGTAGGCCAGTAGCGCAAGGATAAACAGGATGATCACCAGGTCCGTGAAGGTCATTGCTTTGCGTTTCTCCTGATAAAAAAAAGCCGGGGGCAAGCCCCCGGCGTACAGCCTGGAAATTACAGACCCAGCAGGCCGACCGCGTAGCCGGCGATACCGATGACGAAGAAGCCAACGATGATCCACAGCGGGTTAACTTTCTTACGCAGCAGCCACATACAGGCGAAGGTCAACAGCAGCGGCACCAGACCAGGCATCAGCTGATCAAGGATAGTCTGCACCGTGGTGACGTGAACCTGTCCGTCAGAGCCGGTGATTTTTGACACCACCATCGGAATGTTCACATGCGTCCACTTGTTAACCAGCGCCCCCATGACAAACAGGCCGAGGATTGACGCCCCCTCAGTCAGTTTCTGCAGGAAGCCGCCGCCCATATCTTTAACGATATCCACGCCTTTGCGATAACCATAGGCGACACCGTAGTAACGGGTCAGCAGACGCACCGCGTTGAACAGGATAAAGAACAGCAGAGGACCGAGCAGGCTACCGCTCATCGCGATCCCGGCGCCTAAGGCTGCAAACACCGGACGCACGGTACCCCAGAAGATCGGGTCGCCAACGCCGGCCAGCGGTCCCATCAGACCGACTTTGATGCCGTTGATAGCGCCATCGTCAATCTCTGCGCCATTGGCGCGCTGCTCTTCCATCGCCAGGGTTACGCCCAGTACCGGAGCGGCAACGTAAGGGTGGGTGTTGAAAAACTCAAGGTGACGCTTAATTGCCTGCTTACGCGCATCGTTGTTCTCCGGGTACAGACGACGAATCGCCGGAACCATAGAGAAGCAGAACCCCAGCGCCTGCATACGTTCGAAGTTCCATGAACCCTGGAACAGGTTAGAACGAATGAACACGCCACGAATATCACTCTGTGTGAGTTTTTTCTCGGTGGTATTTTTAGTCATATCAACCATTTCGCTCACCTGTTAGTCCAGTTCGTTATCGAGATCGTTGTTACCAGCCGCCTGAGCCGGCGCACCGGCGACGCGGTTATATTTCGGGCTCAGCTGGATGTAGAGGATTGCCATGACCGCACCAATCACGCCCAGGGCCACCAGGTTGAAGTTGGTGAAGGCGGCGGTGACGAAGCCGAGGTAGAAGAACGGCATCAGATAGCCTGCGCGCATCATGTTGATGACCATTGCATAACCGACAACCACGATCATACCGCCGGCGATGTTCAGACCGCTGGTGACCACTTCCGGGATAGCATTCAGCAGGCCCTGAACTTCGCTGGTGCCGACGGAAATCGCCACGATAACGGCCGGGATAGCGATACGCATCGCCTGCAGGAACAGGGACGAGACGTGCAGCCACGACAGGGCGGTCAGGTTGCCATTCTCCGCCGCTTTATCCGCCGCGTGCTGGAAGGCCACGGTGATGGTGCGCACGATGATGGTCAGCACCTGGCCTGCCGCCGCCAGCGGGATAGCCAGCGCGATACCGGCGCCGATGCTCTGATGGCCGGCAATAACCAGGACGGTGGAAATAATGGACGCCAGCGCGGCATCAGGGGCTACCGCCGCACCGATGTTCATCCAGCCCAGGGCTATCATCTCCAGCGTACCGCCGATGATAATACCGGTTTTCATATCGCCGAGAACGGCGCCGATCAGCGTACAGGCGATCAGAGGACGGTGGAACTGAAATTCATCAAGTACCGACTCCATACCCGCAATACACGCGACGATGAACACCAGCACAATCTGAAGAAGGGTAATCTCCATTGTACTTCTCCTGTTGATTAAGTCTTAAAGTGAAAACTGGGGCGCGATCCGCCGGGTTATTTATCAACCTTAGCGATCAGATCCATCATTTTCAGTTTCGGGTCGGTGGACACTTTACGTGCCTCCAGCTCGATACCGCGGGCGTTCAGCTTTTTAAACGCCTCAATATCTTTGGCATCGACTGAAATCGCGTTGTTAACCTGGGTTTTACCCTGGCGGAACGCCATACCGCCGATGTTGACGCTGGTGATTTTCACGCCGCCCTCGACGATACGTTCAACGTCGGTCGGGTTAGTAAACAGCAGCATAACGCGCTGTCCGGCATACTTGGGGTTGTTGTAGACGCGGATCATTTTGGCCACATCCACCACGTGAGCGGTGACGCCCGGCGGCGCAACCTGGGTCAGCAGAGTTTTACGCACGGTATCCGCGGCCACTTCATCACTGACAACGATGATGCGGGTAACGTTAGTCTCTTTGGTCCAGCGGGTGGCGACCTGACCATGGATCAGACGGTCGTCTATACGCGCAAGGCCAATTACCATGTAGTCGTTCGGGCCCATGGGTTTGGCCGGTGCGGCGGCTTTTGGCGCTGCGGCAGGCGCGGGCGCAGGGGCCGCTTTTTCCACCGGTTTGGCTTTAAGCGCTTTCACGCCTTCGCTGCCGGTTTCAACCGCTAAGGCGACCAGTTCATCAAAGGAAGGATCGTCGTCGCGGGCCATGAAGGTTTCCACCAGCATCGGGATATTGACGCCGGCGATAACTTCGTAATGCTCTTTATCGACGACAATGCGGCTAGCAGCGTTGAAAGGGCTGCCTCCCCATGTATCGACGAGAAACAGCACGCCTTTACTGGTATCCAGTTTTGCCAACTGGGCGTTGTATTTCTCGATCAACGTTTCGGCATTTTCACCCGGAACGAAATCGATCCAGCCAACGTTTTCCTGCTCGCCCAACAGCATTTCTGCTGTTTTCAGCAGCTGTTCTGCAGCCCAACCATGTGTGCCTATTACAATAGCAATCGTCACTTGCTACCTCCTTTATTATCGTGAATGCATCATCTGCTTTGATACATCCTGAATCACTCTTGAGGACAAAATCGATTCAGTTAGGGTGTAAGATAGAAAATAGTTACTACCGCGAATTATTTTAGACAGTGAAAAAATAATTAATGTGATGAAGATCCGTTAATCACGTATCGTCTGCGAATAATTTTGCAGCGCAAAAAATAGCCTTAGTTATTGCAAATTCAGGTAAATTATTTCCAATTTCGATCTATATTTTGCTATGTTTAACTTCCGTTTAATTACTCAGGAGTATAGGGCATAGCCCGCAGTATGGACCGTCATCGACGTCTTTTCACTTTCTGGCATCTGATTGCCACCTCTACGTATCCCGCATTTCTTTCAGCACCTGGTGTCGCGCCCCTGCATGGCATGGCGATGACTGACCTTGCCGCAAACCGGAGTCGTACATGGAATTGTTAATGGATCCCTCAATCTGGGCCGGCCTGTTGACGCTTATCGTTCTGGAAATTGTGCTCGGTATCGACAACCTGGTGTTTATTGCCATCCTGGCGGACAAACTGCCGCCGAAGCAGCGCGATAAAGCGCGTCTGATCGGCCTGTCACTGGCGCTGGTGATGCGCCTGGGGCTGCTGTCGGTCATCTCCTGGATGGTAACGCTGACGAAACCACTGATTACCATCGCCGATTTCTCCTTTTCCGGGCGCGATCTCATCATGCTGCTCGGCGGGATCTTCTTGTTGTTTAAGGCGACAACCGAGCTGCATGAACGGCTGGAAAACCGCCAGCACGATGCCGGTCACGGTAAAGGCTATGCCAGTTTCTGGGTAGTAGTATTGCAGATAGTGGTGCTGGATGCCGTCTTCTCCCTGGACGCCGTGATCACGGCGGTCGGGATGGTTAACCATCTGCCGGTGATGATGGCGGCGGTGGTGATCGCGATGATCTTGATGCTGCTGGCCTCCAAGCCGTTGACGCGCTTTGTCAACCAGCACCCGACGGTGGTCGTGCTCTGTCTGAGCTTCCTGTTGATGATTGGCCTTAGCCTGGTGGCGGAAGGGTTTGGCTTCCATATTCCAAAAGGGTATCTGTACGCGGCGATCGGTTTCTCGATCATTATCGAGTTCTTTAACCAGGTGGCGCGCCGTAACTTTGTTCGCCACCAGTCGACGCTGCCGCTGCGCGCTCGGACCGCGGATGCCATCCTGCGCCTGATGGGCGGCCGCAAACAGGCCTCCGTCAGCCATGACGCAGACAGTCCAGCCGCGGTGCCCGTTCCTGAGGGCGCCTTTGCGGAAGAAGAGCGCTACATGATTAACGGCGTGCTGACCCTGGCCCAGCGCTCCCTGCGCAGCATCATGACCCCGCGCGGAGAAATCAGCTGGGTCGACGCTGAGCAGAGTGAAGATGAAATTCGTCGTCAGCTGCTGTCGTCGCCGCACAGCCTCTTCCCGGTCTGCCGCGGAGAGCTGGATGAAATCATTGGTATCGTGCGGGCGAAAGAGATGCTGGTGGCCCTGGAGTCGGGGGAAAACGTCGCGGCGCTGGCTTCTGCCTCCCCGGCAATTGTCGTTCCGGAAACGCTGGACCCGATCAATCTGCTCGGGGTCCTGCGTCGGGCGCGCGGCAGCTTCGTCATCGTAACTAATGAATTTGGCGTGGTGCAGGGGCTGGTCACGCCGCTGGACGTCCTTGAAGCCATCGCCGGTGAATTCCCGGACGCTGATGAGACGCCAGAGATTGTCATCGATGGCGATGGCTGGCTTATTAAGGGGTCGACCGACCTGCATGCGCTGCAGCAGGCGCTGGGGCTGGATCCACTGATCAATGACGATGAGGATATTGCCACCGTTGCCGGGCTGGTGATCTCCGCTAATGGTCATATCCCGCGCATTGGCGACGTCGTGTCGCTTCCGCCGCTGCATTTTACCGTAGTGGAAGCGAATGATTACCGGGTCGATCTGGTGCGCGCGGTGGTCACTCGTCCGCCGAGCGACGAAGAAGAGTAATCGCCAGGCTCGCCGGCCGCTGCGGCCGGCGAGTTATTCTGTCGTCTCGCTCTCACCCTCACTCTCACTCTCCTCCCTGCTGGCCAGCCACGCCGGGAACGCCTCCACCGGCATCGGCCGCGCATAATAAAACCCCTGCAGCACATCGACGCCGTGGCTACGCAGGTAGTTTTCCTGCTCCAGCGTCTCCACCCCTTCGGCAACGGTAACAATATGCAGGCGGTTGGCGAGGGCGATAATAATATCTGTCACCGTCGCGTTCACGCTATCTATGCCGACCGAGCTGGTGAACGAGCGGTCGATCTTCAGGACGTCCGGGCGCAGCTTTTCCAGCCATGAGAGCGAAGTATTGCCGGTACCAAAATCATCGATCGCCAGCTGTACGCCTTTAAAGTGCAGATGTTCGGCCATATGCTGGTCGCCATCCTGCAGGACATCGCGTTCGGTTAGCTCGACCACCAGCTGCTGCACCGGATCCACGCTGAACCAGTAATTGTGCAGGTCGCGCAGCAGGAGTCCGTTAGCGAAATGGCGCGCGGCGACATTGATCGCGATGTGAAAATGGCGGTCGCGAGGAAAAGCGTCCAGGCGGCGAGCGGTTTCGGCAATCACATAGCGGGTGAGAGGGATGATCAGATTATTGCCTTCGGCGATGGGGATAAATACCTCCGGCGAAATCGTCCCACGGCGGGGATTATTCCAGCGCAGCAGGATCTCCACCCCGCAGCAGCGGCCGCTGCGCGCATCCTGCAGCGGCTGGCACCAGAGGGCAAACTCCCGGGCCGAAATGCCAAGGCTTATTTCCCGCGAGAAACTCATTCTGCCGGCGGTGGCCAGCCAGGCGATGCCGGTCATTAGCAGGCTAAAAATCAGCGCCAGCGGCAGCTCGCCGGGCAGCTCCTCAAGCGCAATCGCCGAGGCGCCAGGGCCGTTAATATTGACAGTAAACGGAAACTCCGTAGAGCGCTGGCGATAAATCACCGTGCCCTGCGGGACATGCGTTTTTTCGAGAAGCCCATGGCGGCTGCTAAAATAACGATCGCCAACCTGCAGGCTGACGTCGCTGATCAGGGCCGATTTTTCATTAAGAATTAAGGTTCCCAGCAGCTCAATATTCACCACCAGCATCACGCCGTCCAGGCCGCTCTCCGCGGCTGGATACCATTGGATCAGTACCGGCGAGCCTTTGAGCAAGGAGCTGTCGTTCGAGAAGAGCAGCAGAGGGCGGGGCGCAGGAAGCGCGGGCTGCAGGCGATGTAAGTCTGCCTGTCGCGGGCCAAAAATACTGGAACAGTAAACGATACCTGACGTGACGAGGGCGACGGAACGAATGGTTTGCAACGAGGCCGCCATTTTGCGCAGCGTCAGATGGATATCAGGGCAGGGTTTGCCCACCAGAGGGAGCAGGGTGGCTCGCTGCGCGCTTAGCGGGCGCAAGATGTCATTGAGCGCCGCCACCCGTTGGCTGGCGGCCGTGCGAATATAATCTTCATTTACGCTGCGCTGCGAAATAAATCGGATGGCTAATGTGGCGCCCAGGGTCGCCAGGGCTACCAGCAGGCAGACAATAATGCGTTTGTGACGATAGGCCGTAATGACTTTTTGTGCAGTCTGCATGTGCGACACCCTGTCGACAGGACGAGTGGTTAAGCGTGGCTTATTTTATAGAGCAAGTGTAGTGGCAGAATATCGCCAGGTATAGAAAAAAGAAAATGCGCCGTTGAAGGCGCATCAGGGAGATTTCAGTCACCAGGGTTAACCCCCTGCGCGCTTTGCAGGCGCAGAGGGGCACGAAAAGTTTAGTCACACTGAACTTTAATCGCCAGGCCGCCGCGCGAGGTTTCGCGGTACTTGGCGTTCATGTCTTTACCGGTTTCATACATGGTCTCGATCACCTTATCGAGCGAGACGCGCGGTTCGCTGGTGCGGCGCATCGCCATTCGCGCGGCGTTGATCGCCTTGACGGAAGCGATGGCGTTACGTTCAATACATGGCACCTGCACCTGGCCGGCGACCGGATCACAGGTCAGGCCGAGGTTGTGTTCCATGCCGATCTCCGCCGCCACGCAAACCTGTTCCGGGCTGGCGCCGAGCAGTTCAGCCAGGCCCGCCGCCGCCATCGAGCAGGCGACGCCCACCTCGCCCTGACAGCCGACTTCCGCGCCGGAAATGGACGCATTCATCTTATACAGCGCGCCGATCGCCCCGCAGGCCATAAAGTAGCGAATATAGATCTCCGGGCTGACGGACTCGATAAAGTGATCGTAATAGGCGAGTACCGCCGGAACGATGCCGCAGGCGCCGTTGGTCGGCGCGGTTACCACGCGACCGCCGGCGGCGTTCTCTTCATTGACCGCCAGCGCGAACATATTGACCCAGTCAACAACGTTCATTGGATCGCTGGAGAGCTTATCGCTGGCCACCAGCAGACGACGCAGCGCCGAGGCGCGACGCGGTACGCGCAGCGGGCCAGGCAGCACGCCCTCGGTGTTCATCCCGCGGTCGATACAGGCGCGCATGGTCTGCCAGACGTTGGCGAAATAATCCTCGATCTCTTTTTTGCTGTGCAGAGCCAACTCGTTCTGCATCACCATCCCGGAGAGCGACAGGCCAGTCTCTTTGCAGTAGGCCAGCATTTCCTGCGCCGATTTAAATGGGTAGGGCACCTGCAGTTCGTTGGCGTTTTCCTTGCCGAAGTGCTCTTCGTCGACAATAAAGCCGCCGCCGATCGAGTAGTAGGTCTTGCAGTAGATCTCTTTCTCGCCGGCCCAGGCGTGAATGGTCATGCCGTTTTCGTGCAGCGGCAGGTTGTCGCTGCGAAAACGCATGCCGTCATCCGCCGGGAAGTCGACCTCATGCTGGCCGTTGGCCAGCAGCAGACGACCGCGCGCTTCGACGTCACGGATAAAAGCCGGGATCGCGTCAATATCGACCGTATCGGGCTGATTGCCCGCCAGTCCCATGATAATGGCGATGTCCGTATGGTGGCCTTTGCCGGTTAATGACAGTGAACCGTAGACGTCAACCGCCACACGAGTCACTGCATTAAGCAATCCTTTTTCGACCAGGTCATCGACGAACTGTTTTCCGGCCTTCATCGGGCCAACAGTGTGGGAAGATGAGGGACCAATCCCCACCTTGAACATGTCGAATAGACTAATCACGATAATACTCCTGACAGGGTTACCGCGGGTGCGGTAACGATGTAATAACTGCGCATAGTGTAAGAGGGAAGCGCCCTGTCAGTTCAACTATTCACATGAATTAAACTAATGGCTAACCGCGATTTTACTAATAATGAGAGCGCCCTCTCATTATCAGTATAGCTAAGGACGTGCGCCAATTTGCAGCGCCAGCTCGCGAATGATTCCGGCGGTCATTCCCCAGACAAAATAATGCTGGTACCAGGAGAGCCAGACGCGGTGGTCGTTGCCCCGGCGGTGGATATCGAGCGGATGGTAGCGCCCAAGGCGCAGGGCTTCGGCGAGCGGCATTTCAAATACCGCGGAGACTTCGTCCTGGCTGGCGTGATAGTGCAGATCCGGGGGAATAATGCCCACCACCGGCGTCACCTGAAAGCCGGTAACGCTGTCCACCGGCGGCAGGACGCCGATCACCTCGACCGCCTCCGGCGGGATCGCCACCTCTTCCTGAGCTTCGCGCAGGGCGGCGGCGATAAGCGTCGCGTCGGTATTATCTACTGCGCCGCCGGGAAAGGCGACCTGGCCGGCGTGCTTGCGCAGCAGCGGCGAACGCTGGGTCAGCAGCAGGCCGGGCTGCGGCCGGCGCACGATCGGCACCAGCACCGCCGCCTGCCGCTGATTGAGCGCATGGCGCGAAGGCTGCGGGCGCAGAAGCTGAAAGCGGGACAGAAAATCATCCAGATTAAGGGCGCGATCCACCATGGTCTAGTTCTCCAGTTGCTGCAGGATACGATTAACTTTATCAAAAGTTTCCTGATATTCCGCCGCTTCCTCGCTATCCGCCACAATTCCGCCGCCGGCGGAGCAGTACAGCTGTCCCTGCCATGCCGTCAGGGTGCGAATGGTGATGCTGGTATCCATATTGCCGCAATAGCTCAGGTAGCCAATGCTCCCACACCAGGCGTTGCGACGCTGGGGCTCCAGTTCATCGATAATCTCCATCGCCCGCACTTTCGGCGCGCCGGTGATCGAGCCGCCGGGAAAGGCGGCGCGCAGCAGGTCGCTGGCGTGCAGCGTCATTGGCAGGCGGGCGGTGATGGTGCTGACCAGATGATGGACCGCCGGGAACGGCTCCACCACGAACAGCTCGGGGACCCGCACGCTGCCCGGGACGGCGACGCGGCCGATGTCGTTGCGCATCAGGTCGACAATCATTAAATTCTCGGCGCGATCTTTCGGCGAATTCGCCAGCTTCTCAGCCTGCTGCGCATCTGCCAGCGGCGAATCGAGCCGCGGCAGGGTGCCTTTTATCGGCCGCGTCTGGATCTCCCCCTGGCGCAGCTGGATAAAGCGCTCCGGCGACAGGCTTAAAATCGCCCCTTCATCGAGGCGAATAAAGGCGCTAAAGGGGGCGCGGTTGACGGCGTTCAGCTGGCGGAAGGCCTGCCATTCATCACCGACGTAGCTGGCCTGAAAACGCTGGGCGAGGTTGACCTGATAGCAGTCGCCGCTGTGCAGATAGGCCTGTACCTGGCGAAATTTTTCGCCGTACTGCTGGCGGCTCATATTTGACTGCCAGGCAGAGGTCAGGGCGAAGGTTTCACCCGGCGTCGGCGTTTGCGCCTCCAGCCACTGTAGACGCTGCTGCGGGTCGTCATAGCTGAGCAGCGATATCTGTTGGCGCTGGTGGTCGACGATAAGCGCCCAGTCATAGATCCCCACCGCCATATCCGCCAGCGCGATATCGGCCTGCGCGTGCGAAGGGAGACGCTCAAAGCGACGGCCCAGGTCGTAACCGAATAATCCCAGCGCGCCGCCGAGAAACGGCAGATCGTCATGGGGTTGCGGCGTGAACGGCTGACGATCCAACTGCTGCTGCAGGAGCTGCAGCGGATCTTCCGCTGAGACAACAACGGTTTCGCCGTCGTCGACCCACGTCTGTTCACCGCGCGTCAGCAGCGTGGCGCGCGGGGCAGCCACCAGAATATCAAAGCGGTTATGCGGATGGTCGGCAAAGCCGGAATGCAGCAGCATCGCCCAGGGCAGGGCGCTTAACGGCGCAAAATAGTGTTCGGCCGCATCCGGGCGCCAGGGCAGGGTAATAATCGCGGGGGACAACATCTTTCTCGATCCTGAACGTTGCCGCCCCTCTGGCGTAGTTGGGGACGGCGTGAAATAATTACGCCCCACAATGTAGCAGGAGTAAAAGATGTTTGCAGGTTTACCTTCGCTGAGCCACGAGCAACAGCAAAAAGCGGTCGAACGTATCCATGAGCTAATGGCTCAGGGGATAAGCAGCGGCCAGGCGATTGCCCTGGTGGCGGAAGAGCTGCGCGCAACGCATACCGGCGAGCAGATCGTTGCGCGCTTTGAAGATGAGGATGAGGACGAGTAAT
Organism: Klebsiella sp. K47; assembly: GCF_051858335.1. Classification (NCBI taxonomy): domain Bacteria; kingdom Pseudomonadati; phylum Pseudomonadota; class Gammaproteobacteria; order Enterobacterales; family Enterobacteriaceae; genus Klebsiella; species Klebsiella sp. K47. The sequence goes on from NZ_JBPYUI010000007.1 coordinate 110,777, forward strand.
TACACCGCGGCGATAATTTTGATCTCAACTTTATACTGCGGGTTCATCAGCGTCGCTTCCACCGTGCAGCGTACCGGGGCGTGACCAGCCACCACCCACGCGTCCCAGGCTTTATTCATCGCCGCAAAGTCGCTTTTATCGGCGAGGAAGATGGTGGCGTCAAGAATACGCGACTTGTCGCTGCCCTGTTTTTCCAGCACCGCGTCAATCTGCGCCAGGGTATTGGCGGTCTGCTCGAAAGCGTCGGCATCGAGATTTGCCGGCACGCCGGTGTAGTACAGGGTCTGGTTGTGGATCACCACGTCTGACCAACGGGCTTCGGCATCAATACGCGTAATTGTCATTGCTTTTCCTCTTTAAGCATTCCATTCGGCTGCGGCAAGACTGCCATAATGTGCCGCTCGCGTCACTACCCGGACTGGCGAAACGCCGTCCTCCCTGACATAATCACTGTCCAAATAACCAGGGGGCAATGTGATCGACGATTTTGCAGCAGACGGCCAGCTAGCCAAAGCCATACCGGGATTTAAACCGCGCGAGCCGCAGCGCCAGATGGCGGTGGCGGTCAGCGAAGCGATTGAGGCCTCCCGGCCGCTGGTGGTGGAAGCGGGGACCGGAACCGGTAAAACCTACGCTTACCTGGCGCCTGCGCTGCGGGCGAAAAAAAAGGTGATTATCTCCACCGGCTCGAAAGCGCTGCAGGATCAGCTTTACAGCCGCGATCTGCCCACCGTCGCCAAAGCGCTCAAATTCACCGGGAAACTGGCGCTGCTCAAAGGGCGCTCCAACTACCTGTGTCTCGAACGTCTTGAGCAGCAGGCGCTGGCGGGCGGCGATCTGCCGGTGCAAACCCTCAGCGATGTGATCCTCCTGCGCTCCTGGTCGAATCAAACTCAGGATGGCGATATCAGCACCTGCGCCAGCGTCGCGGAAGACTCTCAGGCCTGGCCGCTGGTCACCAGCACCAACGATAACTGTCTCGGTAGCGACTGCCCACTGTATAAAGATTGCTTCGTGGTGAAGGCGCGTAAAAAAGCGATGGACGCCGACGTGGTGGTGGTCAACCATCACCTGTTTCTGGCCGATATGGTGGTCAAAGAGAGCGGCTTTGCCGAGCTGATCCCCGAGGCGGAAGTGATGATCTTCGATGAAGCCCATCAGCTGCCGGATATCGCTAGTCAGTACTTTGGCCAGTCGCTCTCCAGCCGCCAGCTGCTGGACCTGGCGAAAGACATCACCATTGCCTACCGCACCGAACTGAAAGACACTCAGCAGCTGCAAAAATGCGCCGACCGCCTGGCGCAAAGCGCGCAGGATTTCCGCCTGCAGCTGGGAGACCCGGGCTACCGCGGCAATCTGCGCGAGCTGCTGGCGGACAGCCACATTCAGCGAGCGCTGCTGCTGCTCGATGACGCGCTCGAGCTATGCTATGACGTCGCCAAACTTTCGCTGGGTCGCTCGGCGCTGCTCGACGCCGCTTTTGAGCGCGCCACCCTCTATCGCGGGCGCCTGAAGCGGTTGAAAGAGATCAACCAGCCGGGCTACAGCTACTGGTATGAGTGTACCTCGCGCCACTTTACTCTCGCGCTGACGCCGCTGACCGTGGCCGAGAAGTTTAAAGAGGTGATGGCGCAGAAGTCGGGGAGCTGGATCTTTACCTCGGCGACGCTGTCGGTGAACGACGATCTGCATCACTTTACCGCCCGGCTGGGGATCGACGAGGCGCAGACTCTGCTGCTGCCGAGTCCTTTTGACTATCAGCACCAGGCGCTGCTCTGCGTGCCGCGCAACCTACCCCTGCCGAACCAGCCCGGCGCAGCGCGACACCTGGCGGCGATGCTCAAGCCGCTGATCGAGGCCAACGACGGTCGCTGCTTTATGTTGTGCACCTCGCACGCCATGATGCGCGATCTGGCGGAGCAGTTCCGCGCCACCATGACGCTACCGGTGCTGCTGCAGGGCGAGACCAGTAAAGGCCAGCTGCTGCAGCAGTTCGTCAGCGCCGGCAACGCGCTGCTGGTGGCTACCAGCAGCTTCTGGGAGGGAGTCGATGTGCGCGGCGACGCGCTGTCGCTGGTGATTATCGATAAGCTACCGTTCACCTCGCCGGACGATCCGCTGCTAAAAGCGCGGATGGAAGATTGCCGGCTGCGCGGCGGCGATCCCTTCGATGAAGTGCAGCTCCCGGATGCGGTGATCACCCTCAAGCAGGGGGTGGGTCGCCTGATCCGCGATATCGACGATCGCGGGGTGCTGGTGATCTGCGACAACCGGCTGGTGATGCGCCCCTACGGCGCGGTGTTCCTGGCCAGTCTGCCGCCGGCGCCGCGAACCCGCGATATCCGTCGGGCGGTGCGCTTTCTCGCCGTACCGCCGGCAAGGTAATCCGCACTAAAATGTGTTAAGCTGCGCGCCATTTTGTTAATTAGCGGTTCCCAATAGACTTCGGGCGGCATGGCGGCGGGTTGGCCGTTTGCCGGAAAGCAGGCTGCCTGAAGGCCTGAACTATGTAACGAGAGCGTGACCACCCATGCGAATTTTGGCTATCGATACCGCCACAGAGGCCTGCTCCGCGGCTCTGTGGAATGATGGCACCCTTAGTGCTCATTTCGAAATTTGTCCCCGCGAACATACCCAACGTATCCTGCCGCTGGTGCAGGAGGTCCTCACCGAGAGCGGCACCACGCTGAGCGAGCTGGACGCGCTGGCCTTTGGCCGCGGTCCGGGCAGCTTTACCGGCGTGCGCATCGGCATCGGTATCGCCCAGGGGCTGGCGCTGGGCGCCGAACTGCCAATGATTGGCGTTTCCACGCTGGCCACCATGGCGCAGGGCGCCTGGCGCAAAACCGGCGCCACCCGTGTGCTGGCGGCCATTGATGCGCGTATGGGCGAAGTCTACTGGGCCGAGTACCAGCGCGACGAGCAGGGCGTCTGGCATGGCGAAGAGACGGAAGCGGTGCTCAAACCGGACGCGGTAGCCGAACGACTGGCACAGCTTTCCGGCGAATGGGCCACCGTCGGCACCGGATGGCAGGCGTGGCCGGATCTGGCGAAAGCGAGCGGACTGACCTTAAGCAGCGGCGAAATTGAATTGCCGGCGGCGGAGGATATGCTGCCGTTAGCCTGTTACCTGCTGGCGGCGGGGAAAACCGTGGCCGTGGAGAAAGCGGAGCCGGTTTATTTGCGAAACGAGGTGGCGTGGAAGAAACTTCCAGGCCGCGAGTGAATCTCAGTAATGAGAAGACTGAGAAAAGGAGTCGCATCATGGCGGGTCAAAAACAGGGCGTTCGCTGGCTGCTGGCCGCAGCGGTTGCCGTTGCGCTAAGCGGCTGCGTATCGGTGCCGGATGCCATCAAAGGCACCAGCCCGACGCCGCAGCAGGATTTAGTGCGGGTGATGAACGCCCCGCAGCTGTACGTTGGCCAGGAAGCGCGCTTTGGCGGTAAGGTGGTCAATGTGCAAAACCAGCAGGGGAAAACCCGCTTAGAAATCGCCACCGTACCGCTGGACAGCGGCGCGCGGCCAGTGCTGGGCGAGCCGTCCCGCGGAAGGATTTTTGCTGACGTCAATGGCTTCCTCGATCCGGTGGATTTCCGCGGTCAACTAGTGACCGTGGTCGGACCGATCGCCGGGGTGGTTGACGGCAAGGTGGGCAGCACGCCGTATAAATTTATGCTAATGAACGCCACCGGCTACAAGCGCTGGAACGTAGTGCAGCAGGTGGTGATGCCTCCGCAACCTATCGACCCGTGGATGCTGGGTCCGCGCCCCTGGGGCTACGGCTATGGCGGCTGGGGCTGGTACAATCCCGGCCCTGCTGAGGTGAGAAACGTTGTAACCGAATGATTTTGTTGTTTATGTTAGTTCAAAGAAACAGCGGCCGGTCCGCTGTTTCTTTGTTTTCAGTCGAATAAGAAAAAAAATAGTGACGCGCTTCGCAACCTGCTCATTGCCTAATTAATAAACTGGTACGCTGAGTTAATATAATGTTAACAAAATGTATTATCCAGGGGCTGTGATGACGACGAATAACTATTTCAGAGGTGATGCAGTGAAAAAGGTTTGGCTAAACCGTTATCCCGCAGATGTTCCGGCGGAGATAAATCCTGACCGCTATCAATCCCTGGTTGAACTGTTTGAACATGCCACCACCCGCTACGCCGACCAACCGGCGTTTATCAATATGGGTGAAGTGATGACCTACCGTAAGCTGGAGGAGCGTAGTCGCGCCTTCGCCGCTTATCTTCAGGAGGGGTTGGGGTTACAGAAGGGCGATCGCGTGGCCCTGATGATGCCTAACCTGCTGCAGTATCCGGTGGCTCTGTTTGGCATCCTGCGCGCCGGGATGATCGTGGTTAACGTCAACCCCTTATATACCCCGCGCGAACTGGAGCATCAGCTCAACGACAGCGGCGCGGCGGCGATCATCATAGTCTCCAACTTTGCCCATACCCTGGAAAAAGTGGTGGCGAAAACTCAGGTCCAGCATGTGATCCTGACGCGCATGGGCGACCAGCTTTCCACCGCCAAAGGTACGCTGGTGAACTTTGTGGTCAAGTACATTAAGCGCCTGGTGCCGAAGTACCACCTGCCGGACGCCATCTCGTTTCGCAGCGCGTTGCAGCACGGCTATCGCATGCAGTACGTCAAGCCGGAGATCGTTGCGGAAGATCTGGCGTTTCTGCAGTACACCGGGGGTACCACCGGCGTGGCCAAAGGTGCGATGCTAACCCACCGCAATATGCTGGCTAACCTCGAGCAGGTCAATGCCACCTACGGCCCGCTGCTGCATCGCGGCAAAGAGTTCGTGGTGACCGCGCTGCCGCTGTATCATATTTTCGCCCTGACCATGAACTGCCTGCTGTTTATCGAACTGGGCGGGCAAAATTTGCTGATCACCAACCCACGCGATATCCCCGGGCTGGTGAAGGAGCTGGCGAAGTATCCTTTTACCGCCATGACCGGGGTCAATACCTTGTTCAACGCCTTGCTGAACAACAAAGAGTTCCAGCAGCTTGATTTCTCCTCGCTACATTTGTCCGCCGGCGGTGGGATGCCGGTGCAGCAGGCGGTGGCCGAGCGCTGGGTAAAACTGACCGGGCAATATCTGCTGGAGGGCTACGGCCTGACAGAGTGTTCCCCGCTGGTCAGCGTTAACCCGCACGATATTGACTACCACAGCGGCAGCATTGGCCTGCCGGTGCCTTCCACCGAAGCCAAACTGGTGGATGATGATGATAACGAAGTGGCGCCGGGTCAGCCGGGCGAGCTCTGTATTAAAGGGCCGCAGGTGATGCTGGGCTACTGGCAGCGCCCTGACGCGACGGATGAGATTATCAAAGACGGCTGGCTGCATACCGGGGATATCGCGGTGATGGATGAAGAAGGGTTCCTGCGCATCGTCGATCGCAAAAAAGATATGATCCTGGTGTCGGGTTTTAACGTCTATCCGAACGAAATCGAAGATGTGGTCATGCAGCATAGCGGGGTGCTGGAAGTGGCGGCCATCGGCGTGCCGTCCGGCAGCAGCGGCGAAGCGGTGAAGATTTTCGTAGTCAAGAAAGATGCTGCGTTAACCGAAGAGGCGCTGATTACGTTCTGCCGTCGCCATTTGACCGGATACAAGGTGCCGAAGCTGGTGGAATTCCGTGACGAACTGCCGAAATCCAACGTCGGGAAAATTTTGCGGCGAGAACTGCGTGACGAAGCGCGCGCTAAAGTGGACAATAAAGGCTAAGTAACGAATGAGTCGCCTGACGCCGGCTACGCCGGCGTTTTTTATGGGCGCAAGTTAAGAGAGTATGCTTTGAACTATCAGATGATCACCACCGACGATGGCCTGCGCGCTGTCTGCGAAGCGGCAAGCGCGGCCTCCGCCGTCGCTCTGGATACGGAATTTGTCCGCACCCGCACCTATTACCCGCAGCTGGGCCTGCTGCAGCTGTTCGACGGCCAGCAGGTCTCTCTGATCGATCCCTTGACGATTAACGACTGGGCGCCGATGCGCGACCTGCTGCTCAACCAGGATGTGACTAAATACCTGCATGCCGGCAGCGAAGATTTAGAAGTCTTCCTTAATGCATTTAACCTGATGCCGCAGCCGCTGATTGACACCCAGATCCTGGCGGCCTTCTGCGGCCGCCCAATGTCCTGGGGCTTCGCCTCGATGGTGGAAGAGTATTCCGGGGTAGCGCTGGATAAAAGCGAATCCCGCACCGACTGGCTGGCGCGCCCGCTGACTGAGCGTCAGTGTGAATATGCCGCGGCCGACGTCTGGTATCTGCTGCCGATCGCCAGCCAGTTAATGGCGGAGACCGATCGCGCTGGCTGGCTGCCGGCGGCGCTCGACGAGTGCCGCGTGATGCAGCAGCGTCGTCAGGAGGTGGTCGACCCGGCCGAGGCCTGGCGCGATATCGGCAACGCCTGGCAGCTGCGTACCCGCCAGCTGGGTTGTCTGCAGCTGTTGGCGGAGTGGCGCCTGCGCAAAGCGCGCGAGCGCGACCTGGCGGTAAACTTTGTGGTGCGGGAAGAGCATCTGTGGAGCGTGGCGCGCTATATGCCCACCAGCCTGGGCGAGCTCGACAGCCTCGGGTTGTCCGGTAGCGAAATTCGCTTCCACGGCAAAACGCTGATTAGCCTGGTCGAAAAAGCGCAGGCGCTGCCGGAGTCGGCCCTGCCGGCGCCGCTGCAGAACCTGATCGATATGCCGGGCTACCGCAAAGCCTTTAAAGATATTAAAGCGCTGGTGCAGGAAGTGAGCACGGAGAAGGGCGTAAGCGCGGAGCTGCTGGCGTCGCGTCGGCAGATCAACCAGCTGCTGAACTGGCACTGGCAGCTGAAAACGCAAGCCGGTGAACCTGAGCTGATTTCCGGTTGGCGCGGGGAGCTGATGGCCGAGCGGCTGAAGAGGCTGTTAAACGACTATCCGCGCTAGTTCGCGGCCAGGTTCAGACCATTAAAAAACCGGCGGCGCGTGGCGTAGCCGGTTTTTTTTCGCGATAGCGCGACAGGTCAGGATTTCGACTCTTCCGTTTCGGGTAGGGTCACGTTCAGCTCAAGAATGGATATATCCCCGTCCCGCTGCTCCAGCTGCACGCTGACCATCTCCGGGTCGATCTGTACGTATTTACAGATCACTTCCAGGATATCTTTGCGTAACTGCGGCAGGTAATGCGGCTCCGCGTCTCCGCGGCGGCGCTCGGCGACGATGATTTGCAGGCGTTCTTTCGCAATATTAGCCGTGTTCTTTTTTCGCGAGAGAAAAAAGTCGAGTAAAGCCATAATTTATCCTCCGAACAGGCGTTTGAGGAATCCTTTCTTCTCTTCTTCAATGAAGCGGAAAGGGCGTTCTTCTCCGAGCAGACGTTCAACGGTATCGGCATAGGCTTTGCCTGCGTCCGAGGCGGCATCGAGGATCACCGGCTCACCCTGGTTGGATGCGCGCAGGACTGACTGGTCTTCCGGGATCACGCCTACCAGGTTGATGCGCAGAATTTCCAGCACGTCTTCCATGCTCAGCATATCGCCTTTATTAACGCGGCCTGGATTGTAGCGGGTCAGCAGCAGATGCTCTTTGATTGGCTCTTCGCCATTTTCCGCGCGGCGGGATTTAGAGGCGAGAATGCCAAGGATACGGTCGGAGTCGCGAACGGAGGAGACTTCCGGGTTAGTGGTGATGATGGCTTCATCAGCAAAGTAAAGCGCCATCAGCGCACCGGTTTCAATGCCTGCCGGGGAATCACAGACGATGAAATCGAATTCCATTTTCTTCAGTTCTTCGAGAACCTTGTCGACGCCTTCGCGAGTCAGAGCGTCTTTATCCCGGGTCTGGGAAGCCGGGAGAATGTAGAGATTTTCCGTGCGCTTATCTTTAATCAGCGCCTGGTTCAGTGTGGCATCGCCCTGAATGACGTTGACGAAATCATAAACGACGCGACGTTCGCAGCCCATAATCAGGTCGAGGTTACGCAGGCCGATGTCGAAGTCGATAACGACGGTTTTCTTTCCCTTCTGGGCCAAACCTGTAGCGATGGCCGCGCTGGAGGTGGTCTTGCCAACGCCCCCTTTACCCGAAGTCACAACAATAATGCGTGCCATAGAAATTCCTTGTTAAAAAGGGATTAATTTAACGGTTGAATTGCCAAAGCGCTTTCACCTAAACGCAGGCGCGCCGCTTTGCCATAAAATTCGGCCGGGATGTTATCGCTCAGCCAATATTCCCCGGCGATGGAGACCAGCTCCGCCGCAAGGTGGGTACAAAATATCTGGGCGTCTCTGTCGCCACCGGCGCCTGCCAGCGCGCGTCCTCGCATCATGCCATATACATGGATATTTCCGTCAGCGATAAGTTCCGCACCGGCACTCACATGATTTGTAACAATAAGATCACAGTGTGGCGCATAAATGCGCTGACCGGAACGTACCGGCTGATCAATCAAACGCGTTTTTGTGATCTGACTAGCAACTGGCGGCGGCGGGGTGGGTTCGGACGGTGCCGGACGAGAGGCTTTTTCTTTCCCTTCGGTTAATAACGGGATGCCGGCGCGGTCGATTTCGGTTTTCAGGCGCGGAATTTTGCATCCGCTAACGCCCATAATACGTAAACCGGTCGCGGCGATAGCCTCGTTGATGGCGCGCCATTCCACCTCCTCCTCGATGCTGGCGATATTCACCACCACCGGAGCATGACGTAAAAAAGCGGGAGCCTGGGCGATTTTGTCTTCTAACGCCTGACGAATAACCTCGGGATTTGCATCGTGCAAATGAACGACAGATAACGTGAAGCTACTGCCTTTAAGTTCGATTGGCGTATTTGACATCCTGGCCTTACTCAATTTGCTGTTTATCAACCGCCGAAGTGCGGTGATATTCCGAAGACTAAAAGGCATGTTATAGTCACTCATATATTGAGGCAAGTGACCACGGGTCTAATTCCGAGTAAAACTATGTTTTGTGTGATCTATCGAAGTACTAAACGTGAACAAACCTATTTATACGTCGAAAAAAAGGACGATTTCTCGCGCGTTCCTGACGAGCTAATGCGCAGCTTTGGCACGCCGCAAATGGCGATGCTGCTGCCGCTGGATGGGCGCAAAAAACTGGTTAACGCCGATCTGGAAAAAGTGAAACAGGCGTTAAGCGAACAGGGCTATTACCTGCAACTGCCTCCGCCGTCTGAAAATCTACTAAAGAAACACCTGGCGGAACAGGGGAAACAATCCGATTAACCCACGAGGGAAAATAATGTACCAACATCATAACTGGCAGGGTGCGCTTCTGGATTATCCAGTAAGCAAAGTGGTTTGCGTCGGCAGTAATTATGCGAAACACATCAAGGAAATGGGCAGTGCGACGCCGGAAGAGCCGGTGCTGTTTATTAAACCTGAGACTGCGCTGTGCGATCTTCGTCAGCCGTTGGTGCTTCCTGAGGGGCTGGGCTCGGTGCATCACGAAGTCGAGCTGGCGGTGCTTATCGGCAGCACGCTGCGTCAGGCGACGGAAGAGCATGTGCTGAAAGGGATTGCCGGCTATGGCGTCGCGCTGGATCTCACGCTGCGCGACCTGCAGGCGAAAATGAAAAAAGCGGGACAACCCTGGGAGAAGGCCAAAGGCTTCGATAACGCCTGTCCGATCTCCGGCTTTATCCCGGCCGCTGAGTTCCACGGCGACCCGCAGAATACGTCGTTAAGCCTGAAGATTAATGGCGAAGTGCGCCAGCAGGGCACCACTGCCGACATGATCCATAAGATTGTGCCGCTGATCGCCTATATGTCGCGCTTCTTTACCCTCAAAGCCGGGGATGTGATCCTCACCGGCACCCCGGAAGGCGTGGGGCCGCTGCACAGCGGTGACGAGCTGGAGGTCGGCTTCAACGGCCTGGCGCTCACTACCCGCGTGCTGTAAGCGCTATTTGCCGCCTTTTGGGGCGGCAAAACTTGCATCGGCGTGCCAGACTGGTTATAAGGTGCACCCTTAACTGGCAACGACGGACACTCCGATGAGCGAACAACCTTTCTGGCAACAAAAAACACTGGATGACATGAGCGACGCGGAGTGGGAATCGCTGTGTGACGGCTGCGGCCAGTGCTGCCTGCACAAGCTGATGGATGAAGACACTGACGAGATCTACTTCACCAACGTCGCCTGTCGTCAGCTCAATATCAAAACCTGCCAGTGTCGTAACTACGCGCGTCGCTTTGAGTATGAGCCGGACTGCATCAAGCTTACCCGCGAAAATCTGCCGACCTTCGAATGGCTGCCGCCGACCTGTGCCTATCGCCTGCTGGCGGAAGGCAAGCCTCTGCCGGCCTGGCACCCGCTGCTGACTGGCTCAAAAGCGGCGATGCACGGCGAACGCATCTCCGTTCGCCATATTGCAGTGCCTGAGTCTACGGTGGTCGACTGGCAGGACCATATCCTTAATCTGCCTGACAGGGCGCGCTAAGCGCCGTCACGCTTTCTTCGCGTGGAACAGCCCGTTTTCACCGTCGGTTTCTTCCGCCACCCAGAAGTGAATATTGAAGCGGGCGTCGTCACTGAGTTCGACGCGGTGCCAGTACTGCGGCGGACTGGTAGCAAACTGCCCGGCATGAATCACGACTTTTTTCTCCGGCTCCGTCGCTTGTTCATTGGCAAAACCGTAATAGGTGACCGTGCCCTCCATGACGCACAGCTGGCCGAAGACGCCAGCCGCGGTGTTGTGGTGGCTCAGCAGGGCGGCAGGGACATTCTCTTTGGTAAAGAATGGGGTGGAGCGTTTAACTTTCCAGTCTGCGGGGATCAGTAAAGATGACATGTGAGCTCCTGTGGGGTTTTAAAAGATGTATTTAATATGCACCTTTTAATGGCTATGGTCAACCATAGAGGTCAACCATAGACGGGAAACGATTCAGCGATGCGCAGGAGGCATAAAAAAACGCCCCGCAGGGCGTTTCATTGTGGGCTGTACTCGCCGCGGCTTAACGACCAAACAGATCGCGTTTTTTCGCTTTGAAAGGCTGAGCAACGATCACCAGAATAGCGACCAGCAGATAGGCGGCGAAAATCCCCACCAGCCATTGCGGCATCTCCAGCGACAGGAACTGCCACTGACGTACTGAACAGTCTCCGGACGCAACGAAAACCTGCGGCAGCCATTTATCCAGAGGCAGCCAGGTTGGGAAGCGGGCGGCGAAATCGCAGGTCTGGAACGGTGAAGGGTGCAGCTGGATCATCGTATGCTCCCACGCCAGCTGTAGTCCGCGTATCGCGCTGTACAACCAGATTGCCATGGCGACATAGCGCAGCGGCGTTTTGGGGGCGATAGCGCCCACCAGTCCCGCGCCCATGATGCCGAACAGCGCGCAGCGTTCGTAAATACACATGACACACGGCTGCAGCAGCATCACGTGCTGGAACCACAGCGCGACTAGTTCGAGAATAAAAGCGGTCAACGCCATCAGGAGCCAGGCACCGCGTCCTCTTGAGCACTGGTTTAAATATTGCAACATAATCATTTCCCTGGAAGATGCTAAATCATGGCAGTGTAAACGAAAACCGAACCGACGCCAGAGGCGCGGCGGAAAATATTCCGTAACGGGTTATTGATGCGCCCGGGCGAACCCGGGCAAAAACTGACTCAGGGCAGGGTGGGCGTCACCAGCCAGCCGTGCGCCAGCAGCCAGTCGGTGACTGGCATCAGGGTGAACTCGACGCATAACAGGCCGACCAGCGTCAGTACGATGGTGTAGGGCAGCGCCATCCACACCATACGGCCATAGGAGAGCCTAATAAGCGGCGCCAGGGCGGAAGTCAGCAGGAAGAGAAACGCCGCCTGGCCGTTCGGGGTGGCCACCGAGGGCAGGTTGGTGCCGGTGTTGATCGCTACCGCCAGCATCTCAAACTGGGGCAGGCTGATGGCGCCATGTTCGAGCGCCGCTTTCGCTTCGTTGATGTAGACCGTGCCGACAAACACGTTATCCGAAATGGACGACAGCAGGCCGTTGAACAGATAAAACAGCGACAGCTGCGCGTGCGGCGAGGCCTGCAGGACAAACTCGATCACCGGCGTGAACAGCTGCTGATCGATGATAACCGCGACGATGGAGAAGAAGACCGTCAGCAGCGCGGTAAAGGGCAGCGCCTCGGTGAACGCCTTGCCAATGGCGTGCTCATCGGTAACGCCGGTAAAGGTGGTGGCGAGAATGATCACCGACAGGCCAATCAGGCCGACCTCAGCCAGGTGAAAAGCCAGGGCCACGATCAGCCAAACGCCAATGAGCGCCTGGGCAATCAGCCGCAGTCGCTCCTGACGGCTGCGCTGGGCGCGGCTGCGATCGTCAAACTCCTGCAGCACCTTGCGCACCGTCGGCGGTAGCGGTTCGCCGTAGCCAAACAGGCGATACTTTTCGACCAGCAGACAGGTTAACAGACCGCAGACCATCACCGGCAGGGTCACGGGCGCCATGCGAAGAAAGAACTCGCCAAAATGCCAGCCCGCGGCTTTGGCGATAATCAGGTTTTGCGGCTCGCCGACCATGGTCATGACGCCGCCGAGCGCGGTCCCGACGCCGGCGTGCATCATCAGGCTGCGCAGAAAGCCGCGGAACTGCTCCAGCACTTCACGGTAGTGCTGCTCGATATGGCTGTCATCGAGCAGGTCGCTATCGTCCGGGCGCGCCGAGGCGACGCGGTGATAGATGCCGTAGAACCCGACGGCGACGCTGATCACTACCGCCACCACCGTCAGCGCATCGAGAAAGGCCGAGAGGAAGGCGGCCGCCAGGCAGAAGGCCAGCGATAGCAGCATTTTGCTGCGGATCCCCAGCAGCAGGCGCGTAAACACGAACAGCAAAAGCTGTTTCATAAAGTAGATACCCGCCACCATGAACATCAGCAGGAGCAGCACCTCCAGATTGCCGGCGATCTCGTCCCGCACGTGCGCCGGGCTGGTCATGCCGATCAGCAGCGCCTCGATAGCCAGCAGACCACCCGGCAGCAGCGGATAGCACTTCAGCGCCATGGCGAGGGTAAAGATAAACTCGACCACCAGCAGCCAGCCGGCGACAAACGGCGCCACGGCGAACACCAGCGGATTTACGATTAAGAAAATGATTAATGCCAGCTTGTACCAGTCCGGCGACTGGCCAAGAAAATTGCGCCACAGCGCGCGGCCATAAGAAATTTCCACGACAGAATCCTTCCCCGTCAATGAGTGCATGGTTTTGTGCATAACGATTGGCAAGAGTACCAGTTGAGCAAAATGAGAAGCAACTTTCTTCGCGCCGCGCTGGCGGTTTGTGAAGATAAGGAAAAGCGCAAAGTAAAAGCGGAAAATGAAACGGCGATCCCTTTTTAATTCACTTGCCATGCTATCTGCGCTATAGCGGCTCTGGTATGATGAGTGCAATTGTAACGCTGTGTAATGGAAATCTTACTATGGTCATTAAGGCGCAGAGCCCTGCGGGTTTCGCGGAAGAGTACATCATTGAGAGTATCTGGAATAACCGCTTCCCTCCCGGATCGATTCTCCCCGCTGAACGCGAGCTTTCTGAGCTGATCGGTGTCACCCGCACAACCCTGCGCGAAGTATTGCAGCGTCTGGCCCGTGACGGCTGGCTGACCATTCAGCATGGTAAGCCCACTAAAGTGAATAACTTTTGGGAAACCTCAGGCCTGAATATCCTCGAAACGCTGGCGCGCCTCGATCACGACAGCGTACCGCAGTTGATTGATAATCTGCTCTCCGTGCGCACCAACATTTCCACGATTTTTATCCGCACCGCGTTTCGCCAGCATCCGGATAAAGCGCTGGCGGTCCTGGACAGCGCCCGGGAGGTGGAGGATCACGCCGACGCCTTCGCCGAGCTTGATTATAATATTTTCCGTGGTCTGGCGTTTGCCTCCGGCAACCCGATCTACGGTCTGATCCTCAACGGCATGAAGGGGTTGTATACCCGCATCGGCCGCCACTATTTCTCCAGCCCGGAAGCGCGCAGCCTGGCGCTCGGTTTCTATCATCAGCTGGCGAAAGTGTGTGAGGCTGGCCTGCATGACCAGGTTTACGAGCTGGTTCGTCGCTACGGCCATGACAGCGGCGAGATCTGGCACCGGATGCAGAAATCGCTGCCCGGTGATTTAGCCATGAATATGCGTTAAGCGGGCTTTTCGCGATCGATATACAGAACAAGGGGGCCAATGGCCCCCTTTGTTATTTTACTCGCCCCGCAATGCTATAGCGCGTTCGGCCGCGCCGGGCAGCGGTCCAACAGCTCAATGCTGCCGTCGGCGTTCTGCTGCTCCAGCAGCACATCGAACCCCCACAGACGATGCACATGTTTCAGCACTTCGCGCCGGCCTTTGTCCAGCGGGACGCGGTTGTGCGGCACATAGCGCAAGGTCAGCGATCGGTCGCCGCGCAGGTCAACGTTCCACACCTGGATATTCGGCTCAAGATTGCTGAGGTTATACTGCGCGGAGAGCTTATTGCGGATCTCGCGATAGCCCTCTTCGTTGTGAATCGCCGAGATCTCCAGATAATTGTTGTGATCGTCGTCGAGCACGGTAAAGAAGCGGAAATCGCGCATGATCTTCGGCGACAGGAACTGACTGATAAAGCTTTCATCCTTAAAGTCGCGCATGGCGAAATGCAGCGTTTCCAGCCAGTCAGAACCGGCGATATCGGGAAACCAGTACTTATCCTCTTCCGTGGGCGACTGACAGATGCGCTTGATGTCCTGGAACATGGCGAAGCCCAGCGCGTAGGGGTTAATCCCGCTGTACCACGGACTGTTGTACGGCGGCTGGAACACCACGTTGGTATGGCTGTGGAGAAACTCCAGCATAAAGCGCTCAGTCACTTTCCCTTCATCGTAGAGATGGTTGAGGATGGTGTAGTGCCAGAAGGTGGCCCACCCCTCGTTCATCACCTGGGTCTGTTTCTGCGGGTAGAAATACTGGCTGACTTTACGCACGATGCGCAGGATCTCGCGCTGCCACGGTTCGAGCAGCGGGGCGTTCTTCTCCATAAAGTACAGCAGGTTCTCCTGCGGTTCGGAAGGGTAGCGACGAGCGGATTCAATCGCTTTTTCCTCTTCGCGCTTCGGCAGGGTGCGCCACAGCATATTCACCTGGCTTTGCAGATACTCTTCCCGGCTTTTCTGCCGCGCTTTCTCCTCCTGCAGAGAGATTTTTTGCGGACGTTTATAGCGGTCGACGCCGTAGTTCATCAGCGCGTGGCAGGAGTCGAGCAGTTTCTCTACTTCGTCGACGCCATAGCGCTCTTCGCACTCGGTGATGTACTTACGGGCAAAGATCAGATAGTCGATGATCGAGCTGGCGTCGGTCCAGCTGCGAAACAGATAGTTATTTTTAAAAAACGAGTTATGCCCGTAGCAGGCATGGGCCATCACCAGCGCCTGCATGGTGATGGTGTTTTCCTCCATCAGGTAGGCGATACAGGGGTTGGAGTTGATGACTATCTCATACGCCAGACCCTGCTGACCGTGCTTATAGGCCTGCTCGGTCTCAATAAATTTTTTGCCAAACGACCAGTGCGGATAGTTGATGGGCATGCCGACGCTGGAGTAGGCGTCCATCATCTGCTCGGAAGTAATGACTTCGATCTGGTGCGGGTAGGTGTCAAGACGATAGAGCTTGGCGACCCGGTCCACTTCGGCCAGGTAGGTTTCCAGTAACTCGAACGTCCAGTCGGGTCCATCGCTTAAACGGGTGGTGTCCCTGTTCATGGAGTCAATCGTAGCCATTAGCGCGCCCTCGTTGTTGTTGGTTTTCTCTGAACGGAAAACCTCTAAACAAGCATAGAACACGGTGCAGCAAACTGTGCTGTACGCCAATCGCTTTTCTTCGCGATTTCCCCATCTCAAAGCCGTTTTTTTGCCTTTTTTGCAGAATTTAATGCTGGGTAAAAATAAAGAGCAGCATGAGATCGTAAATCTCACAGCGCAGGGCTGGTGCGGTTTGCTGTGAGTTAAGTCACCATAAATAAAGCGTATGTTGAATAATATTTTCAACTGAGTTATCAATTTGTAATTAGATGATTGTTCTTTAACTGTTACGGAGTCGCTATGCGTGTCGTCATACTGGGAAGTGGGGTGGTTGGGGTAGCCAGCGCGTGGTATTTGAGTCAGGCGGGTCATGACGTGACGGTCATCGACCGTCAGCCCGGTCCGGCAGAGGAGACCAGCGCGGCCAACGCCGGGCAGATTTCTCCCGGCTATGCGGCGCCCTGGGCGGCGCCGGGGGTGCCGCTGAAGGCGATCAAATGGATGTTTCAGCGCCATGCGCCGCTGGCGATCGGTCTTGACGGCACCTCGTTCCAGTTGAAGTGGATGTGGCAGATGCTGCGCAACTGCGACACCCGCCACTATATGGAGAACAAAGGCCGTATGGTGCGCCTGGCGGAGTACAGCCGCGACTGCCTGAAGGCGCTGCGCGACACCACCGGCATTCAGTATGAAGGGCGCCAGGGCGGGACGCTGCAGCTGTTCCGTACCGCCAAACAGTATGAAAATGCCACCCGCGACATCGCGGTGCTGGAGGACGCCGGCGTGCCGTATCAGCTGCTGGAAGCGAAGCGGTTGGCGGAGGTGGAGCCGGCGCTGGCGGAGGTCAGCCACAAACTGACCGGCGGCCTGCGCCTGCCAAATGATGAAACCGGCGACTGCCAGCTGTTTACTACCCGTTTGGCGGCAATGGCGGAACAGGCCGGCGTGACCTTCCGCTTCAACACCGCAGTGGATGCGCTGCTGCACGAGGGCGATCGCATTGCCCGGGTGAAATGCGGCGATGAGATTATTAAGGGCGACGCCTATGTGATGGCCTTCGGCTCCTACTCGACGGCGATGCTTAAAGGGCTGGTGGATATACCGGTCTACCCGCTGAAAGGCTACTCATTGACTATTCCGATCGCTCAGGAGGACGGCGCGCCGGTTTCCACTATCCTTGATGAGACTTACAAAATCGCCATCACCCGCTTCGATCAGCGCATTCGGGTCGGCGGCATGGCGGAGATCGTCGGTTTTAACAAAGCGCTGCTGCAGCCGCGTCGCGAAACCCTGGAGATGGTGGTGCGCGATCTGTTCCCGCGCGGCGGCCACGTGGAGCAGGCGACGTTCTGGACGGGCCTGCGGCCGATGACGCCGGACGGCACGCCGGTGGTCGGCCGCACAGCGTATAAAAATCTGTGGCTCAACACCGGCCACGGCACGCTTGGCTGGACCATGGCCTGCGGCTCCGGGCAGCTTATCAGCGATCTGATCTCCGGCCGCACGCCGGCGATCCCTTACGACGATCTGGCGGTTGCCCGCTACAGCCCCGGTTTTACCCCGGCGCGCCCGCAGCACCTGCACGGCGCACACAACTAAGGAGCTTGCATGACCCGTCCGGTAGTGGCCAGCATCGACCTGCTGGCCTTGCGGCAGAATTTACAGATAGTGCGTCGCGCGGCCCCCGGGTCGCGCCTGTGGGCGGTGGTCAAGGCCAACGCCTACGGCCACGGCGTGGCGCGCGTATGGAGTGCGTTAAGCGCGGCGGATGGTTTCGCCTTGCTCAACCTGGAAGAGGCGATCCTGCTGCGCGAGCAGGGCTGGAAAGGCCCGATCCTGCTGCTGGAGGGCTTCTTCCATGCCGATGAGCTGGCGGTGCTGGATCAATATCGTTTAACCACCAGCGTCCACAGCAACTGGCAGATTAAGGCCCTGCAGCAGGCGAAGCTGCGCGCGCCGCTGGATATCTATCTCAAGGTGAACAGCGGCATGAACCGGTTGGGCTTTATGCCTGAGCGGGTCCACACCGTCTGGCAGCAGCTGCGGGCGATAAGCAACGTCGGCGAGATGACGCTGATGTCGCACTTCGCGGAGGCGGAGAACCCGCAGGGAATTGTCGAGCCGATGCGCCGTATCGAACAGGCGGCGGAGGGGCTGGATTGCCCGCGCTCGCTGGCCAACTCGGCGGCGACCCTCTGGCATCCGGAAGCGCATTTTGACTGGGTTCGTCCAGGCATCGTGCTGTATGGCGCGTCGCCTTCCGGGCAGTGGCAGGACATCGCCAACACCGGGCTGAAGCCGGTCATGACGCTGCGCAGCGAGATCATCGGCGTGCAGAACCTGCGTCCCGGCGAGGCGATTGGCTATGGCGGCCTGTACCGCACCACCCAGGAGCAGCGGATCGGCATCGTCGCCTGCGGCTATGCCGATGGCTACCCGCGGGTGGCGCCGAGCGGCACGCCGGTGCTGGTGGATGGCGTACGTACCACTACCGTGGGACGCGTGTCGATGGATATGCTGGCGGTCGATTTAACGCCTTGTCCGCAGGCCGGGATCGGCGCGCCGGTCGAGCTGTGGGGCAAAGAGATTAAAATCGACGACGTGGCGGCCAGCAGCGGCACCGTCGGCTATGAGCTGATGTGCGCCCTGGCGCCGCGGGTGCCAGTTGTGACCCTGTAACCTATTCCGGGGCGGATCACTCCGCCTCGTCTTCCGCGACCCGCACCCCAACCTTCAGCACGTGATCGTTCTCTTTTTCAGCTACCGTCCACACCATCCCGGCGAACTCCACCTGGTCGCCCACCACCGGCGCGGCGCCCAGCAGCTGCTGCACCACTTCCCCGAGCGACTGCTGATGCTCGCGGAACTCCTCACCGCCGTCGAGACCGTAGATTTGCGCCACATCGGCGAAGCGGGCCTCAGCATCAAGAATGAAGTCGCCGAAAAAGCGCTGATCGAGCGCCACCGGCGGCGACTGGCTGAACATTTTGCCGAGCGCCGGCAGGTCGTGCTCCCGACCAATAACGCACAGGATATCGCCTTCCCGCAGGCGGGTGCTGCCGGTGGGGTGCAGCAGGACATTGTTGCGAAACAGCGCGGCAATCCGCGTCTCCGGTGGCATGTGCAAGTCGCGCAGCGCCGCGCCGATGCACCACTTATCGGCCCCCAGCTGGTAGACAAACTGCTCCCACGGGTTTTCCGGGTGAATATCCAGCCCGACGCGGGAGATGGGCCAGCTGATGGGCGGCACCACCACTTTGGCTTTTTTCGCCGCCCACGACAGCGAAGTGCCCTGCAGCAGCAGCGATACCAGCACCACGAAGAAGGCGACATTGAAGAACAGGCGGGCGTTGTCCAGGCCGGCCATCATCGGGAACACCGCGAGAATAATGGGCACCGCGCCGCGCAGGCCAACCCAGCTGATAAACACCCGTTCGCGCAGGTTAAAGCCGCGAAACGGCAGCAGGCCGGCAAACACCGACAGGGGCCGGGCAATGAATATCATCCACATCGACAGCAGCAGCGCCGGGATAGCGATCGGCAGCAGGTCGGAGGGCGTCACCAGCAGGCCCAGCACCAGGAACATGGCGATCTGCGCCAGCCACGCCAGGCCGTCGAAGTTCTGCAGGATGCCGTGCCGGTTGCGGATCGGCCGGTTGCCCAGCAGAAAGCCGCAGAGATAGACGGCGAGGATACCGCTGCCGTCGAGGGAGGTGGTGACGGCAAAAATCATGATCCCGCCGCTCAGCGCCAGCAGCGGATAGAGGCCGGCGGGCAGCACGATGCGGTTAATCATCTGCAGCAGCAGGTAGCCGCCGCCGAGGCCGATGGCGATCCCGAGGCCGAACTGCTGAATGATATGCACGGCGAACATCCAGCTGAGGCCGGTTTGGTGCTGCTGGATCATTTCGATCAGGGTGATGGTCAGGAAGACCGCCATCGGGTCGTTACTGCCTGACTCTATCTCCAGCGTCGAGCCGACGCGCTCGTTGAGCCCCTTGCCGCCGAGCAGCGAGAAGACCGCCGCGGCGTCGGTGGAGCCGACAATGGCGCCGATCAGCAGGCCTTCGATCAGATCCAGCTTGAACAACCAGGCCGCCATCATCCCGGTCAGCGCCGAGGTGATCAGCACCCCAACCGTCGCCAGCGACAGCGCGGGCCACAGCGCGACGCGAAAGGAGCTGGCCTGGGTGCGCATCCCGCCATCCAGCAGGATCACCGCCAGCGCCAGGTTACTCACCATATAGGCGAAGGGGTAATTGTCGAAGGGGATGCCGCCGATGCCGTCAATGCCTGCCAGCATCCCGATGGCCAGAAAGATGACCAGAATCGGGATGCCAAGGCGCGAAGAAAAGGAGCTCAATAAGATACTGCAGGTTACTAAAACAGAACCCAGAATAAACAGACTAATGACCGCAGCGGCGTCCAATGTTCACGTACTCCCTGACTGGCGTGAAAAAATGGCTAAAAGTGACACTATTTTAACAATTCGCAGGGGATCCGCCTATGCGTTCGGGAAATTTATTCTGTCAGCACCGGATGGCCGCCGATCGTCAGGGTGGTGGCCGCCGCCTGATTCACCAGGCGCGCGCGGGCGCCCAGCGGCAGGGTCACCGTGCGCTGCTCGTGGCCAAACTCCAGTCCGCTAATCAGCGGCAGGGGGAGCTGTTGGCGCAGATAATCAAAAACCTGCGGCAAATCGTATCCCGCGTCATAGTCGTTCGGCGCGCTGCCGGTGAAGCTGCCGAAGATCACCGCTTTCTGCGCCGCCAGCACGCCGCTGTGCAACAGCTGAAGCAGCATGCGCTCGACGCGGAACGGGTGCTCGTTGATATCCTCCACCACCAGGATGCCGTCGCGGATCGCCGGCAGCCACGGCGTGCCGATAAGCGAGGTCAGCATCGCCAGATTTCCCCCCCACAGGGTGCCTTCCACCCGGCAGTTCGGCCCTTCGCCCGGCCATTCGAGGGTGAATTCCGGCTGGCGTAGCGCCTGCCAGAAATGGTGCTCGGTAAACGGGTCGAGGGTCTCCGCGCCGAAGTTGCCGGCGAGCATTGGCCCGCTGAAGGTGATGACGTTGCCCATGGCCAGCAGGCCCGACTGGATAGCGGTGAAATCGCTGTGGCCGCAAATCAGCAGCGGGTCGCGCTGCTGGCGGGCAACCAGCCCCTGCCAGTCGATATGCGGCAGCAGGCGACTGGCGCCGTAGCCGCCGCGCACGGCGAGGACGATCCGGTTGCGGCCGGGCAACTGGGCCAGCTGGTTAATATCGGCCAGCCGTTCATGTTCAGTCCCGGCGAAACGCTGCTGCCGGCGGGGAATGACCTGCTGGTGGGCCACCTCGTGTCCGGCCTGCTGCAGACGCTCGACGCCGCGGGCTGCCGCCTGCTGGTTGATGCAATACCCGGATGGCGCGACCAGATAAAACTGAGACATGATAATTCCTTGCTATGAATGAAAGGGTTATGATGCCGCCTGGAATGGCGATTGTCATCTCCAGGTGGCTAACTTCAGTCCGCACCCGTCATCCTTCAGGTTGTCGGCAGGCGGGAGACGTACCGCGGCCGTCGTTCTGCAGCATGATGGCGTTTGGGTAGATAAGGATAGATGTGTGAAATTGAGATGGTTGCTTATTTTAGTCGTTTTTCTGGCCGGTTGTAGTTCGAAACATGATTACACTAACCCGCCGTGGAACCCCGAGGTCCCGGTGAAGCGGGCGATGCAGTGGATGCCGATCAGTGAAAAAGCCGGCGCCGCCTGGGGCGTGGATCCGCAGCTGATCACGGCGATCATCGCCATCGAGTCGGGTGGTAATCCTGCGGTGGTGAGTAAATCCGGCGCCGTCGGGCTGATGCAGCTCAAGCCGTCGACCTCCGGACGCGATGTCTATCGGCGGATGGGGTGGCGCGGCGAGCCGTCGGTCAGTGAGCTGAAAAACCCGGAACGTAATATCTCGATGGGGGCCGCCTATCTGAGCATTCTGGAGAACGGTCCGCTGGCGGGGATCAAAGACCCGCAGGTGATGCGCTATGCGGTGGTGGTCTCCTATGCCAACGGCGCTGGCGCGCTGCTGCGTACCTTCTCCTCGAACCGCCAGGACGCCATCGAGGAGATTAACGATCTCGACGCCGATGAGTTCTTCGAACATGTGGTGAAAAAACACCCGGCACCGCAGGCGCCGCGCTATATCTGGAAACTACAGAAAGCGCTGGACGCCATGTAATCCCTCGTTTGGCCTCCGGTAGTCTCCCGGAGGCCACGTCCTCAGAAATCGTAGCCCACGGTGGCTATAACGCTGCGCTCTGCTCCCCAGTAACAGTTGCCGGTGCCATAGCAGCCGGAAATATACTCGCGGTCGCCGATATTGTTGGCGTTAACCTGCACATAAGCGCCTTTCAGCGTTGGCGACCAGACGCCGAGGTCGGCCCGCATCATGGCGTCCATCAGCGTGACCGACGGCAGCCGCGCGGTGTTGGCATCATCCGCCCACTGTTTACCGATGTAGCGGACGCCGGCGCCAACGGAGATCCCCGCCGGGAACTGATAGCGCGCCCAGAAGGAGGCCATCTGATCCGGGGTCAGCTGCGGCGTGTTATTGTCGGTCCCGTCTTTGGTGTCCTGGAAACGCAGACGATTCCAGGTATACGAGGCGATAGTACTCAGCTGCGGGGTGATCTGGTGGTGCGCTTCCAGCTCAACGCCCTGGGAATGGACCTTACCCGCCGGAATATAGGTGGCGGTGGCGATGTTCGGGTCGCGAGTGGCGACATCCTTTTGCGTCAGGTCGTAAATCGCGATGCTATAGAGATCGCTGCTGCCCGGCGGCTGGAACTTCAGGCCGGCTTCAACCTGTTCGGCGGTGGTCGGTTTCAACGGTTTGCCGTCCGCGCCCGGCAGCATCGCCGGAGTGATCGCCTGGCTGTAGCTCAGGTAGGGCGACAGACCGTTGTCCAGGGCGTACAACAGCGAGGCGCGGCCGCTGATATGGTCGTCTGAACGGCGGTTTGAGGTCCCCTGGGTATCGCTGACCTGCTGGGAAACGATGCGGTCGTAGCGGGCGGAAACATCCACATGCCAGCGGTTCCAGACCATCTCATCCTGCAGATACAGCCCGGTCTGGTAATAGCGGCGATTATTGTCGTCGCTGTAGGTAACGGTATGTCCGGTCTGCGCGGTATAGCCGCTAAACGGGTTAAGGGGCGCCGCGCCGCCGGCGCCGGTCCACAGGTCGTTACGGAAGCGATGATATTCGGCGCCGAGGATCAGGGTGTGCGCCAGGTCGCCTGTATTGAAATCGGCGCGCAGGCGGTTATCGGTTGACCAGCCGTCCAGCGAACCGCGCGAACCGCTGTAGCCGCGGGCCAGCATGTCGCTGTCATCTATCCAGCCGACCTGGTAGACCTGATCGAGGGAGACGTTGGTATGGGTGTAGCTCCCGGCGGAATAGACCGACCAGACGTCGGTGAACTGGTGGTCAAACTCATAGCTGTAGATCTGCTGGCGGCGTTGATAGCCATCTCCCGGATCGCCTTCGTTGGTGCTGGGGGAGAGTTTACGGCCATTGTGCGCGTAGCGGGTGCCTTCCAGCGGCAAAGAGCCGTGGTAGCCGCCGGAAGGATCTTTTTGCAGATAGGCGCGCAGCAGCAGCGAGGTGTCGCTGTCCGGCTGCCACAGCAGGGAAGGCGAAATCGCGTAGCGCTCTTCGCGGGTATGGTCATACTGCGTGTCGTTGCTGCGGGTCATCCCGATCAGCCGCCATGCCCACTGGTCATTGATGGCGTCGGTGTAATCGAAGGCCGCGCCTTTGGTATTTTGCGTGCCGCCGGTCAGGCGGATGTGGCCCTGCTGGCTGAACTGCGGACGTTTGGAAGTCAGGTTGACCACGCCGCCCGGCACGCTCTGCCCGTAGAGCGCGGAGGAGGGGCCGCGGATCACATCCACGCGTTCGATAAACCACGGGTCGATTTGCAGTACGTTATGGCTGCCGCCGTCGCTCATCAGGCGCATGCCGTCGAGGAACAGGTTATCGACGTCGCCGCCGTGGTAGCCGCGCAGGGAGATGGCGTCGAACCGGGTGGCGCCGCCGCCGAAGCTGGAGTAGACCCCCGGGGTATATTCCAGCGCCTGGCTGATGGTATTCGCCCCCTGATCCGCCATCTGCTGGCGGGTGACCACCGACACCGACTGGGCGGTAGTGATTAACGGCTGGTCGGTTTTCGTCGCCCCGAGCGAGGTGCTGGCGCTGTAGCCCTCCGTCGGCGCGCTGGCGGACGCCGGCGGGGTGGCAGTGACCACCACCGTCTCTTCGGCTTGCGCGGTGAAGGGGAGTGTGACCGCAAGGGCATACAGCAGCCCCGGGCGTTTTCGAGAAATAGCCACGTTCATAAGATCATCCTGAACCAACGCGGTCTGGTACTCCTGTACGCCGCCGCGTGAAAAACGAATCTGTCATTATTCGTTAAAAAGTAATGCGAATTATTATTGTTTGTATTTGTGCGATCAAGCGAAAAGGTGACCTGTTCAACGCGAGGGCGTGGGGAAGTGTTTCCCGCGAGCCGCAGAATGGGTCTGCACGGGACGGTAGTGACCAGGGAGACCGCTTCCCCCTACCGATTTTGGTAGGGGGCGGCGAAGCGTCAGGAGCCGGTCTTTTGCGGTTCCGCAGGGGCGGGGTCGTTAGCCGCGGGCGCCGCAACAGGTTTGTCCTGCGGTGAAGGGGTTGTCGCCGGACGGGTAGCGGGCAGCGCATCGCAGGGTTTCTCCTGCGGGCAGATCAGATCCAACATCTTCAGGGTGACGCCGTTGGTCCAGCCAAAGCCGTCCTGCAGCGGATATTCCCCGCCGCCGCCGCCGGTGCCGGTCGAGCTCACGTCATACTTCTCCACCAGCTTTTGCTTACTGTCATAGGTATGCTGCACGTTGGTCAGGAAGCGCCAGGTGACCTCCATGGCGATCTTCTGCTGACCATAGTTTTGCAGCCCCTCGACCGCCACCCACTGCAGCGGCGCCCAGCCGTTGGGGGCGTCCCACTGCTGGCCGCTGTTGACGGTGGTGGTGGTCAGCCCGCCGGGTTTAAGCAGGCGCGACTCGGCGGCGGCGGCCACTTTCGTCGCCCGCTCGCGTGACGCGGCATTGACGTACAGCGGGAACAGCGCCGCCGCGGTCAGTTGATTGCGCACCTTGTGGGTTTTCAGATCGTAGTCGGCGTACCATCCCTCTTTATCATTCCACAGGTATTTCTCGATGGCCTGCTGGCGGGCGTTAGCCAGCGCATCGTACTGCGTAGCGCCAGCGCTGTCCCCGGATGCCTTGCTGGCGCGGGCGAGGGTTTTCTCCAGATGGAACATCAGGGCATTGAGATCGACCGGGACAATCGAGGTGGTGCGAATGGTGGCGAGCTGCTGCGGATTGTCCATCCAGCGGGAGCTGAAATCCCAGCCGGAGGCGGCGGCGGAGCGCAGGTCGCGATAGATCTCGGTTGCCGGACGATTCGGGTTGCTTTTGGCAGTTTTGACGTCGTCAAGCCAGGACTCGGGACGCGGGGTGTCGTTATCGTCCCAGTAGCGGTTGAGCAGCGCGCCGTCCGCCATCCGCACCGCCCGTTTGTCGGCGCTGCCGGGAGCCAGCGCGTCCGCTCCGGCCATCCAGTAGCGATACTCTTTCTCCAGCTGCGGCTGGTAGGTTTTCAGCACCTGGTCGCCATCGTGCGTCGCCAGCAGGCTCACCATAAAGGAGAAGAAGGGGGGCTGCGAACGGCTGAGATAATAGGTGCGGTTGCCGTTGGGGATATGGCCCCAGGCGTCAATTTCTGCGGCGAAGTTGGCGACCATATCCTCGACTTTATCCCAGTGACCGCTTTCGGCAAGACCCAGCATGGTGAAATAGCTGTCCCAGTAATAGACTTCGCGGAAACGTCCTCCGGGCACCACGTAGGGCTTAGGCAGCGGCAGCAGCGAGTCCCATTTTTCCACCTCGACGGTGCTGCGGGTCAGGACCGGCCACAGGCCATCGATATGTTGACGCAGAGTTTGCCCTTTGGGCGGCACATAGGTGTCGTTCTCTTTCGGCAGCGTGAAGTTCAGTTCGACGAAGTGGCGCAGGTCGAAGCTGGCCTGGTTTTTTTGCATCCGGTAATCGGCAAGGATCATCAGCGGATCGCTGTTCGGAATGGCGTCAGCGAACGTTTTCTGATCAGAAAACAGTTTCGCGCTCTGGACATCATTGAACAGCGGGCCCAGCAGAATATCCGGCGAGGGGGGCGGCGCGGTTTTGCCGTCTTCCGCCTGAGCGTTCAGGCTCATCAGGGCGATCAGAGCGCCGCCGATCGCCAGGCGCAGGGAACAGGGCAAAGCAGCGGGACGACGTGCATCAGTACTCGTCATGGGGAGTTCTCCTTATCATTATCGACTGCGGGCCACGACGTTTGGCCATCCAAAAACCTTAGACGAATATCTGCCGCTGCGCGTGTCAGGGGTAACATTTTGCGCGAAAACAGAGGATTTACCTGCCAGGTCTCCTGAGACCGCCGCGGGCTGGGCCGCCTGGCTGAGGGCGCTGGCGTCCACGATGGCGCAAAAAACGTCGCCCTGCCTCACGACGGTGCAGCCGCCGCCGGGCGCGGGCGGCTGTTTTGGCGATTTTTTGCACAACCAGACGGCGGGGCTGAACCGATTTGCACAACGCCGCGGCGGCAGAGGACCTGGCATAATTAATGCTTATCTCTTATCGGGATTACCACAAAGTGAGTACAACCGGAGGGGATAGCCATGATTAAAATTACGCTACCTGACGGGCATTATTATGACGAGATGCTGACCGCGCAGGGTGAACAGCGGCCGCACTATAATGCCTGGTGGCAATGGTTTCGCAACACCGATCAATTCTCTATCCGGCAGAAAAAAGCGCAAGCGGAACTGCTTTTTCACCGTATCGGCATCACCTTTAACGTGTACGGCGAGGATGAGGGAACCGAGCGGCTGATCCCGTTTGACAGCGTGCCGCGGATCATACCCGCCGGGGAGTGGCAGCGCATTGACCGCGGCATACGCCAGCGGGTGAAAGCGCTGAACGCCTTCCTCTATGACATCTATCATGAGCAGAATATCCTGCGCGCAGGGCTGATCCCGGCCGAGCAGGTGCTGGCCAACGAGCAGTATCAGCCGTGCATGCAGGGCATCAACCTGCCAAACAATACCTATGCCCATATCACCGGCGTCGATATGGTGCGCAATAACGACGGTCAGTACTACGTGCTGGAGGATAATCTGCGCACGCCGTCCGGCGTCTCCTACATGCTCGAAAACCGTAAGATGATGATGCGCCTCTATCCGGAGATGTTCGAGCAGCATCACATTGCGCCGGTGGAGCGCTACCCAAGCTACCTCCTGCAGACCCTGCGCGAAAGCTCGCTGGTGGATGATCCCTGCGTCGTGGTGATGACCCCGGGTCGCTTCAACAGCGCCTACTTCGAGCACAGCTTCCTGGCGCAGCAGATGGGGGTCGAGCTGGTGGAGAGCGCCGATCTGTTTATTAAAAACGGCGCGGTGTATATGCGCACCACCGAGGGGCCGCGGCGGGTGGATGTGATTTATCGCCGCATCGACGACGCCTGGCTCGACCCGCTGGCCTTCCGCGCCGATTCGATGCTCGGCGTCCCGGGGCTGCTGTCCGTCTATCGCGCCGGCGGCGTAGTGCTGGCCAACGCCATCGGCACCGGGGTGGCTGACGACAAATCAATCTATCCGTACGTCCCGGAGATGATCCGCTTTTACCTCGGCGAACAACCGATCCTCAGCAATATCCCCACCTGGCAGTGCCGTAAAGCGGAGGACCTGCGCTACGTGCTGAGCAATCTCGAGCTGATGGTGGTCAAGGAGGTCCATGGCGCCGGGGGCTACGGCATGCTGGTCGGCCCGCGTTCCACCAAAGAGGAGCGGGAGGCCTTCCGCCAGCGCCTGCTGGCCAATCCGGCCAACTATATCGCCCAGGACACCCTCGCGCTGTCGACCTGCCCCACCTTCGTTGATGAAGGGCTGTCGCCGCGACATATCGATTTACGCCCCTACGTGCTGTCCGGGCAGGAGATGCGGCTGGTGCCCGGCGGCCTGACCCGCGTGGCCCTCACCGAAGGGTCGCTGGTGGTCAACTCGTCGCAGGGCGGCGGAACCAAGGATACCTGGGTGATGGAGGATGACGCATCATGCTAAGTCGTACGGCGAGTGAACTGTTCTGGATGGCCCGCTATCTCGAGCGGGCGGAGAGCTACGCCCGGGTGCTGGACGTGACCTGGAAATTATCGATGATCCCCCGTCACAGCCAGCAGTCGCGGGATCTGGCTCTGCCGCTGAATTTGTCGATGACCCACGAGTTGTTTCAGGCGCGCCATGCCCGCTTTACCATGAGCAATCTGCTCAACTTTTTTGCCCTTGATGGCAACAACCCCTGCAGTATTTACAGCTGCGTGGAGATGGCGTGGAACAATGCGCACGCCGTGCGCGGCAGTCTGTCGGCCGAAGTGTGGGAGAGCATCAATGCCACCCGCATTGAGCTGCGAAGCCTGCGCCAGCAGGGGCTGGGCGAGCTGGGGAGCGACGGCTTTTTTGAGTGGGTGAAAGAGCGGGTGCATCTGTTTCGCGGAGCGGTGATAGGCACGCTGCTGCGCAACGACGCGCTGAGCTTTATCGGTATCGGCACCCTGATTGAGCGCGCCTTCGCCACCACCCAGCTGCTGCTGATTAAGGATCAACAGCTGACCAACGACCCGGATCCGGTGCGGGAATACTACCGGCTGGATACCCTGCTCAATGCGGTCAGCGCCCGCGAAGCCTACAACAGCCTCTACCGCCAGCCGGTCAGTCGCGAAACGGTGATGGAGCTGCTGATCCTGCGCAACGATATTCCGCGTTCGCTGCGCGCCAGCATTGCCGACCTGGTGGGCGAGCTGGAGAAGATCGCCAACGACCGCTCCTATCAACCGCTGCGCCTCGCCCATCAGCTCAACGTTGACCTGCGCTTCAGCACCCGTGACGACCTGGCGCAGGCGGACCTGCAGACCACCCTTAACGGGCTGCTGGCGAGAATTAACGCGCTGTCCGACAGCATCAGACAAACCTACCTGGAGGCCTTATGAAACTGGTCATCGATCATCTCACCCGCTATGGCTACGATGAAGAAGTGAAGTTTTCCACCCAGTATCTGCGCCTGACGCCACGCAGTACCGCCCGGCAGACGATCACCGCCTGGACGCTGACCCTGCCGGACGGCGCGGCGGTGACCACTACCGACGGCTGGGGCAATGTGCTGCATGTGCTGACGCTGGATAACCCGCACAAGGAGATCACCATCCGCGCCAGCGGGATTGTCGATATCGCCGACGAAGGGGAGGAGACGCGTGATGAAGAGGCCGAGCTGCTGTCGCCGCTGGTTTTTCTGCGCTGTACGCCGCTAACCCGCGCCGATACGGCGATCCGTGAGTTTGCCCAGCGCCTCTATCGTCCCGATGCGGCGGAAGAGAGTCTGAATCAACTGATGGCGGATCTGCTGTTAAGAATGCCATACTCCCCCGGCGCGACCCAGGTGCAGGACTCCGCCGCCGACGCCTTCGCCCGCGCGAAGGGGGTGTGCCAGGATCATACCCATGTTTTTCTCGCCTGCTGCCGCGCGCTGGAGATCCCGGCGCGCTACGTCAGCGGCTATGTCTACAGCAATAACGCCCAGCATGTGGCGATGCACGCCTGGGCGGAAGTCTGGCTCGACGGCCGCTGGCTGTCGTTTGATATCACCAATAATACCCGTCGCCTGAATCAGCATTTACGGCTGGCGACCGGGCTGGATTATCTCGACGCCTGCCCGGTACGGGGCACCCGGCTGGGCGGCGGCGGGGAGATTATGTTAACTAACGCTGAAGTGCGCGAACACAGCCAGCAGGCGCAGCAGCAATAATACGGGAATAACCGCAATGACCTACTGTGTGGCCATGTGCCTGGCGGATGGACTGGTGTTTGCTTCCGACTCCCGCACCAATGCGGGCGTCGACCATATTGCCACTTTTAAAAAGCTGCACGTTTTCCATCAGGAGGGGGAACGGGTGCTGGTGCTGCAATCCGCCGGCAATCTGGCCACCACCCAGAGCGTGATAAGCCTGCTCAGCGCGCGCATCCGTACCCAGCAGGAGCCGAATCTGATGCAGGTCACTTCCCTCTACGACGCCGCGATGCTGATCGGTAAAACGCTGCTGGAGGTGATCCAGCGCGACAGCAGCAACCAGCAGACCTGCAGTAACACCAACTTCAACTGCAACCTGCTGCTTGGCGGCCAGATCGCCGGCGAAACTCATCGTCTGTTCCATATTTATCCGGAGGGCAACTTTATTGAAGCCACCCGCGACACGCCTTATTTCCAGATTGGCGAAAGCAAATACGGCAAACCGATCATCGATCGGGTGCTGACCATCGACACGCCGCTGGAGCAGGCGATGTGCTGCGCGTTGATCTCCATTGATTCGACGCTGCGCAGTAATCTGTCCGTCGGCCTGCCGCTGGATACGCTGCTCTACCGCAGCGGCAGCTTCAGCAGTGCCGGGCAGCATCGCATCACCGACAGCGATCCCTACTTCAACCGCATTCGCAAGGCGTGGTCCGAAGGGCTGTTGCACACCTTCCAGACTCTGCCGACCTGGACGCCAGTGGAGCGGGAAGAGGAGTAGTCGCTGTGACGCTCCGCCGGTATCGTCGGCGCGAAGGCGGGTAAGGCGCTGGAGTCCTTTAGTATCCTCGACCTGGCGGTAAAATTTCAGCAACAGCGGTAAATAAATTAACGACAGGCCGCACGGATTGTAGGCCGGGCAAGGTGTCGCCGCCGCCCGGCACAAAAGCGACGCCGCTGTCCTTGTCCGGCGGCGCTGCGACTGCACCGGCCTGGATGGCCCGGGGAGGGGTTATCCCGTAGGCCCGGCAAGCGCAGCGCCGCCGGGCGATGGACCTGTTTAAACACCGCCAACCTGTTGCGCCATGGACGGTATTCTCTTTGCCCTGTTGAACACAAACGCGCTTTTTGGCAAAGCTAAGTCAATTAAATACTTTGTTATTTAACGTGTTATCTCACATCTTCGGAGGGAATGAGGCAACACGGCAAGGTATCGGAAGTGGCGGAAAAGAAGACGGCTGTCTATGTGGATGACCAACAGCGCATCCTGATCCGCCAGCTGGCGCGCAGCTGGCTGTGGCGCAGCGAGCTGCCGACCTGGCTGCTGATTGTGACGGTTTACGGCGGCTGGTTTGCCTGCGTGGCGGGCTGGCGGACGCTGGGACTGTTTCCGGCCACGCTGCTGTTGATCTGGTTTACCGCCTGGTATATGTCCTTACAGCATGAGCTGATCCATGGGCATCCCACCCGGCTGGCATGGTTTAACCAGCTGTTGGGGACGCTGCCGCTGGCGGTCTGGTATCCCTATGGCGTCTACCGCGACAGCCACCTGGCGCACCATCGCAACCATCTGCTGACGCACCCTGAGGATGACCCCGAATCGTACTACGTAACGGCGGAAAGCTGGCAGCGCTTCTCAGCCTGGCAGCGCCGCCTTATCCACCTGCGCAACACCTTCTGGGGGCGTCTGCTGCTGGCGCCGATGATGGATATTATTCACACCCTGAACAGCGCGCTGTGGGCTTTCCACGAGGGCGACCGCCGCGCTATCGCCATGTGGAGTCTGCATCTGTTGCTGCTGACGGGCCTGCTGACCTGGATGGCGGCGCAGGGTTTTTCTCCGCTGTGGTTTGTGCTGGCGGTGAGCTACCCGGCGCTGGCCCTGACCAAAGTACGCTCTTTTCTCGAACACCGCGCCGCGGATGACCCGCTGGCCCGCTCGGTGATCAACGAGGCCGGGCTCCCCTGGCGGGCGCTGTTCCTCAATCTCAACTACCATGCGGTGCATCATGATCTGCCAGGGGTCCCCTGGTACGCTTTACGTC
Source organism: Klebsiella sp. K47 (assembly GCF_051858335.1). Taxonomy (NCBI): domain Bacteria; kingdom Pseudomonadati; phylum Pseudomonadota; class Gammaproteobacteria; order Enterobacterales; family Enterobacteriaceae; genus Klebsiella; species Klebsiella sp. K47. Next base: position 142,509 of record NZ_JBPYUI010000007.1, read on the forward strand.
AACTGTATCTGCATCGCCAGGCGGCGTATCTGCAGCGTAATCAGGAGTTCCTGGTGCGCGGGTACGGCGAGTGGCGACGCCATTTTAGCCGCCGGGCGGTGGCGGTGAACGCCCATCCGGGCTTTGGCGAGCAGGCGCAGGCGGGAGGAGAACATGGCTGAACGCATGACCTTTCCGATGTATGCCATCCACCGTCAACAGACCCAGGCCCTGTGGCAGGCGGTGCAGTCGCTGTTGGCCGAACGCGGCGTGATGGTGGCGGGGGACCCTCCGGCGGCTGACCCCGGGGATCTGCTGGCTCACTGGCGCCAGCCGACGCTGTTGCTGAGCCAGACCTGTGGCTACCCGCTGGTGACCCAATTGCCGGAGGTGCAGACGGTGGGCTGCTTCCACTACGCTGCGCCCGGTTGCGAAGGGCGCCGCTATCGCAGCCTGCTGGTGGTCCGCGAAGCGGATAGCCACCGGATGCTGGGGGACTTTTTGGGCCGTCGGGCGGTGTGCAATGCCGAGCACTCGCAGTCCGGCTACAACGTACTGCGTAAAATGGTCGCGCCGCTCTCCCGGGAGGGGCGTTTTTTTTCAGCGGTGATGTTCAGCGGCAGCCATCGGCAGTCGCTGCGCGAACTGCAGCAGGAAAACGCCGATATCGCCGCCATCGACTGCGTGACCTACGCGCTGCTGCAGCGCTATCAGCCGCAGGCTCTGGCTGGCCTGGTGGCGATCGGCTGGAGCCCGGCCGCGCCAGGGCTGCCGCTGATCACCGCCGGCGTCACCCCAGCGGCAACGCTGAATAGCCTGCGCGAGGCGCTCCAGCAGCTGGTAAGCGATGATCGCTATCGTTCCCTGTGCGACGCCTTGCTGATCTGCGGCTATAGCGATATGTCGCGGGAGGCCTATGCGCCGCTGCTGGCGTGGCGGGATGAGGCCGCGGCGCTGGGGGTCAGCCAGCTATAGGCGAAATGCCCGGGCCAGCGATCTGCGCCGGGGCGGGCTATAGCGGCTGGTCCCACGGCTGGGCGCTGAGATCCATTCGCAGATAGGAAGAGAGCAGGTCGACAGCCAGCTGGTCGCTCATCAGCTGCTCGTTAAGCTGCTGGCGCAGCCGCGGGATCATCTCTTCACGATAGGCCGGGTCGTTGTTTTATGGATTTGTGATCGGCAACACAAATGACTCTCCAATGGCCGTCGTAAAAGATAAATTACCAGGGTTGATTTTAATCAAAGTATGACCAACTGTGCTATGGCGGAAAAAAGATCGCTGCCTATCGCGACCCAAAAGAAAAATTGTGAATTTAATGTTTCTTTGGTGTAAATAATGACCGTGCATTTTCCCCAACCGCCGGGGATAAAATGTGATGCCCGACCGGCTTGTCGTTAAATAATGGCGTTTATTACGTCTGCTTTTTATTCTTTACAGCATTAATTTAATTTTCGGCTTTCTTCTCACCCTGATAGCGCGGGTCGAATAACGTACAAAAGGCGTATTTTTTATCGCCATTTCGCCGTCGATGTTATCGCCATCAATTATTTTTATCCCCGCATTCGGCCACGGCAAAAGGCGCGCAAATAGCGGTCATGATGCTTTTAATATATTGATTTTACTTTACTTATTCTGGCTCGTGGATCCTGCTTATCCGCCGCGGCGGAGCCTTTGTGAGAGCTCTCACATAACCCGGCAATTGCGATTTGTTACACTTTCCGCCGTCAACAAAGGAATGAAAGTGAGACGCGATGAATACTTTTTCTCTGCCTAAAACACAGCATCTGGTAGTTTTCCAGGAAGTGATCCGCAGCGGGTCAATCGGGGCCGGAGCAAAAGCGTTAGGACTCACTCAGCCGGCGGTCAGTAAAATTATTGGCGACATGGAGAGTTATTTTGGCAGCGAATTAATCGTCCGGCGAAATACCGGCGTCTCGCTCACCGAGGCCGGGCAGGTATTTCTCAACTGGTCAGAAGCGATCACCCGTGAAATGAAAAATATGGTCAATGAAATGAATGCTCTGACCAACAGCGCGGTGGTGGATGTCTCCTTTGGTTTCCCTTCGCTGGTCGGGTTTACCTTTATGTCGGAGATGGTGCATCAGTTTAAAATGACTTTCCCCAAGGCGCGGGTCTCGATGTATGAGGCGCAGCTCTCCGCCTTTTTGCCGGCAATCCGCGACGGGCGCCTCGACTTCGCCATCGGGACGCTGAGCGATGAGATGAAACTGCAGGACCTGCACGTCGAGCCGCTGTTTGAGTCTGAGTTTGTGCTGGTGGCGAACCGGGCGCGGATCGGCAACGGCACCGTCCGCCTGGCCTCGCTCCAGCACGAGCAGTGGGTGCTGCCGGAGACCAATATGGGCTACTACAGCGAACTGCTGACCACCCTGCAGCGCAGCGGTATCCGCCGTGAAAATATCGTTAATACCGATTCGGTGGTGACGATCTATAACCTGGTGCTCAATGCCGATTTTCTGACGGTGATCCCCTGCGACATGACCACGCCGTTTGGCTCGAGCCAGTTTGTCACCATCCCCATTAAAGAGGCCTTGCCGGTGGCGCGCTATGCGGCGGTATGGTCGAAAAATTACCGGTTAAAAACCGCCGCGGCGTCGCTGGTGGAGATGGCGAAACACTATTCCTCGGGGCAGGGCAACCGCCACTGGCAGCCATTACAAATTATTGCGTAACTGAAAGTCGTTAAATAATCCAACACACGTCCTCGCTGTTATCAGCAGGATGACGCCCGGTCATTGACTTTATATTAAGATACAGAGGCCATAATGCATATTACCTACGATCTTCCGGTATCTATTGACGATATTCTCGAAGCGAAACAACGCCTCGCGGGAAAAATATATAAAACAGGCATGCCCCGTTCGAATTATTTTAGCGAGCGCTGCCAGGGCGAAATATTTCTTAAATTCGAAAATATGCAGCGCACGGGTTCATTTAAAATTCGCGGCGCCTTTAATAAACTGTGCGGTTTAACCGCGGCGGAAAAACGCAAAGGGGTGGTGGCCTGCTCAGCGGGCAACCACGCCCAGGGCGTCTCGCTCTCCTGCGCCATGCTCGGCATTGACGGGAAAGTGGTGATGCCGAAAGGGGCGCCGAAATCGAAAGTTGCCGCCACCTGTGATTATTCGGCGGAAGTGGTGCTACATGGCGATAACTTTAACGATACCCTCGCCAAAGCCAGCGATATTGTTGAACTTGAGGGCCGCATTTTTATTCCCCCCTATGACGACCCGCAGGTTATCGCCGGGCAGGGGACTATTGGACTCGAAATATTAGAAGATCTGTATGACGTGGATAATGTCATCGTGCCCATTGGCGGCGGCGGCTTAATTGCCGGTATCGCGATCGCGATTAAATCCATTAACCCGACAATCCGCATTATCGGCGTGCAGTCGGAGAATGTTCACGGCATGGCCGCCTCCTGGTATGCCGGGGAAATCACCAGCCATCGTCACGCCGGCACCTTAGCCGATGGTTGCGACGTCGCCCGCCCGGGGAAACTGACCTATGAAATCGCCCGCCAGCTGGTGGATGACATCGTCCTGGTGAGTGAGGATGACATTCGCCAGAGCATGGTCGCCTTAATTCAGCGCAATAAAGTGATCACCGAAGGGGCCGGGGCGTTAGCCTGCGCCGCGTTATTAAGCGGCAAACTCGACAGCTATATCCAGAACCGCAAAACGGTCAGCCTGATTTCCGGGGGCAATATCGATCTCTCCCGGGTATCGCAAATTACCGGTTTTGTTGACGCTTAATTCAATACATAAGTGAGGACAGGATATGAGTACGACTGAGAGCATTGCATCCAGCCAGACAAGCCTTTCGTCCTGGCGTAAATCTGACACCACCTGGACCCTGGGCCTGTTTGGCACCGCTATCGGCGCCGGGGTGCTGTTTTTCCCGATCCGCGCCGGCTTCGGCGGGCTGATCCCGATCCTGGTGATGCTGGTGCTGGCCTATCCCATCGCCTTTTATTGCCATCGGGCGCTGGCCCGGCTATGCCTGTCGGGGGCTAACCCCTCCGGCAATATCACCGAAACGGTGGAAGAGCATTTTGGCAAAACCGGCGGGGTGGTGATCACCTTTCTGTACTTCTTCGCCATCTGCCCACTGCTGTGGATTTATGGCGTCACGATCACCAATACCTTTATGACTTTCTGGGAGAACCAGCTGCAGATGCCGGCTCTCAACCGCGGGGTGGTGGCGCTGCTCCTGCTGCTGCTGATGGCGTTTGTCATCTGGTTTGGTAAAGACCTGATGGTCAAGGTGATGAGCTATCTGGTGTGGCCGTTTATCGCCAGCCTGGTGGTGATCTCCCTGTCCCTGATCCCCTACTGGAATAGCGCGGTGATTGACCAGGTCAACCTCAGCGATATCGCCTTAACCGGTCACGACGGCATTCTGGTGACGGTATGGCTGGGCATCTCCATCATGGTGTTCTCCTTCAACTTCTCGCCGATCGTCTCCTCGTTTGTGGTCTCCAAACGCGAAGAGTATGAAGCGCAGTTTGGCCGCGAGTATACCGAACGCAAATGCTCACAGATCATCTCCCGGGCCAGCATGCTGATGGTGGCGGTGGTGATGTTCTTCGCCTTCAGCTGCCTGTTTACCCTCTCACCGCAGAACATGGCGGACGCCAAGGCGCAGAATATCCCGGTGCTCTCCTATCTGGCAAACCACTTTGCCTCGATGTCGGGCACCAAATCCACCTTTGCCACCCTGCTGGAGTATGGCGCGTCGATCATCGCCCTGGTGGCCATCTTCAAATCGTTTTTCGGCCACTATCTCGGCACGCTCGAAGGGCTGAACGGTCTGATCCTGCGCTTTGGCTATAAAGGGGATAAAACCCGGGTCTCCAGCGGCAAGCTCAATACCCTGAGCATGGTGTTCATCATGGGCTCGACCTGGGTGGTGGCGTATGCCAACCCCAATATCCTCGACCTGATTGAGGCCATGGGCGCGCCGATTATCGCCTCGCTGCTGTGCCTGCTGCCGATGTACGCCATTCGTAAAGCGCCTTCGCTGGCCAAATACCGTGGCCGTCTCGACAACCTCTTTGTGACCGCTATCGGTCTGCTGACCATCCTCAACATTGCTTACAAACTGTTCTAATCCGGCTCAGGCCACGCGGAGTACAACATGACTGAATTTCCGGTAGTACTGGTGATTAACTGCGGCTCGTCGTCGATCAAATTTTCCGTCCTGGACGCCGCCAGCTGCGACTGCCTGCTCAACGGCGTGGCCGAGGGCATCAACGCGGAACGGGCGTCTCTCTCGCTCAACGGCGGCGAGCCGGTGGCGCTGGCGCAGCGCGGCTACGAAGGCGCCCTGCAGGCGATTGCCGGAGCATTAGCCCAACGCGACCTCATCGACAGCGTGGCCCTGATTGGCCACCGCGTCGCCCACGGCGGCGACCTGTTCACCGAGTCGGTCATTATTAGCGAGGAGGTTATCAATAACATTCGCCAGGTATCGTCCCTGGCCCCGCTGCATAACTACGCCAGTCTCAGCGGCATCGCCTCGGCGCAGCGGCTGTTCCCGGAGGTGATGCAGGTGGCGGTCTTTGATACCAGCTTTCACCAGACCCTGGCCCCGGAAGCTTTTCTCTATGGTCTGCCGTGGGAGTATTACCAGAATCTCGGGGTACGCCGCTACGGTTTCCACGGCACCTCGCACCGCTATGTGTCCCAGCGCGCCCTGGCGCTGCTCGGGTTGCCGGAGCAGGAGAGCGGCCTGGTGATCGCCCACCTGGGCAATGGCGCCTCGATCTGCGCGGTGCGTAACGGCCGCAGCGTGGACACCTCGATGGGGATGACGCCGCTGGAGGGGCTGATGATGGGCACCCGCAGCGGTGATGTCGACTTCGGCGCCATGGCGTGGATTGCCGGGGAAACCCGGCAGACCCTCAGCGACCTGGAGCGGGTAGCCAACACCGCCTCCGGCCTGCTGGGGATCTCCGGTCTTTCCTCCGACCTGCGGGTGCTGGAGCAGGCGTGGCATGAGGGCCATGCCCGCGCCCGCCTGGCGATTAAAACCTTTGTCCATCGTATCGCCCGCCATATTGCCGGCCACGCCGCGGCGCTGCAGCGTCTCGACGGCATTATTTTCACCGGCGGGATTGGCGAGAACTCGGTGCTGATCCGTCGACTGGTGAGCGAGCGGCTGGCGGTCTTTGGCCTTGCGATGGACGCCGCCCGCAATCAGCAGCCCAATTCGGCCGGCGAGCGCCTGATCTCCGCCGACGGCAGCCGGGTGCGCTGCGCGGTTATTCCTACCAATGAAGAGCGCATGATTGCCCTCGATGCGATCCGCTTAGGCCGGATCCACACCGCGGCGGCGCTGGCCTGACTTTTTATTCTGTAGAGAGACGATGTTCATGAAAGTAGATATCGATACCCAGGATGTACGATACGCTGACGCCTGGCTGGGCTTTCGCGGTACGGCGTGGCAAACGCAGATCGACGTTCGCGACTTTATTCAGCATAACTACACCCCTTACGAGGGCGATGAGTCTTTCCTCGCCGACGCGACGCCAGCGACCACCGCCCTCTGGGAGCAGGTGATGGCCGGGATCCGCGTCGAGAACGCCACCCATGCGCCGGTGGATTTCGACACCAATGTCGCCACCTCCATCACCGCCCACGCGGCGGGCTATATCAACCAGCCGCTGGAAAAGATCGTCGGCCTGCAAACGGACCAGCCGCTGAAGCGCGCCCTGCATCCTTTTGGCGGCATCAAGATGATCAAAAGCGCCTTCGAGGCCTATGGTCGCGAAATGGATCCTGACTTTGAGTATCAGTTTACGGCGCTGCGTAAGACCCACAATCAGGGCGTTTTTGACGTCTATTCCCCGGATATGCTGCGCTGCCGCAAATCCGGGGTGCTGACCGGGCTACCGGACGGCTATGGCCGCGGACGGATCATCGGCGATTACCGCCGCGTGGCGCTGTACGGCATTCGCTACCTGGTCCGCGAACGTGAGCTGCAGTTTGCCGACCTGCAGCCGGCCCTTGAGCGCGGCGAGGCGCTGGAGGCCACCCTGCGCCTGCGCGAGGAGCTGGCCGAACAGCGGCGCGCGCTGCTGCAGATGCAGGAGATGGCGGCCCGCTACGGCTGCGATATCTCTCACCCGGCGCGCACTGCCCGGGAGGCGGTGCAGTGGCTCTACTTCGCCTACCTGGCGGCGGTGAAGTCGCAGAACGGCGGCGCCATGTCGCTGGGGCGCACGGCCACCTTCCTCGACATCTATATCGAACGCGATCTGCGCGCCGGTTTATTGAATGAGGAGCAGGCCCAGGAGCTCATTGATCACTTCATCATGAAGATCCGCATGGTGCGTTTCCTGCGCACCCCGGAATTTGATTCGCTGTTCTCCGGGGATCCCATCTGGGCGACGGAGGTGCTGGGCGGCATGGGGCTGGATGGTCGCACCCTGGTCAGCAAAACCACCTTCCGCTATCTGCATACTCTGCACACCATGGGCCCGGCGCCGGAGCCGAACCTGACCGTGCTCTGGTCGCAAGCGCTGCCGGCGGCGTTTAAAAAATATGCCGCCCGGGTCTCTATCGCCACCTCGTCGCTGCAGTATGAGAACGACGATCTGATGCGCAGCGATTTTCACAGCGACGACTACGCCATCGCCTGCTGCGTCAGCCCGATGGTGATCGGCAAGCAGATGCAGTTCTTCGGCGCCCGCGCTAATCTCGCCAAAACGCTGCTCTACGCGATTAACGGCGGGGTGGATGAGAAACTGAAGATCCAGGTGGGGCCGAAAACCGACCCTCTGCGTGATGAGGTGCTGGACTACGACACCGTGATGGCCAGCCTCGACCACTTTATGGACTGGCTGGCGGTGCAGTACATCAGCGCGCTGAACATCATCCATTGCATGCATGATAAGTACAGCCACGAGGCGGCGCTGATGGCCCTGCACGACCGCGACGTCTACCGCACGATGGCCTGCGGCATCGCCGGCCTGTCGGTGGCAGCGGATTCGTTGTCGGCGATAAAGTACGCCCGGGTGAAGCCGGTGCGCGATCACCACGGGCTGGCGGTGGACTTTGTCATTGAAGGCGACTATCCGCAGTACGGCAACAACGACGATCGGGTCGATGCCATTGCCTGCGACCTGGTGGAGCGCTTTATGCGCAAAATTCAGGCGCTCCCCACCTGGCGTCAGGCGGTGCCGACCCAGTCGATCCTGACCATCACCTCCAACGTGGTATACGGCCAGAAAACCGGCAACACCCCGGACGGACGTCGGGCGGGGACGCCGTTCGCTCCGGGGGCCAATCCGATGCATGGTCGCGACCGGAAAGGGGCGGTGGCGTCGCTGACCTCGGTGGCGAAACTGCCGTTTACCTACGCCAAAGATGGCATCTCGTATACCTTCTCCATCGTGCCGGCGGCGCTCGGCAAAGCCCCGTCAGCGCAGGAAAACAACCTGGTGGGCCTGCTGGACGGCTACTTCCACCACGAGGAGACGGTGGAGGGGGGACAGCATCTCAACGTCAATGTGCTGAACCGGGAAAAGCTGCTCGATGCGATAGAACACCCGGAGCAGTATCCGAATCTGACGATCCGCGTCTCCGGCTATGCGGTCCGCTTTAACGCGCTGACCCGCGAACAGCAGCAGGATGTGATCTCCCGAACGTTCACCAGCCAACTCTGAGCGGCCACCGGGCCACAGGAGAGCCTTTAATGGGCTCTCCTGTTATCATCTTCACATTACCGCAACAAAATAATCACCACTGTTGATCATATTCGCATTTTTGCACCACGCCGGCGCGCAGCGACCGCTAACTGCATCTATGTTTAGCTCACGGGCCGGTACGGATACCGCGTTGTCCGGCTCGCCACGTGATGGCAACCGATCTCCTGACCTGAAAGGGAATGCGCCCTTGCCGGATGCGGCACGGGTTGCCGTCGCGTGCGTACCGACCGGGGCGACTGTTCTCCGGTGTTCCACTCCTTCCTGGCGGGATTTTTGCTTCTTCCACCCTGGCCGTCCTGGCGCTGCGCCAACGTCGGCACCACACGGTAAGTGATATTTTCTGCGTCATTCCATGACGCCAGGCTTTACATCGCTGAGGAATATCCGAATGTCTTTGAAACTGAAAACAATGACGCTTCATGTTGTGATAGCAGGTTGTATGAGCATGGCCTTTTACGCCCAGGCAGACGTGAAGATCGGCGTCGCCGGGCCCTTTACCGGCCCCAACGCCACCTACGGCGCCCAGTACTGGAAGGGGGCCTCGCAGGCGGTGGCCGATATCAATGCCGCCGGCGGCATCAAAGGCGAAAAGATTGTGCTGGTGCAGGGGGATGACGCGTGCGAACCGAAGCAGGCGGTGGCGGTGGCCAACCGGCTGGTGGATGAAGCGAAAGTCTCCGCCGTGGTGGGGCACTTTTGCTCTTCCTCAACGATGCCGGCCTCCGAGGTATATGACGAAGCCGGGATCCTGACCATTACCCCCGGCTCGACCAACCCGCAGATCACCGAGCGCGGCATGAAAGATCTCTTCCGCATGTGTGGTCGTGACGATCAGCAGGGGGCGATCGCCGCCAACTATATGCTGGACGTGCTGAAGGCGAAGAAAATCGCCGTCATCCACGATAAAGACACCTATGGTCAGGGGCTGGCCGATGCCACCCGCGCGGCGCTGGCGAAGCGGGGTACCAAAGAAGTGTTGTACGAAGGCCTTTCCCGCGGTGAAAAAGACTTTAACGCCCTGGTGACCAAGATCGGCGCCCTCAAGCCGGACGTGGTCTACTTTGGCGGCTGCCATCCTGAAGCGGGCCCGCTGGTGCGCCAGATGCGCGAGCAGGGGGTGCAGGCCAAATTCTTCTCCGGCGACTGTATCGTCACCGAGGAGCTGGTCACCGCCGCCGGCGGGCCGCAGTTCACCAACGGCGTGCTGATGACCTTTGGTCAGGATCCGCGCACCCTCCCCGACGGCAAAGCGGTGATCGAGAAGTTCCGCGCCAGCGGCTTTGAGCCGGAAGGTTATACCCTCTACGCCTACGCCTCCATTCAGGCTATCGCCGCGGCCTGGAACGCCGTCGGTACCGATAACGCCAAAGCCAGCGACTGGCTGAAGAGCCACGACGTCGAGACGGTGATGGGCAAGAAAGCCTGGGATGGCAAAGGCGACCTCAAGGTGTCCGACTACGTGGTCTATCAGTGGGACGACAAGGGCAAATATCACCAGCTCTGATCGGCCACGACCTGAGGACGCTCTGTCCTTTTGACTTGCGAATTGTCACATGACGGCGGTTGACCGGGAACGGAACCCGGCGGCCGTCTGCCTGGCGGCTGGAGGGGCTATGACGGCGTTTTTTCTGCAACAACTGATCAATGGGCTGACGCTGGGCGCAGTGTACGGCTTAATCGCCATCGGCTACACCATGGTGTATGGGATCATCGGCATGATCAACTTCGCCCACGGCGAGGTGTATATGGTCTCCGCCTACCTGTGCGCCATCGGCCTGGCGCTGCTCTCTTTCTTCGGGATCCACTCCTTTCCGCTGCTGATTTTCGCCACCCTGGTGTTCACCATCGTGGTCACCGGCGTATACGGCTGGGCGATCGAGCGCATCGCCTACCGGCCGCTGCGCAACTCGACGCGGCTGGCGCCGCTGATCTCGGCTATCGGGATGTCGCTGATCCTGCAGAACTATGTCCAGCTGAGCCAGGGGCCGAACCAGCAGGGGATCCCGACGCTGCTTAGCGGCGCGTTGCGCATGACGGTGGGCGATGGGGTGGTGCAGATCACCTGGACCAAGGTGTTTATTCTCGTCGCGGCGCTGGTGGGGATGCTTATCCTGACCTGGATTATTCAGTATACCCGGCTGGGGCGCATCTGCCGCGCCACCCAGCAGGACCGGCGCATGGCGGCGATCCTTGGCATCAATACCGACCGGGTGATCTCCCTGGTGTTTGTCATCGGCGCGGCGATGGCCGGTCTGGCCGGCGTGCTGGTGACCATGAACTACGGCACCTTCGACTTCTATATCGGATTTATTATCGGCATCAAAGCCTTCACCGCCGCGGTGCTGGGCGGGATCGGCTCGCTGCCTGGCGCGATGCTGGGTGGTCTGCTGCTTGGGGTGGCCGAAGCCCAGTTCGCCGGGCTGGTGAATTCGGATTACAAAGATGTCTTTTCCTTTGCGCTGCTGGTGGCGATCCTGATTTTTCGCCCGCAGGGGCTGCTGGGACGTCCGCTGGTGGCCAAGGTCTAAGGAGGCTTTATGGGTGAAATTACGCGCCAGCCTGCGCGGGCTATCCAAAACGCGCTGATCGACAGCGTACTGGCCGGCCTTTGCGCGTTAATTGTCTTTGGCCCGATCGTCGGCGTGGTGCTCAAAGGGTATGGTTTTACCCTCGCGCCTGCGCGGGTGGCGATTCTGGTGGCGGTGGTGATGGCCGGCAGGCTGGCGCTCAGTCTGCTGCTGCAGAGCCACAGGGGAAAAGCCTTTATTGCCCACTTTGAGGGGGCGGATGACGGGGTGTACGTCCGGCCGCCGGGCTACCGCTCGCGGCTGCGCTGGATAATACCGCTGCTGGTGGGGCTGGCCATTGTCTTTCCGTTTCTCGCCACAAAATATCTGCTGACCGTGGCCATTCTTGGGCTGATCTACGTTCTGCTTGGCCTGGGGTTGAATATTGTGGTGGGCCTCGCGGGCCTGCTCGATCTGGGCTATGTGGCGTTTTACGCCATCGGCGCCTACGGCCTGGCGCTGGGCTACCAGTACCTGGGACTTGGCTTCTGGGCGATGCTGCCGCTGGGGGCGGTGATGGCGGCTCTCGCCGGGGCGTTGCTGGGCTTTCCGGTGCTGCGTATGCATGGCGACTATCTGGCCATCGTCACCCTCGGCTTTGGCGAAATTATCCGCCTGGTGCTCAACAACTGGGTGAGCTTCACCGGCGGCCCTAACGGCGTACCGGTGCCATCCCCCACGCTGTTTGGCCTCGAGTTTACCCGCCGGGCGAAAGATGGCGGCATCCCCATCCATGAGTTTTTCCACGTCAGCTACAACCCCAACCTGAAATTCATCTTTCTCTACGCCGTGCTGTGTCTGGTGGTGATGCTGGTGCTGCTGGTGAAGCATCGCCTGACGCGGATGCCCATCGGCCGCGCCTGGGAGGCGCTGCGCGAGGATGAGATCGCCTGTCGGGCGATGGGGCTCAACCACGTGCTGGTGAAGCTCTCGGCGTTTATGCTCGGCGCGTCGACGGCCGGCATCGCCGGGGTGTTCTTCGCCAGCTATCAGGGGTTTGTTAACCCGACGTCGTTCACCTTTTTTGAGTCGGCGCTGATCCTGGCGATTGTGGTGCTCGGGGGAATGGGCTCCACCCTGGGAGTGGTACTGGCGGCGTTTGTTCTGACGGTCACCCCGGAGCTGCTGCGCGGTTTTGACGAATATCGGGTGCTGCTGTTCGGCGTGCTGATGGTGATGATGATGATCTGGCGGCCGCGCGGCCTGGTGCGCACCAGCCGCAGCGGGGTTGCATTGCGAAAAGGAGTCGCGCCATGACCGACAGCATCTTACGCGTTGAGCATCTGATGATGCATTTCGGCGGCATCAAAGCGCTGAATGATGTCAATCTGGAGGTGGAGCGGGGGTCGATCACCGCCCTGATCGGCCCCAACGGCGCGGGCAAGACCACGGTGTTTAACTGCCTGACCGGTTTTTATCGGGCGACGGGGGGCAGTATCGTGCTGCGGGCGCGGGAAAAGGTCACCGATGTTATTCAGGTGCTGGGGCAGAAGCTTCACCCGGACGATTTTCTCCACCCGGCGCAGCTGGGGAGGCGGATCTATTACAAGATGTTCGGTGGCACCCATCTGGTGAACCGCGCTGGCCTGGCGCGCACCTTCCAGAATATACGTTTATTCCGCGAGATGTCGGTGATCGAGAACCTGCTGGTGGCCCAGCATACCCAGGTCAACCGCCATCTGCTGGCCGGGATCCTCAATACCCGTGGGTATCGGCAGGCGGAGAGTCAGGCGCTGGATCGCGCTTTTTACTGGCTGGAGGTGGTGGAGATGGTGGACTGCGCCAACCGTCTGGCGGGGACCCTCTCCTACGGACAGCAGCGGCGGCTGGAGATCGCCCGCGCCATGTGCACCCGTCCGGAGATGATCTGTCTGGACGAGCCGGCCGCCGGCCTCAACCCGGTGGAAACCCAGGCGCTGAGCCGGATTATTCGCTTTCTGCGCCAGCAGCACGGCATTACGGTGCTACTGATCGAGCATGATATGGGGATGGTGATGGAGATTTCGGATCATATCATCGTCCTCGATCACGGGGACGTCATCGCCCGCGGCGCGCCGCAGGCGATCCAGGCCAACGCCAGTGTGATTGCCGCCTATCTTGGCGCTGAGGAAGAGGAGACGCGCCGATGAGCCAGCCTTTGCTTGCCTTTAATGAGGTGGATGTCTTCTACGGGCCGATCCAGGCCCTGAAGCAGGTCTCCCTCACCGTCAACGAGGGGGAGACGGTGGCGCTGATCGGCGCCAACGGCGCCGGTAAATCAACGCTGCTGATGTCGGTCTTCGGCCAGCCGCGCATTGCCGGCGGGGAGATTTTCTATCGCGGGGAGGCGATCAGCCGGAAGTCGACCCACTTTATCGCCAGCAACGGCATCGCCCAGGCCCCGGAAGGGCGGCGCATCTTTCCCGATATGACCGTCGAGGAAAATCTGCTAATGGGGACCATTGCCATTGGCAACCGCTATCAGGCCGAGGACAAGGCGCGAATGTACCAGCTGTTCCCCCGGCTGGAAGAGCGGCGGGGACAGCGGGCGATGACCCTCTCCGGCGGCGAGCAGCAGATGCTGGCCATCGCCCGGGCGCTGATGAGCCGACCGCGCCTGCTGCTGCTGGATGAGCCGAGCCTGGGGCTGGCGCCGCTGGTGGTGAAGCAGATTTTTCAGATCCTGCGCGAGCTGACGGCTCAGGGGATGACGCTGTTTCTGGTGGAGCAGAATGCCCGCCATGCCCTCAACCTGTCGGACCGCGCCTACGTGATGGTGAACGGCCAGATCCGCCTGAGCGGTAGCGGCCAGACGCTGCTCAACGACCCGGAGGTGCGTAAGGCATATCTGGGGATCAGCGGCTGAGGGGGTTATTCCCGCGGTTCGTTACGGGTTTTAATGTGCTGCCAGAAACGTTCGGCGGCCTGGTTAAGCCGCGAGCCGGAGCGGTAGAGCCAGGCGCCGATCGGCAGCGACAGGCTCTCATCGAGGATCGTCAGCCGGCCTTCGTCCAGCTCGCGCTGAATAGAGTATTGCGGCAGCCAGCCCACGCCGTCGCCATTGAGGATCATGCGCTTGAGCAGCTCGCTCATGGAAGAGACAAAGGTGAGAGAGAAGGTGATCTCCGGCGTGCGGTCGATCACCTGGTTCACCTGGCGCCCCATATAGCTGTCGTTGGCGTATTTCATCAGCGGCAGCACGCCGCGATGTAAATGAAACAGCGGGCGGCCATGTTCGTCGCAGGGGGAGACCAGGTGCAGGTAAGAATCAAAAATTTTATGATTAATAAACGGATAGTTCATTAATTCTTCATTATAGAAGGAGAGGATAAAATCGCTTTTTCCCTCTTTCAGGTTAAATACGGCGTCGTTGACGTTAATCGATTCAACATGAAAAGTCTTATTTTTACGGTCGGTGTAACCGGCGATGATCTCCGGCAGTAATAACACCGACAGCGAAGGGGCGGCGTCGATTCTTATTTTCTGGGTAGTGTTATTTAAGCCTTTAATACGGCTGATCTGAAAATCCATGTCATCGAGCATATTTCGCGCATAGCCGACAAAAATTTTCCCGCGGTTGGTCAGCTGCAGAGGGTTGGCGCTACGATCGAAGATGCTGAATCCGAGGGAAGCCTCCAGCGACTGGATGCGTCGACTGAACGAAGACTGAGAGATGTTGCGGGCTTTGGCCGCCAGGGTAAAGCTGCGCGACTCCTCAAGGGCAATCACATCATACAGCCATTTTACTTCCAGATTTGCCAACACCGATCCAGTCCTCAAAAACGCAATAAAGGCTATGCAATTTTAGCATAGCGCATAGAAACTATGCAATTAACATAATTATCGACAGGTGTTAACATTTTTTGGAAAGTTGAGATTTATGAATGCATATCGGCGACCCTACATGAGCACGATATGAAATCGCGACTCACGGTTATTTATTGCTTTATTTCATTGTCCAGGACTTATCTTATTAAATAGCCGGCGACGATGACGAAAGCAATGAATAACCCAGGCCTCTTACCTTAAATAGTTTGTCAGGAGTTCCATGTCACAACAAATTGAATCAGTAAAAATGGCTCTGCAGGAGCTGGGGATTAATGCAAGCGGCGAATTCTTTTACAACCCTGATTACGATTTGCTTATTGCACATGAAACCTCTCCTGAGCTGACCGGCGCGGCCCGCGGCGTGATGACCGACTCTGGCGCTGTGGCTGTTGATACCGGGATCTTCACCGGCCGTTCGCCGCGCGATAAATACATCGTCCGCGACGAACAGACTCGCGACACCGTCTGGTGGGCAGACTCCGGCCTCGGCCGTAATGACAATAAGCCGTTATCGCCAGACGTGTGGCGCAGCCTGAAAAGCCTGGTCGCGGGCCAGCTGAGCGGCAAAAAACTGTACGTCATCGACGCCTGGTGCGGCGCCAGCCCGGACACCCGTCTTGGCGTACGCTTCGTCACCGAGGTGGCGTGGCAGGCCCACTTTGTCAAAAACATGTTTATCGTGCCAAGCGCCGACGAGCTGGCCAGCTTTACGCCAGACTTCGTGGTGCTCAACGGCGCGGGCTGCACCAATGCCAACTGGCAGGCGCAGGGGATGAACTCCGAGAACTTTGTCGCCTTTAATCTCAGCGAGCGTATTCAGCTCATCGGCGGTACCTGGTACGGCGGCGAAATGAAGAAAGGGCTGTTCTCGGTCATGAACTACCTGCTGCCGCAGAAAGGCATCGCGTCGATGCACTGCTCGGCCAACCGTGGCGAAGCAGGGGACGTGGCGCTGTTCTTCGGCCTCTCCGGGACCGGGAAAACCACCCTGTCGACCGATCCGCATCGTCAGCTGATTGGCGATGACGAGCACGGTTGGGACGATGACGGCGTGTTTAACTTCGAAGGCGGCTGCTACGCTAAGACCATCAATCTCGATCCGCAGGCGGAGCCGGAGATTTATGGCGCCATCCGCCGCAATGCGCTGCTGGAAAACGTGGTGGTGCGCGCTGACGGCAGCGTGGATTATGCCGACGGCAGCAAAACCGAAAACACCCGCGTCTCCTATCCGCTGTCGCATATCGACAATATCGTCAAGCCGGTGTCCCGCGCGGGCCATCCGTCGAAGGTGATTTTCCTTGCCGCCGATGCGTTTGGCGTTCTGCCGCCGGTCTCCCGTCTGACCACCGAGCAGATGCAGTACCATTTCCTGTCGGGTTTCACCTCGAAGCTGGCGGGCACCGAGCGCGGCATTACCCAGCCGACGCCGACCTTCTCCGCCTGCTATGGCGCGGCGTTCCTGCTGCTTCACCCGACCCAGTACGCCAGCGTCCTGGCGGCGAAGATGGCGGAATCCGGTGCCGAAGCCTGGCTGGTCAACACCGGCTGGAACGGCGAGGGCAAACGCCTGTCGCTGCGCGATACCCGCAGCATCATTAGCGCGATCCTCAACGGCACTACCGGCCCGCTGCGCGAGGAGACCATCCCGGTGTTCGGTCTTGCGATCCCGCAGAGCATTCCAGGGGTAGACAGCGCGGTGCTGGATCCGCGTAATGGCTGGAGTTCAGCGGATAAATGGCAGGAGAAGGCCGAGAGCCTGGCTCAGCTGTTTATGGATAACTTCAAGCAGTACAGCGATACCGAAGCGGGCGCGCGTCTGGCGCTGGCCGGTCCGCAGCTGCAGAAGAGCGCGGTCGAAGCCTGATCCGCGGCCAGCAGGTCGACGCCTGGCGCCGACCTGCTGGCGAGCCGCTTTACTCCGCAAAGGCCCGCAGCGCATCGCCAGTGAGGCGATAACGCACCCACTCATCCTGCGGCTGCGCGCCAATGCTCAGATAGAAATCAATCGCCGGCTGGTTCCAGTCGAGCACGCTCCACTCCAGACGCCCGCACTGACGTTGTACAGCATATTGCGCGATGGTTTTCAGCAGCGCTTTTCCGGCGCCGATCCCGCGATAGTCGGGGGTGACGTACAGATCCTCCATATAGATACCATTGCGTCCAAGCCAGGTGGAGTAGCTGGTGAAGAACACCGCGTAGCCCACCGCTTTGCCCGCCACCTCGCAGATCAGCGCTTCGGTTTTGCTGCCGCTGGCAAACAGCGTCTCTCTGATCTCCTCTGGCGTCGTCACTACCTCTTGGGGGGCTTTCTCGTAGACCGCGAGTTCATAAATCATGTCGTAGATAGCGGTGGCGTCGTCCGGGGTGGCCTGGCGGATTGTGATGCTCATGGGTTGTCCTGTATCCATAGTCAAAAGAGAGCAAAATTGCTGACCCTGAGGATAAGCGGTATTGTGAAAAGAATTAAGTGCAATGAAATCAGCAAACGATGAATATTATGCATCCTGTCCTGCGCCGGATTGACCTCAACCTGTTGCCGGTCTTTGACGCGGTCTATCGCTCCCGCTCGGTACGCCTGGCGGCGGAAGAGCTGGCGATGAGCACCTCGGCGCTGAGCCATGCGCTTTCCCGGCTGCGCAGCGCCCTCAACGATCCGCTGTTCTACCGCGAAGGCCACCGGATGTGCCCCAGCGTCTATGCCAGCCAGCTGGCGCCCTCTATCGCTTCGGCGCTGAAGTTTCTCAACCAGGAGCTGACGCCGCCGGCGGCGTTTGTGCCGGCCGCCAGCACCGACTGCATGCAGATTGCGATCACCGATTTCACCGCGTTCTGCGTCTTTCCGACGCTGATGCATCACCTGCAGCGTGAGGCGCCCGGGCTGCGGTTTGAGCTCCGTTATCTGCCCCACAGCCCGGCGCTGACCGAGCTGCTGGCGGGCGAGGTCGACCTGGCCCTCGGGTTCAATACCCCTGACGAGCCAGCCCATCCCGATCTTGAGGAGATTAACTGGCTGCGGGACGAATATGTGGTCATCAGCCAGGCCAACCGGACGGCGCTGACCCTGGACGCCTACCTTGCGGCCCGTCATCTGGTGGTGACCCCGTGGAATGAGCGGCAGGGGGTGCTGGACTGTGAGCTGGAGCGACAGGGCTATTCGCGGCAGGTGGCGATGAAAACCCCCTCGATGCTGAGCGCGCCCTTTATTATTGAGCAGAGCGACCTGTTGATGGCGCTGCCCCGGCGGGCGGCGGAGACGATGGCCCGCGCCGCCCGGCTGACCATTTTCCCGCTGCCGTTTCCGGTTCCGCCGTTTGACGTCAAGATTTACGCCCACCAACGCAGCGGGAAACGCGAGGCTACCCGCTGGCTTATCTCCCTGTTGCAGACGCTGGTGGGGGAGTCCACCGCTTCCTGACGCGCTTTCCAGCCGGCAGGGTATTTCGTTACCCCAGGCCAGGTTTTATGCCTTCAACCCACGGCGACATATCCTGGCCCCGGTCACAAAACGGAAAACTGACTTTTTCGCCGTCACCCGCGGCGTGGTTAGGACGGTGTGTGTTAAATGATTGTATGTAAAAGTAATGTTAATTAGTTAAATGTTATTCATGCGTAAAATGCATTAGTGGATGCGTTTATTACGCTTATTTCGTTCCCGGTTCTGTTTCAGTCTTCAGCGACAGGCGCGCGACAACGCGTGGATAACAAACTGGAGACCTGCATGCATTCAACAACCTCACAGATGAGTACCCGTGACCGGATCGGCGCCATTCTGCGCGTCACGTCCGGTAACTTTCTCGAACAGTTCGACTTTTTTCTGTTCGGGTTTTATGCCACCTACATCGCCCATACCTTTTTTCCGGCGAGCAGTGAATTCGCCTCGCTGATGATGACCTTCGCGGTCTTCGGCGCCGGCTTTTTGATGCGCCCCATCGGCGCTATCGTACTTGGCGCCTATATCGACAAGGTGGGGCGGCGCAAGGGGCTGATCGTCACCCTGTCGATCATGGCCACCGGCACCTTCCTGATCGTGCTGATCCCCTCTTATCAGACCATTGGCCTGTGGGCGCCGCTGCTGGTGCTGATCGGCCGTCTGCTGCAGGGCTTTTCCGCAGGCGCCGAGCTGGGCGGGGTGTCGGTCTATCTGGCCGAGATCGCCACCTCGGGCCGCAAAGGCTTTTACACCAGCTGGCAGTCGGGCAGTCAGCAGGTTGCCATCATGGTGGCAGCCGCGATGGGCTTTGCCCTCAACGCGGTACTGGAGCCGAGCGCTATCAGCGACTGGGGCTGGCGTATTCCGTTCCTTTTCGGCTGCCTGATTGTTCCGTTCATTTTTATCCTGCGCCGTAAGCTGGAGGAGACCCAGGAGTTTACTGCCCGCCGCCATCATCTGGCGATGCGCCAGGTATTCGCCACCCTGCTGGCGAACTGGCAGGTGGTTATCGCCGGGATGATGATGGTGGCGATGACCACCACCGCGTTCTACCTGATCACCGTCTATGCCCCGACCTTTGGTAAAAAGGTGCTGATGCTCAGCGCCTCTGACAGCCTGCTGGTCACGCTGCTGGTGGCGATTTCCAACTTCTTCTGGCTGCCGGTGGGCGGGGCGCTGTCCGACCGCTTTGGCCGCCGATCGGTGCTGATCGCCATGACCCTGCTGGCGCTGGCTACCGCCTGGCCTGCGCTGACCATGCTGGCGAACGCCCCGAGCTTTTTGATGATGCTGAGCGTGCTGCTGTGGCTGTCGTTTATCTACGGCATGTACAACGGGGCGATGATCCCGGCGCTGACCGAAATTATGCCCGCCGAAGTGCGCGTGGCAGGTTTCTCGCTGGCCTACAGCCTGGCGACCGCGGTGTTTGGCGGCTTCACGCCGGTGATTTCCACGGCGCTGATTGAGTATACCGGTGATAAAGCGTCTCCCGGCTACTGGATGAGCTTTGCCGCCATCTGCGGTCTGCTGGCCACTTGCTACCTCTATCGCCGTAGCGCCGTTGCGCTGCAGACGGCACGTTAATCAGGGAGAAGATGATGCGTAAAACGACAGGAACCCTGCTGGCCACGCTGCTGCTGGCCGCCACCGGCGGCAGCGCGTTGTCCGCTGAGGTCACCGTGATGATCTCCGGCGGCTTCAAAGCGGCGCTGGAAAAGCTGGCCCCGGCGTGGGAAAAACAAACCGGCAACCACCTCGTGGTGATCCCTGGCCCGTCGATGGGAAAAACGCCGCAGGCGATCCCTAACCGTCTGGCGCGCGGCGAACACGCGGACGTGGTGATCATGGTCGGGGACGCGCTGACCAGCCTCGAGAAAGCGGGCCGTACGCAACCGGATTCGCGCCGGGAGCTGGCCGACTCGCCGATCGGCGTGGTGGTGAAGGCGGGGGCGCCGCTGCCGGCTATCCACAGCGCAGACCAGCTGCGGGCGACGCTGCTGGCGGCGCCATCGGTCGCGTACTCCGACAGCGCCAGCGGACGCTATGTCAGCTCGACGCTGTTCCACACCCTGGGCATTGATGACGCGATGCAGAGTAAAGCGCAGATGGTGGAGCGCATTCCGGTGGCCTCGGAAGTGGCCAAGGGACGGTATGCGATCGGTTTTCAGCAGGTGAGCGAACTGCTGCCGGTGCCCGGCGTAACCTTCGTCGGCGAACTGCCGGATAACCTGCAGTACATCACCCGCTTTGCCGGGGCGGTGACCATCAGCGCCGACCACCCGCAGGAAGGCAAGGCGCTGCTGACGTATCTGGCGTCACCGGCGGCGCAGGAGACCATCCACGCCACCGGTATGCGAAGCGTAGCCGCCGCCGCGCCGGTCAGCCAGAAGGATACTGTTCAATAATCAGCTTCTCCAGCTCTGCCGCCACGTAGGACTGAATACGGCCGCTGAGGCGGATCAGGCCTACCGTACGCGTGACCACCGGGTCGGTGAGCGGCACAGCGCGGAGAACGGAATGCTCCCCGGCGGGCATCGACATCGCGGGCACGGCGGCAATGCCGATGCCCGCTTCCACCATCCCCAGCATCGTGGTGACGTGGCGGGTTTCGCAGATACTTGGCCGCGCCGGCGTCAGATGCGCCAGCTCCCGGTCAAGCAGCGTCCGGTTGCCGGAGACCCGATCCAGGCCAATATAATCCTGTTCAAAATACGCCTGCCAGCTTAGGTGCGTCTTGCGCGCCAGCGGATGATCGTGCCGACAGGCGGCCACATAGCGGTCGTCGGCAAGAGGGGTGAATTCGATACTGGCTGGCAGGTTTTTGGCAAAGCAGAGGCCAAAGTCAGCCTGTCCGCTGCTGACCGCCTCGATCACATTCCCGACGCTGCTGTCAATCAACCGGATGCGCACCTGGGGATAACGCGCCTGAAAGCTGCGGATGATTTCCGGCATAAAGTAGTAGGCGGCGGAGGGCACTGTCGCCACCGTCACCAGCCCGGTGCGCGCCTTGCTGACCTGGCTGATATCCGCCAGCACCGTCTCGACATGGGCCAGCAGCTGCTCCGAACGTTCGGCAAAATTTTGCCCATACAGCGTGAGGGTCACCCGTCGGGTGGTGCGATCGAACAGCCGGTTGCCCAGCGCCGTCTCCAGCTTTTCGATGCGTCGGCTAAGGGCCGACTGCGACAGGCAGATGGATTCGGCCGCCAGCCGAAAACTGCCATATTCCATCAGGGCGCGAAAGGCGTAGAGATCGTTGAAGTCAAAATTTACGGGCATGGCGGCATCCTTATCGGCTCTCTGGCGCCATCGCCCCGTCCGGCGAGGGGCGATGGCGGGTAGCATATCGGGCAGGACTTCGGGCGCGCGGGAAACCGCGCGCCAGGGCTTACACCTTAAGCAGTTTTACCGTGGCATCGATATCGATTTCGTCTTCCGAAAAGATCAGGGTTGTCCCCTGAAAGGTGGTGATCGCCAGCTTTTTCACCGAGCGCATCTCTCCCGGCTGCACCGTGGCTTTTGGCCGGATGCTGTTCATCAGCAGCCCGACCGACAGCACGGCGTTTTCTTTATCGACGCGGGTCTCGACCGGCTCTTCTTCCCGGTACACCACATAGGATTTGATGGAGGTCAGCTTCAACCGCTCGCCGGCAATATAGATATATTTGCTTTCCGGAATGACCTTCACCGCGTAGGCCGACAGCCCTTTATTGTTGGTGGTAGGTTCGAAAGTCACCGCCGCGTCTTTCTTGATAAGATCAGGATTGGCGACCTTAATCACGTGAAAATAACGATTTTCGCCGTTTTCATCTTTGATAAATCCAAAACCTTTATCTTTAAACCACGTTGTGATTGTTCCGTTCATCGCCATTACCGTATTACTCGTTGGTTAACACAAATTTTGCAGCGCGCAGTGTAAAGCACATTGCCTGTACAGGCCATGCCTTTGCGATAAGTGTGGGTGATAAATGACGCCGCCGCGAGGGCGGATTGTGCGC
This sequence comes from Klebsiella sp. K47, assembly GCF_051858335.1. Taxonomy (NCBI): domain Bacteria; kingdom Pseudomonadati; phylum Pseudomonadota; class Gammaproteobacteria; order Enterobacterales; family Enterobacteriaceae; genus Klebsiella; species Klebsiella sp. K47. Next base: position 165,025 of record NZ_JBPYUI010000007.1, read on the forward strand.
CAGCATCGTGCCGCTGGGCAAAATGAGGTACTATCGCCAGCCACTCCTTCTTCGGGCCGCCTGATGTCCACCATTATCGATACCTTTGTCGCGCCGCCGTGTCGCGAACAGATCACCCTCTTGTATCAGGACGAACACCTGGTGCTGATCAATAAGCCCGCCGGGCTGCTGAGCCTGTCGGGCAAAGATCCGCGCAACCTCGACTCCGTGCATCACCGGCTGGTACAGCGCTTTCCGGGCTGCACCCTGGTGCACCGCCTGGACTTCGGCACCTCCGGCCTGATGGTGATCGCCCGCAACAAGGGCATTAACGCCTTGCTGTGCCAGCAGTTCAGCCAGCGCACGGTGGGCAAGGTCTATACGGCGCTGCTGTGCGGCCACCTGGCGGAAGACGAGGGGATAGTGGAGGCGGCAATCGCCAAAGATCCGGCCCATTTCCCGCGCATGGCGCTCTGCGCCCGCCACGGCAAACCGGCGCGTTCGCGCTATCGGGTCATAGACCGCCTGTATCAGGCGCGAGAAGGCGAGAGGGCGCTGGCGTTAACCCGGGTAACGCTCACCCCGGAGACCGGACGGACCCATCAGCTGCGTATTCACTGCCAGCTGCTGGGCTATCCGATCCTTGGCTGCGATCTGTACGGTGGCCGGGAGCTGCCCGGCACGGAATGCGCTCCGCGGCTGATGCTGCACGCCAGCGAACTGCGTTTTGTCCACCCCGTCAGCCATGAGCCGATGCATATCCAGCAGGCGAGCCCGTTTTGATCGCCCGCGGCGGGAAAGCCCGGGGTTACCACATCAGATCGTCGGGCACCTTAAAGTCGGCGTACGGATCGTCTTCATCCTGCTCATCCTGACTCAGGGCGCTGTGCAACACGATGCTGCTGGCGTCGCGCTGGGCAATTTTCTCAGCCACTACCGCCGGAATAATCGCATATTCACCTTCGGGCTTGTTATCCACCGCCAGGCGGGCAATCGCCAGACGGCCGTTAATCAGCTGGGTCTGGGTGGGCTTGTCGACCATGATTTTTTTGATCAGATTATTATCGGTAAAGTTAAAGCCGATATCGCCCCGGGCGACCGTAATGCGGTTCATCTCGATCAGCTGCTTCACCTGGGCTTTATACTCTTTCGCCAGCACCGCCTGCTTTTGCTGCTCGCTAAGCTGTTTATCACGCTCCAGCTGGGCTTTTTTATTTTCTTCCACCGCTTCCCGGGCCTCACGGGCCTGAACGCGGGATTTTTTCGCCGTCCTCTGGACTTTAGCCATTTTTTTGCTGCTGACCAGGCCGGCTTTGAGCATCTGCTCTTGTAAGGTGAGTTTTGTCATCTGCGTGTCTGAAACTGAGGAAACATCTGGCAAGTATACCTGCATTGGCAGAAACGACGCCAGACTCGCGATCGCGCTGGGCTGCTGTACCATGCCGCGCAGCGCGGCGGGGGATTACCCCCGGGGCTGAAGCTGATAAATCCAGGCGCTGATCTGCTGTCCATCGTCGGTGGTCACTTCCACCGGCACCCGATCGTACCCTTCCTCAAAGTCGTCCAGCATCGGCCAGTGCACCGCCAGCCGATCGGACAGGAACAGATAGCCGTTGACCCGTGGGCCGTGAGCGTCGAGGACGATCCCCGGGAAATCGGCGGCTGCGCCCCAGCCGCGCGCGTAAAAGGTGCCGGTGACGTAGCCGGGACGCCACTCGCCCCCGATCGCCTCCAGAATATGCGCATTGCTGCGACCGGGACAGAGCGTCCCATAGACAAATAGCGGTTTCATTTTCTCTCTCTCGTTCGCCCTGATACCCGCCCACAGCGGAGCGGGAAACCAAAATACGGGGTAATGCAGCGCCTGGCAATGGCCGGGTGGGGGCGGGGCACTCCTCCGGGCATCTGGCAGTTGCCGGGGAGACTCTGGACTCAGCGCTACTGAGGGTATATCGATTGCGGTGATATTTTTATTATTATTTATATTTAAGGTAAATATAAATATTCCTGACGGAGGGATTAATTCGCTAATTAATATTCAACAGGAAAATAATAAAAGGGCCGCTTATGGAATATTCCTTCTACATGTGATGACCGAGAGCAATAAAGCTACCTTGGGTTGAATTCAGATATTATTTAGGGCCAAGCGTTACCTCCCCCTGACTCTTTCGCTTTATGATAAACATCCCTTGACCAAAAAATACCATCTGACTTCGAAACTCTCGCGGGCAGGGGAGATATTTCCTTTCCCTGAAGCGGCAGGTAATAAATCCAGCCGAACACACGGCGGATGAGGGATATCCGTCCGGGCATTTGGTCCTGTCTGCAGACCAATGAAAGTGAAAGGCACAGGAGGTGCAATGAAGATTTTCCGCCCATTATGGCGCGACGGGGCTTTTCTGGTCCCGCAGCAGTTTCAGCAACAGGCCCGCTGGGACGCGCACGTCGCCGATACGGTCTCCCGCATGGCTCTCGCCCACCCGTGGGGGGTATTGCGCGCGGAGTTTGACGCGAGCGCGCTCACCCTTTCCCGGCTCAACGCTACCCGGCTGATCGTGCGTTTCGCCGACGGAACGCTGATTGACACCGAGCTGGCGGATATTTTGCCACCGGTCCGCGATGTATCGGACGTGATGCAGGACAGCGTGGAGGTTCTGCTCGCTCTGCCGCTGCTCAGCGCCAGCGGCGGCAATCTTGATGACGGCCAGGAGAGCGCCCGCCCGCGCCGCTGGCGCGCCGAGCAGGTGACCGTCCAGGAGCTGGCCGGCCATGAACGCAGCGAGCTGGCCGTTCTGCGGCACGCGCTAACGCTGCGTCTCTCCACCGAGGAAAATGCAGCCTTTCTCACCTGCCCGGTAGCGCGTCTGGTGCGCGACGCCCAGGGGCAGTGGATCGTTGACCCGGAATTCATCCCGCCGCTGCTGTCGCTGGCGGCAAGCCCGACGCTGGTCAGCGAGCTGGGCGAGCTGTTACATCGCCTGCAGGCCCGACGCAGACGCCTGATGGCCATGCGTCGTGAAAGCAATGCGCGGATGGCTGATTTTGCCGTGGCGGATGTTTCCCTGTTCTGGCTGCTCAACGCGCTGAACAGCGCTGAACCGGTGCTCAGCGAGCTGCATCAGGACCCTTCGCGCCATCCGGAGCTGCTCTATCGCGAACTGGCCAGGCTGGCCGGCAGTCTGCTGACTTTCTCCCTTGAACATCATCTGGAAGCAATCCCCCGCTACCGGCATGCCTCGCCAGAGCAGGTATTCCCACCGCTGTTTGCCCTGCTGGATACGCTGCTCGAAGTCAGCCTGCCCTCAAGGGTGATCGCCATCGCTCTGGAGCAGGGCGCCGACCGGGAGATCTGGCGGGGCAGGCTGCACGATGCGCGGCTGCGCGAGGGGGCGGATTTTTATCTGTCGGTGCGCTCTTCACTCCCCCCTCACCAGCTACAGAGCCGCTTTCCGCAGCTCTGTAAGGCGGGTAGCCATGATGATGTCGCCGAGGTCGTCAATATTGCCCTCAGCGGCATCGCGATCAAACCGCTGAGCCATGTGCCGGCGGCCATTCCGCTACGTCTGGAAAACCAATATTTCGCTCTGGATCTCTCCACCGACGCCGCCCGCACGATGCTGGAGGCCGGCAACTGCACCTTCTATACCCCGGAATCGCTTGGCGACGTGAAACTTGAACTCTTTGCGGTACTGCGCTCATGAATACCTCTGAAAGCGATCTGATCAACAAAACCTTTTACCCGGGCTGGCTGATGGTCAGCCAGTTACGCTGCGGCCAGCCGGTGACCGATGGCGAGGCGCTCTATCGCCAGGCCTGTCGATGGGTGACCGAGGCGCGCGAGGCGCTGACGGCGGGGGGAGTCAGTGAAGCCAGCGCTGAGCAGATGCTCTATGCCTACTGCGCGCTGCTCGATGAGAGCGTCCTCAACCGCGCCAGTCAGGATGATGGCTACCGCAGGTGGCGCAAGGATCCGCTGCAGGCGCGCTTTTTCAGCACTCTCAACGCCGGGGAAGAGCTCTGGGAACGGATCCGCCAGCTGCTGCGAGAGCCCACGGCGGATGCGGCAGTGCTGACTTGTTTCTATCGTACTTTGCAACTGGGGTTTGTCGGACAGTACCGCGCCGAGGATGACGAACGGCGTGAGGACGTGGCGCAAGCGCTTGGCGCGCGGGTCCCGCCGTTCAGCCTGACCCAGGAGGCGCCGGTGGTGGTTCGTGCCTCCCGGCTGCGCAGCGGACGGCGGATGTACTGGTGCGGCTGGGCGGCTGGCATTGTGGCGCTGGCGGCGCTGTGGTTGACCTTCTCCTCCGTGCTGTCACAGATGGTGGCGCAGATAGCAGGGCAGGGATAAGAGATGCGTGATAACGCCCGTCGTCTGCTTACGCTACTGACCGTCATCCTGGCCCTGTGGCTGGTGCTGGGCTTCTGGCCGCTGTCCATCGGCAACCAGGTGATCTTCAGTCTGTGCATCCTGCTGGCGGGCGGCGCGGCGCTCTGGCGTCAGCGTCGCCGGGCAGTCAGCCGTCAGCGATCGGAAATCGTCCTGCCGCCCGAGGATTTTCAGGGGGCAGTGGTTCTGGTCTGCGGGGATACCGACGGTCTGTTTCCCGGGCGTTCGGCGCACGGCGAAACCCGTCACGGCTGGTATCTACGGGGAGACAGCGCGGAGCAATTGCCGGGGCTGGCGCAGTACCTGGCGGCGGCGCGTCCGGCGCTGGTATCGCAGGTTTCCGTGCTGCTGGCGGTGGTACCGGAGCACCACCCCTCCGGGGAGCATCTGGCGCAGTCGCTGCGCGACTGGCGGCGGAGTATCGTTGAGTGCCGAACCTGGCTAAACGGTCTGCCGCCGGTGTGGAGCGTGTTCTGGGTGACGCCGCCAGGCGGCCAGGCAGGGCAAAGCCGCTGGTTTACCATCACGCCGGAGAGGCCTGGGCTCCAGGCGCAGCAGAAGGGACAAGCGCCCCAGGCGGTTGCCGGGTGGCAGCGGGAGGGCAGCTCTGCCTCACGCCTGCATCAGACGCTGTGGCTGGAGAGCATTCTGACCTTGGCCGAAAACGCTCTTTTCCGGCCATTCCGCGCCCGGCAGGCGGAACTTCCTCCGCTGAACCTGTGTGCCGCGGGCATCTGCCTTACGCCGGTGGCGGCGGTGGCGAATAACCTCTGGCAACAGCAAATCGCCGCGATCACCACGCTCTCCCCGGGCAACGACGCGGCGCCAGGTCCTCACCCGCTGCCGGATCTTCTTCTGTCGTCACTGCCGCACCGCCACGGGGTCAGCCGCCGGATGCGCGATGCCGGTCTTGCCGCTGGGGTGGGCTTCCTCTTTCTGGCGCTGGCGATGCTGGCTTCCTTTATCAACAACCAGCGCCTGGTGCGCAGCGTCGGCGATCATCTGGCGGTGTATCACCGCCTCAGCGGCACGCCGCCGACGCCGAAGCTGCAGGCGCAGCAGCGTCTGCGTGCCGACAGCCGCCTGCTGGATGACTGGTTGCGCCGGGGGGAGCCGCTGCGTTATCGGCTGGGGCTGTATCAGGGGGGGCGGCTGATCCCCTTCGTTGAAGCCGCTATCAATGACTGGGCGCCGCCCCCGCCGCCGCGTCCGGTCATCAAGCAGGTTGTGCAGGGGCCGCAGACGATCCGCCTCGATAGCATGGCGCTGTTCGATACCGGCAAATCGACGCTGAAACCGGGTTCGACAAAGCTGCTGGTGAACTCGCTGCTGGGCATTAAGGCCAAACCCGGCTGGCTGATCGTGGTGGCAGGCCATACCGACAGCATCGGCAACGATAAATCCAATCAACAACTCTCCCTGAAGCGTGCCGAGGCGGTCCGCGACTGGATGCGCGATACCGGCGATGTGCCGGAGAGCTGTTTTGCGGTGCAGGGCTACGGCGCAAGTCGTCCTGTCGCCAGCAACGAGACGCCAGAGGGGCGGGCGCAAAATCGCCGGGTGGAGATCAGTCTGGTCCCGCAGAAGGACGCCTGTCTGACGCCGGGCACGGCCAATACCTCAGGAGCAGAGACTAACGGATTAAAAAGCGAAACCGAGTAATCCGCGACCCCGATCGCGGAGGTTGAACAACAACAATCTGCCTGTCTGACCTTGTGCGCTACGGGTCCCTGATAAACAGGAAACAGCGATGGGCGGTAGCGTGCCTGCAGCCAGTCAAACTTGTCGGCAAAGCGGGGCCTCTGCGGGGATGAAGCTCGGGAAAGGGGATGGATAAAGGAGATCATTATGGATAGCGCTAAGGACAGTGGCAGAGAAATGCTGGCGGCGATAAACGTTGAAGGCTCCGGTTTCTGGCTGCTTTTTTTATTTCTCAGTCAGTGAATATAAATATCCCTGGGGTTACCTTTTAGTTACGAAACTCCTGGTGGGGTATCTGATATATCGATATGCACATAAATATATTTATGATGAATGAGATGATTATCATTAAACAAAATTAAACAGGGCGTCCTGTGAATTGATTTTTGATAGTCATTACAGCGGAGTAAAACAGGAATATAATGGATACCTCTTCAATAATTACCGGCACCACCCTTAACCGTTACCAGCTGGATATTCCTTCATGTACCGCATCGCTGGATGTGGAAGAATTCAGTGGGGCAGAAAAACTGAGTGAACTTTATTATTACACTATTACGTTTACCAGCGCAGAGAAAAATATTGATGCCGCACAGCTCCTGAGCAAACCCGCCATGCTGACGATGGGCGGCGGCGCACTGCAGCAGCTGGCGGACTGCAAACGCGTCCATGGTGTGATTACCACCTTCCGGCGCGTCAATCGTTCTGAAGATCAGTCGACCTATCAGATAACCCTCCAGCCGTTTCTCTCCCTGCTGGATAAACAGTTTCGCAGCCATCGTTTTTTCGTCAACAAATCGGTACCGGAGGTGGTGGAGCAGGTATTGCAGGAACATCACCTCCATGACTGGGAGTATGAGTTTAATCTCAAGCAACACTATCCGCGGCGCGAGCAAATTAATCAGTATCAGGAGAGCGACCTGGCGTTTATCCAGCGCCTGCTGGCAGAGGTGGGGATATTTTATTTCTTCACCCTGCAGGAAGAGGCCCAGAGCGAAGTAGTCCACTTCGCCGACGCGCAGCGGGCGCTGATGTTCGATAAAACACTTCCTGTAAACAGCCCGTCCGGGATGAGCGACAGCGGTACGGAATCGATATGGGGTCTGAACATCACGCACAATGTCGTAGAGGCGAACGTCACTACCCGGGATTATAACCCCCGCGATGCGCAGAGCGTTCTCCAGTCGGCAACAGCGGATATGACCCGAGGAAATGGTGAAGGCATCACTTACGATGAGGTATACCACTATAAGCTTCGCCACCGGGAGCGTGGCGATAAAATCGACCCGCAGACGGAGACCGCCAACTTCTATGCCCGCCTCGACCATGAGCGTTTTCTGGCTCACCAGACGCTTATTACCGCGAACAGTACTGCAGCCTGGCTGGCGCCGGCCCAGGTGCTGACCGTTACCGACAGCCTGCCGTCGACCCTGCCTGCGCCCGTACAGGATCCGCTGTTAATCACCGGCACCGGTTTTACCGCCAGCCGCCGGGAGGCGCTGCGGGTGTCCCTGCTGGCGGTGCCCTACAGCGAAACATTGTGCTGGCGTCCGCCGCTGCTGCCGCGCCCGAAGGTGACTGGCACCATGACGGCGCGGGTGACCAGCGCGAAGGCGAATGATATCTATGCCTGGCAAGATGCGTCCGGCCTGTACCGGGTGAAATTTGACCCTGACAGAGATGAGAAAGGGCAGGGGCAGGAAAGCATGCCGGTGCGTCTCGCCAAACCCTACGGCGGCGACGTGTACGGCTTTCACTTCCCGCTGATCCAGGGCACGGAGGTGGCGATTGCTTTCCACGAAGACGACCCTGACCGGCCGTATATTGCGCATGCGCTGCACGACTCGCGGCATGTCGACCCTGTGACGGAGAAAAACAGCACCCGCAATGTGATTCGTACTCCGGCCAATAATAAGCTGCGAATGGAGGATAAGCGCGGCGAGGAGCATATCAAGCTCAGCACCGAGTACGGCGGCAAGACGCAGCTGAACCTGGGGCATAACGTGAATGCGCAAAGGGAGTTGCGGGGCGAGGGGTTTGAGCTCCGGACGGATAAATGGGGGGCGATACGGGCGGGGAAAGGGATCTTTATCACCGCAGATAAACAGTCAACCGCCAGCGGCAAGATACTTGCAATGCAGGATACCCTGGACAGGCTTAAGCAGGCAGGTGATGAGATGGACTCGCTATCGCGTGATGCCCAGTCGGCTAAAGCCGACCCAGCCCAGGTTGAACAACAGTTAGCTTTTATGCGTGAGCAAATTGATCAGCTACGGGAGGCGGTTGCCGTGCTCAGCGCACCAAATGGTGTGGCTCTCGCCAGTGGCAAGCATCTGCAACTAACCGCACGTCGCAATCTGATGCTCAATGCCGGGGCAGATGCCGATATGGGCGTAATGAAACGGCTGTTTATTGGTGTGGGGGAAGGGCTGAGCCTGTTTGTCCGCAAGCTGGGGATGAAATTAATCGCCAATCAGGGGCCCGTGGCGATTCAGGCGCAAAACGATCAGTTGCAGCTCCTGGCGCGCAAGGATCTGGAGATTGTCAGTACTGATAGCGAAATTCACATTGTGGCAAAGAAAAAAATCATCATTAACGCTGGAGGAAGCTATATCACCCTCGATCCCTATCGGATTGAGCTCGGTACTGGCGGTGATGTCGACGTCAAAGCCGCGGATTTTTCCTATAGCGGACCCGCCAGCATGAAGGCCGATCATCCGGATTATCCGCCACTTCAGTCCACCGTAAGGCAATCGCTGAAACTGAACGTGGCACAGTCGCCAAATGCGTCGGACAGCAGCTGGGCCGGAATGCCATATACCCTGTATGCCGATGGCGCATTGTTGAAACAAGGGGTGCTGGATGAAAGAGGTCAGATATCAGTCGATCACCAGGTCGTGACCAGAAGTTACAAGCTGGAGATGGCTAATGGCGTCAGCTATCAGATACCCGTTGCCGAAGCGTACAGTCGCCCTGAGCAGGGGGAACTCGCTAATCGCGGCTTTCACCACCATACCTCGCAGGCTGCATCTGATATTAACCCCCCCTCCTCACATACGGAGCACCGTAATACTTACGCGGATTTGCTCGATGGCCATATTGAACAGGACGAAAGTCAATGAGTCACAATGATATTGTTACCCCGGTTGCTACGGTTGATACCAGCCAATGTATGATCACCTCGCCCTGGTTTGTTCAGAATACGGAATACCCACCGGCAGTGGCAACGTATAAGCCGCTGGTAAACGGCGAGGAGGCCTTTGCGGCGGTATATCGAGCCATCGAAAAGGCACAAAAATCGGTGGATATTATCTGCTGGGGGTTTCAACCATCCATGTATTTTATTCGTGACGGACAGGCGCTGCGCATCGGGGAATTGCTATGTCTGCTTGCGGAAAAACAGGTTCAGGTGCGTATACTGGGGTGGGAGGCGCCCTTTAATACCGCCGGGGTTGTCGGCGAGGCAAACCTTCCCGGAAAGGGGATCCTGCATCTTCAGGATCGCGCCGGGCAGAGTGCGACAGACGAACAATATGCTTTTGACCGCGATTGGTTTACCCGTCATTCATATAGTGACGATCTGCTGGATTCCAGCAACTTTTTAGCCAGCACAATCAATAAGCAGTTCAATCAGTGGACTGTCAATCCCCTATTTGTGGGCCGCGGGTTTAATAAAGTAGAACGTGCGGAAATCGCCTGGCGGGCGAGATATCAGGCTCTCGATAAAGGGCTCAGTGCCAGCGCGGTGGGGATAATGACGCTAGCGCCGTCCCACCATCAGAAAACGGTGCTGGTGGATTATGAATTACCTGAAAGCGCCATCGGTTTTGTCATGGGACATAATATGCTCGATGAGTATTGGGATACCGATGCGCACTCTTCCCAGAATCGGTTCGGGGGCCCGGCCCCCTGGGGACCTGATCAAGGCGCTCGCGGCTTTTTACCCCGGCAGGATATTTCCAGTCAGGTGACGGGAACCATTCTTGAACATCTGCACGAAAATTTTGCCAAAGCATGGTGTAAGGAAACCGGGGAGGACCTTATCAAAAAGCGTCAGGCCCTTGAGATGGCGAAACGCCTTAAACCGCGGAAAGAGTGTGGTACCCTGATACTTGCCCAGCTCCTGCGCACGCAGCCGCAGGAGAATAAACGTGATATCGAAAAACTCTATCTGCAGGCAGTCAACAATAGCACACAGTTTATCTATATTGAGAACCAGTACTTTCGTTGGCCACCGTTGGCGGAAGTTATAAAAAAAGCGGCGCACGTGCAGATTGATAAAGGACGAACGCCAGAAAAAGACGGATCGTTACATTTATTTGTTATCACCAATGTCACGGAAGGGGGGATTGGGGCGGGTACGGTAAATACCCAGCGTATGCTGGAAAGCCTGGGGCGCGCCAATACGATTCCAGGCGTGACCCGGTCCCGAATGATAGAGAAGATCAGGGAGGAAGATCCAGGCAAATTCGCCTCTCTCGCCTGGTCCCGCAATCCGGCCACCCAGGCGCAGATTAATGAAGAGTTTATCCGCCGGCAGAAAGAATATGAAGCAAAGCTAAAACAAGCAGAAGAGTTAAAAGATAGCGATATTCCAATGGTACCAATACCCGGCCTGAAAATACATATCTGCTCACTGGTGGCTCAGGACTCTCCCGTGGATAACTGGATGCCAGTTTATATCCACTCCAAGCTGATGATCATTAATGACGTTTTCACAACACATGGTTCGGCGAATATTAATACCCGCAGTATGCAGGTGGACAGTGAAATGAATATTGCACATGAGTGGGGCAGTGTGACCCGGGATTTAAGGCGACGTCTGTGGGGGTTGCATACCAGCGGGAAAGGCGTGCAGGACAATGCTTCTGATGCGTTTGATGCATGGGAATATATTCTAAGTGAAAATAAAAAACGCCAGCAAAACCATCAAAAGCCTATTGCCCCGCTGATTGCGTTTTATTACGCCAAAAACGAACTTAAGGATCTGGATTGATGCGCCAGTTAATATTAATTGTGATACTGATAACTTGTATCCAGCACAGCGCATCGTCTGCTAAAAAGGACTTATTTGTGAATCCCCTTTCCGATACTCATGCCGCCCTGGCGTTTACCTGCGCACACCAGATTATTCCTGAGGCGTCTGCTGATACCGATGTCCTGTTTAAATATGCCCGCTGGCTGCAGAAAAATAACCTGCTGAAGCAGGACAAAAGCGTCGATGCGCAAACCGAACGACTGTACCGGATAGCGGCGGAGAACGGGCACTATAAGGCCAGCATTAATCTGCAGAACGGTGCACTGCGCGGGCAGTTTTCGCTGAGCAGCCATGAGCAGTTCCGGCTGAGCCAGCAACTGATCGCTGCCGGGGTGGCGACCGGGTACTATCTGACCGCTATTTATCTGGAACGGGGCGTCGCGGGGCTGCAGCAGGATCCGGCGCTTGCCCTGCGGTATTACCGCAAGGCGGCGGACGAGGGCAATCCGCAGGCGCAGGCATATGTGGGGGATAAGCTGGCGCCGGTGGACAGGGCGCCCGATATTGCACGCCAGATGCTACGTTGTGCTGCTGAACAGGGTGATGGTAAAGCGGCAGGTGAGCTTGGCATTGATATGAAAATCAACAAGCGGTATCAGGATGCGCTTGAAGCTTTCCAGTTAGGTGTGGCGGCTGGAGACACCACCTCAGCGCTTGCTTTAAGTCATGGGTTTGATGGCCCCGAATCTTCTGATGAACTGTATTATCTGGCTCAGCAGAAGGATCCGGAACGTGCCCGGCGCTATAAACTGATAACGAAGATCCTGAGCAATTATTCCTACGCCAGCCCCACGGTCCTGGAAATTAACGATATCGTACCGCTGCCCCCGGCGCCGCTGCCGGAATGGGACGGTAAGCTGAAGTGGCTGGAGGAACGTGAGGCCAATATCCCGCCGCCAGCGCCTGATGCGATTCTGATAGAGAAACTGGCGAAAGCGAAACAGCTGAACCCGGCAACGGGCAGGCCACTGCCGACGTCACCGGACTTTGAGAAGGACAGCGTGGCGCGGCTGCAGTGCCGCAGCGGCGAGCCCTGCCCGCAAAGCGGCTACTGGCAGCCGGCGTGGCGGCCCCGTGAAGGGATGAGCGAACATGCCATCCGTTACTTCCGCGAGGGAGACATCATGCCGGTGGAGAAGGTAACCTTCGTTCGGCCACGTCCCTGGCCACTGCGTGACAGACTGGTCGTGGAGGAGCAGGAGACGGTGTGGCGCCGTGTCGGTGAGGCGTAAGCTCTGCAGATGAAAAGGAAAAGGAGGGCGTCAGGGAATGAAAGGGATAAAGACATGGATAGTGCTGGGCAGCCTGCTGCTGTCAGGCTGTGACCAGAAAAGCGCCCATAAGGAGGCATCATCAGAGCCGCTGAGCGATATAAGCGCCGCCATGGTGTTTACCTGTAAACACCAGATTATTCCTGAGGCGTCTGCTGATACCGATGTCCTGTTTAAATATGCCCGCTGGCTGCAGAAAAATAACCTGCTGAAGCAGGACAAAAGCGTCGATGCGCAAACCGAACGACTGTACCGGATAGCGGCGGAGAACGGGCACTATAAGGCCAGCATTAATCTGCAGAACGGTGCACTGCGCGGGCAGTTTTCGCTGAGCAGCCATGAGCAGTTCCGGCTGAGCCAGCAGCTGATCGCCGCCGGGGTGGCGACCGGTTACTACCTGACCGCTATCTATCTTGAACGGGGCGTCGCGGGACTGCAGCAGGATCCCGAGCTTGCCCTGCGGTATTACCGTAAGGCGGCGGATGAGGGCAATCCGCAGGCGCAGGCATATGTGGGGGGTAAGCTGGCGCCGGTGGACAGGGCGCCCGATATTGCACGCCAGATGCGGCGCTGTGCCGCGGAACAGGGAGAGGGGAAGGCGGCGGTAATGCTGGGGGTTAACTTACAGGGCGGAGGTCATTATCGGAGAGCAATAGAAGCTTTCCAAATGGGGATTGCAGCTGGTGATGAGAGCTCAGCGAGTTTCTTAGAACATGGATTTAGTGGTCCAGAATTCACTGATGAACTGTATTACCTAGCCCAGCAGAAAGATCCTGAGCGAGCCAGACGCTACGAGCAAATAGGTGATGTTCTGGGACGTTATTCCTACGCCAGCCCCACGGTCCTGGAAATTAACGATATCGTACCGCTGCCCCCGGCGCCGCTGCCGGAGTGGGACGGTAAGCTGAAGTGGCTGGAGGAATGGGAGGCCAATATCCCGCCGCCAGCGCCTGATGCGACTCTGATAGAGAAACTGGCGAAAGCGAAACAGCTGAACCCGGCAACGGGCAGGCCGCTGCCGACATCACCGGACTTTGAGAAGGACAGCGTGGCGCGGCTGCAGTGCCGCAGCGGCGAGCCCTGCCCGCAAAGCGGCTACTGGCAGCCGGCGTGGCGGCCCCGTGAAGGGATGAGCGAACATGCCATCCGTTACTTCCGCGAGGGAGACATCATGCCGGTGGAGAAGGTGACCTTCGTTCGGCCACGTCCCTGGCCGCTGCGCGACAGACTGGTCGTGGAGGAGCAGGAGACGGTGTGGCGCCGGGTCGGCGAGGCATAAGCTCTGCAGAAGATAAGGAAAAGGAGAGCGTCAGGGAATGAAAGGGATAACGACATGGATAGTGCTGGGCAGCCTGCTGCTGTCAGGCTGCGACCAGAAAAGCATCCACAAGGATGTGCCGGTGAACCCGCTGACCGATATCAATGCCAACCTGGCGTTTACCTGTAAACACCAGATTATTCCTGAGGCGTCTGCTGATACCGATGTCCTATTTAAATACGCCCGCTGGCTGCAGAAAAATAACCTGCTGAAGCAGGACAAAAGCGTCGATGCGCAAACCGAACGACTGTACCGGATAGCGGCGGAGAACGGGCACTATAAGGCCAGCATTAATCTGCAGAACGGTGCACTGCGCGGGCAGTTTTCGCTGAGCAGCCATGAGCAGTTCCGGCTGAGCCAGCAGCTGATCGCTGCCGGGGTGGCGACCGGTTACTATCTGACCGCTATCTATCTGGAACGGGGCGTCGCGGGGCTGCAGCAGGATCCGGTGCTTGCCCTGCGCTATTACCGCAAGGCGGCGGATGAGGGCAATCCTCAGGCTCAGGCATATGTGGGGTACAAACTATCCCCAGCAAGAATGGCTCCAGAGGTTGCCCTACAAATGTTGCGCTGCGCTGCGGAGCAAGGGGAAGGGGATGCTGCTAATGGGTTGGGCAATATGTTAGCTATTGATGGAAAGTACCGGGAAGCAGTTGAAGCTTTCCAGTTGGGTGTGGCGGCTGGTGATGGAAGTTCAGCAAGATTTTTAGCAAATGGGTTTAACGGTCCTATACCTTCGGATGAACTTTACTATCTGGCCCAGCAGCCAGACCCGGAGCGTGCCCGGCGCTATAAGGTGATCAGTAAAATACTGAGCAATTACTCCTATGCCAGCCCCGTTATCCCGGAAATCAATGATATCGTCCCGCTACCACCCGCGCTGCTCCCTGAGTGGGACGGCAAACTGAAATGGCTGGAGGAATGGGAGGCCAATATCCCGCCGTCAGCGCCTGATGCGGCGCTGATAGAGAAACTGGCGAAAGCGAAACAGCTGAACCCGGCGACGGGCAGGCCGCTGCCGACATCACCGGACTCCGGGAAATACAACGGGTCAGCTGGCCAGTAAAAAGCGTTTTTTCCTGCCCGGTCCCTGAACCATCACAAACAGAAAGAAAGTCCTGCAGTAAAGACGATGAAACCAAAACTAATAACGGAAAGATAAAAATAAGGAGACTGCCACGTACGGTAATTTCCTCGCTGAATGGCAAAAGTCTCACTTAAAAGGATGAAATATAATGACTCAGGAAGACATTATTACCCCGATTGCCACGGTTGCCACCCGTCAATGTATGATCACCTCTCCCTGGTTTGTGCAGAATACAGAATACTCACCGATGCCGGCGACCTATAAGCCGCTGGTAAACGGGGAAGAGGCGTTTGCTGCCGTTTATCATGCCATCATGAATGCACAGAAAACGGTGGATATTATTTGCTGGGGATTTCAGCCTTCGATGTACTTTATCCGTGATGGTCAGTCGTTGTGTATCGGCGAATTACTTTGCAAGATTGCGGAAACAAAAAAAGTCCAGGTGCGTATTCTGGGCTGGGAAATGCCCTGTAATGCCGCAGGTGTGGGAGGAGAGGCCAATTTACCGGGGAAGGGAGTCATTCGTTATAAGGACCGGCAAGGCCAGAGTACTACGGATGAACGTTATGCCTATGACCGACAATGGTTCCGTCAGTATTCTCTGTCAGGGGAATGGTCCGATCATCAGTTAAAAAAGGGACAGGCGGGGATAGCGGAAATTGCTGCCGCACCCATAGCGCAACGACAAGAAAAATTAAGCTCACTTTCTCCTTTGTTTGTCGGGCGTGGGTTTAATTTCCTGGAGAGAGCTGAAATTGCCTATCGCGCTGCGAATATGGCGCTTGATCCGGATATCAGCCCTGACACGATGCTTACTCTTGCGGGTACCGTGACCCATCATCAAAAAACGGTGCTGGTTGACTACGAACTGCCGGAGTCTGCGGTTGGTTTTGTTATGGGTCACAACATGCTTGATGAGTACTGGGATACGGATAAACATTCAGCACTGTTTCGCCCGGGCAACAATATGGATCCCCGCTTAGGCGCTAACGGTAAGCTGCCGCGGCAGGATATTTCCAGTCGGGTAACCGGCCCGATTCTGGAGCATCTGCATCATAATTTTGCCATGGCGTGGGAGAAGGAAACCGGTCAGGATCTGCTGACTATCCGTGATAGCGTGTCCATCGCGAAAAAGCTGAAACTGCGTGCGCTACACGGCACGCCGGTGATGGCGCAACTGTTGCGCACTCAGGCGCAGGCAGGAAAGCATGATATTGAAACGCTTTATCTGCAGGCCGTAAATAATGCAACGCAGTTTATCTATATCGAAAATCAGTATTTTCGCTGGCCGCCGCTGGCAGAGTTAATTAATCAGGTTGCGGAAAGACAGAGTAAAGTGGGGCGAGAACTGCATCTGTTTGTTGTGACTAACGTAACCGATGAAGGCATTGGGGCGGGTACGGTGAATACCCAGCGGATGCTTGAGGTGCTGGGTCAGGCAAACATTATCCCTGAAGTGACTAAACTGCGTAAGGTCGGACAACTCAGCAACGCAACGTTCGGTGGTTCTGTGGGTTATATCGACCCCGGAGATATCAATAAACGTAACCGCGAGATGAGTGAGAAAATTGCTGATTTTAAAAAGAAGGCCGATGAAATTCAGAGCAGTGAAATCCTGCCGGAGGAACGCCCCGGACTGAAGGTTCATATCTGCTCGCTGGTGGCTCCGGACTCACCACCGGAGGAATGGGTGCCGGTATATATTCACTCGAAGCTGATGATTGTGAATGATGTATTTACCACCCACGGTTCAGCGAATATCAACACGCGCAGTATGCAGGTGGACAGTGAAATGAATATTGCCCATGAATGGGCCAGCGTGACGCGGGATTTACGACGGCGGTTATGGAATATGCATACTAACGGACGAGGGGGGCAGGATGATGCGAAGGATGCTTTTAAGGCCTGGGGTGACCTACTGGATAAAAACGAGAGCCATCAGGATTCCAAGAAAGAACAACCTGAGGCTTCTCTGATTAAGTTTTATTATAACAAGTCAACGATGAGCGATCTGGACTGATGAAACGACTCTTAATTTTACTATGCCTTTTCCTGACCGCCTGTGACCAGAATAATACCCACAAGGACGCGCCGATGAACCCGCTGACCGATATCAATACCCGCCTGGCGTTTACCTGTAAACGCCAGATTATTCCTGAGGCATCTGCTGATACCGATGTCCTGTTTAAATATGCCCGCTGGCTGCAAAAAAATAACCTGATTAACCGGGATAAAACGGTGGATGCGGAAATTGCGCGACTGTATCGCATCGCGGCGGAAAACGGGCATTACAAAGCCAGTATTAACCTGCAGAACGGTGCGCTGCGCGGGCGTTTTTCGCTGAGCAGCACTGAACTTTTGCGTCTGAGCCAACAACTGATTGATGCGAAGGTTGCCGCCGGTTATTACTTTATTGCCATCTTCCTGGAGCAAGGTGCGGCAGGACTGGCGAAGGACCCGGAGATGGCGCTGCGCTACTATCGTAAGGCGGCAGATGAAGGGAATCCCCAGGCGCAGGCGTATGTAGGAAAAAAACTCGCGCCTGCTGATATGGCCCCGGATATATCCCGTCAGATGCGCCGTTGTTCCGCTGAGCAAGGGGAGGGGCGTGCAGCTAATGCATTGGGGAATAGCCTTGCAGTTGACAAAAAATACCAAGAGGCAGTAGAGGCATTCCAGTTGGGCGTTGCAGCAGGAGATTCAGGCTCCGCCAGTTTCCTTGAACATGGATTTGCAGGCCCGGAACTGACCGACAGGCTGTACTATCTGGCACTGGAGAAAGACCCGGAGCGTGCCCGTCGTTATGAGCAGATAGGCGCTGTGCTGGCGAAATACTCATGGGCCCAGCCTGTCGTCCCGGAAATCAACGATATCGTGCCGCTGCCGCCGGCCCCGCTGCCGGAGTGGGACGGTAAGCTGAAGTGGCTGGAGGAACGGGAGGCCAATATCCCGCCGCCAGCGCCTGATGCGACCCTGATAGAGAAACTGGCGAAAGCGAAACAGCTGAACCCGGCGACGGGCAGGCCGTTGCCGACGTCACCGGACTTTGAGAAGGACAGCGTGGCGCGGCTGCAGTGCCGCAGCGGCGAGCCCTGCCCGCAAAGCGGCTACTGGCAGCCGGCGTGGCGGCCCCGTGAAGGGATGAGCGAACATGCCATCCGTTACTTCCGCGAGGGAGACATCATGCCGGTGGAGAAGGTGACCTTCGTTCGGCCACGTCCCTGGCCGCTGCGCGACAGACTGGTCGTGGAGGAGCAGGAGACGGTGTGGCGCCGGGTCGGCGAGGCATAAGCTCTGCAGAAGATAAGGAAAAGGAGAGCGTCAGGGAATGAAAGGGATAACGACATGGATAGTGCTGGGCAGCCTGCTGCTGTCAGGCTGTGACCAGAAAAGCATCCACAAGGATGTGCCGGTGAACCCGCTGACCGATATTAACACCCGCCTGGCGTTTACCTGCAAACACCAGATCATTCCTGAGGCGTCTGCTGAAACCGATGTCCTGTTTAAATATGCCCGCTGGCTGCAAAAAAATAACCTGATTAACCGGGATAAAACGGTGGATGCGGAAATTGCGCGACTGTATCGCATCGCGGCGGAAAACGGGCATTACAAAGCCAGTATTAACCTGCAGAACGGTGCGCTGCGCGGGCGCTTTGCGCTGAGCAGCCATGAACGTCTGCGCCTGAGTCAGCAACTGATTGATGCGAAGGTGGCCGCCGGCTACTACTTTATTGCCATCTATCTGGAGCACGGTGCGGCAGGACTGGCGCAGGACCCGGAGATGGCGCTGCGTTACTATCGTAAGGCGGCAGATGAAGGGAATCCCCAGGCGCAGGCGTATGTGGGGGATAAACTCGCTCCGATTGATATTGCGCCGGATATATCCCGTCAGATGCGTCGCTGTGCTGCTGAACAGGGAGAGAGAGAGGTATCCAGTGATCTGGGTGTTAACCTGAAAAATAATAAGCGATTTCAGCAGGCAACTGAGGCATTCCAGTTGGGTGTGGCAGCGGGAGATTCAACCTCAGCCGGTTTCCTGATGCACGGATTTTCCGGACCTGAACCAATGGACAGGTTGTTCTATCTGGCACTGGAGAAAGACCCGGAGCGTGCCCGTCGTTATGAGCAGATAGGTGCTGTGCTGGCGAAATACTCATGGGCCCATCCTGTCGTCCCGGAAATCAACGATATCGTGCCGCTGCCGCCGGCCCCGCTGCCGGAGTGGGACGGCAAGCTGAAGTGGCTGGAGGAATGGGAGGCAAATATCCCGCCGCCAGTGCCTGATGCAGCGCTGATAGAGAAACTGGCGAAAGCGAAACAGCTGAACCCGGCGACGGGCAGGCCGCTGCCGACGTCACCGGACTTTGAGAAGGACAGCGTGGCGGCTCCGTAAAGGACTGAACGAACGTGCCATCCGTTTCTTCCGCGAGGGAGACATCATACCGTTGGATAAATTAAATCTTGTCCGCCTGCGCTCCTGCTCGCTTGGCGATAAATGGCTGCGGGGAGAGAGGCAGGTGCTCTGGCGACTGACGGGCGAGGCATAAATCTCCTCTTACGGCGAGTTATCGCTGGCATTAATACCTATAAATTTAAGGACAAATCATATGCGTAAATTTTTAATCGGCTTTTTTATTTTCTTCTCAGGGATAGCAGCGGGGCAGTCTAATTTAGAAGATTTTAATCATTCGCCGAAGTGGGTGGATTCGGCTGGGCAAATAAATCCTGATCCGGGTTTGATGAAGTATTTTCAGAGTATGAAATTTGTCTGTCATAACGCGTCTGGATTTACACCTGAAGAAAATAAGAGTGCTGCAAAGGCGTTCAGTGAACTGGTTCAGTATACTTCTGAGGGAGATCAAATAAAGGGTTTCTGGAACAGTCCTGAACATAAGCAAAAACGTGAAGGACTGCTTGCAACAGCAATAAAAGCCGGAAGCTGGAAGGCCGCATATGTAAATAGTGTCTGGGCAATAAAATACCCGAGTGCGGAGACTCCGATAGAGGTTGCTTCCACCAAACTCCACGAACTCGTTTCTCGGGGCATCCCTATTGCTGCCTACAAATATGCGTCGTATTTGTTTGGTCGAGACGATGAAACAATGTACTACTTGTATGCTGAAGCCATCAAGCGTGGCAGTCCACAGGCCATGTCAGCAGTAGGGGGAACTATTGTTGTCAGGGTTCAGGAATTGCACCCATTAGGTAAGCAGTTGCTGGCATGTGCGGTAGGGCAAGGTTATGCAGAGGCTTATGATCATCTTGGGTTGCTTGCCGATATGGAAGGCAGGAGAGTAGATGCCTATCGTTTGTGGGAAAAAGGCATTAATGAAGGATGTGAAGGCTGCATCAAAAAAATGAGTAATCTGGCTAAAGTTCGGCATGGTTATTCTGCGGATGTGCCGATGATGGAATTGATGCCCGAACTCACGAGGATTAAAGAATTCAATGAAAATAATTTCTTCTATCAATTGACTGAATTGCCAGATTTCTATCGTCGTCTGCCGGATGAACTGATTTTCCATCTAAACGATTCCGAACTTTTAAGTCTGCTTAAGCTGGAGAAACTTTCTCGCGCGTTATAACTCTGATATTGAGAAAATGGCTGCGCAAAAAATTGCTAATTATCGCAGCTATTTATTTTCCTTAAATGCTACAAGGTAAATAAAGTTATGAAAGGAATTATTCGTACAGGCGATACGCATACCGGGGGCGGGAAAGTGCTCCGTGGTTCCAGTAATATGAAATTTGGTGGTATCGGCGTGGCGCGGCTGGGCGATCCCGTCAGTTGTCCGATCAAAGGCCATGGTCCGACGGTGATTGCCGAAGGGCATCCTACTTTTAGCGATCATGGCATACCGGTTGCGTTCCATGGCCACCGTTGTGCTTGTGGTTGTGTATTGCTGTCGAGCCTGCCACAAGCCAGGGTGCGCTAACGATGCCTGTCGATTTAAAACGTATTCCCCCGCCTGCCCAACGGCCTCGAGCACCGGCGTGGTGGGTTTGGTTGCTGTTTTTGCTGTGTTGGCTGGCAGCGGGCACCTGCTGGGCCATTATGAGCAATAAAGATAAACTCCAAATAAACACCGCGGATTTTTGGCAAACGGCGTTGATATTACCGGCATTACTCTGGCTTATTCTGCTGGCGTTGCGTATCGCCTGGTATAAAGGGTTACAGTCAATGGCTGATGGCTGGGATAACGATCGTGAACAGATTTGGAGTCGTGAAATCCAGAGAGGGCGGCGCCACCTGGCAATCCTGGGCGTAAGCTTACACACCGCATTACGTCTCCCTGATGATCAGGACGGTAAGGGGCAGAGAGAGGCATTACGAAACAATACCCCGGCTTTAAAAACGCAGCCTTCCTGGTGGAGTGACGAAGGTATACGACATAGTCGGCTGTTGCGTATCGGCGACGAAACGCCCGAACAGTTGGTTAAGCGCATCATGAGCAATACGTTGAATGAGCTGACTTCTGTACTGGCATCTGTTCCTGCAGAGATACCGCTGTCATTAATCATAGAGAGCGACGGCAGTATGCCCGTCAGCGAGATACAGTCGATCTGGCGCCAGTGTTTGGCGAACAGTCACATCCGGCAACCGGTGACGTATCTGGAAGGCAAAGGACTGCAGATGATAGACCACTGGCTGGATCAGCCGATGACAGAGCCATCCCTGATGCTGATTGTGGCGCTACAGGTTGCTCCCAAACAGGTTGAGGGAACGGCAGAAACGGTGGTTAGCCTGTTGCTTGCCAGTCCTCAGGTCGCGGCGGATCTTATGCCACTGGCGCTTCTCCACCGACCAGAGCAGGTGAAGGGGATAAGCCACGAGGCGTTTCATTATGCCTTTGCGCGCGCGTTTGACTGGGCCGCGTTACCCGCGGAGGCCGTGCCTGCCGGTTGGTTGGTGGGTATCAAGATGAACTATCATCAGCCCATCGCAACGGGATTGATCGCGTTGTCGAGCCCGATCAATATCGGTCGTGATTTCTACAACCTGGACAGTAGCCTGGGTTATCCAGGCGTCGCAGCACCCTGGGTCGCGATCGCTGGAGCAATCCTGCGGTGCGGTGACGATAAATCTCAACTCATTGTAAGTGGTGACGGTTTTGCCGACCAACCATTATGGGCCACGGTGATCACCCCATTACCACTATCATCAGAGCTTCACCAGGCCAGGCCCGTTCGCGCTGCCTGAGAGGCGGCAAGCCTCGTGACTACACACTATCTCATCAGACGGTCATATCAGCCCCTGGTGGTGGGTCTGAATCTTTCTCGAATCTTCTTACTGCAGGAAATAAGGATGAATGCAACGGATAGCATATTGCGCTTAGGTAGCCGTTTTGGGGTGCTGATGCTGATAGCTGGCGCAATATTGTGGGGGATATATCACTATGGCGACAAGATTGGATTGAATACGCTGCAAGCGAAACTCTATTTCTGCCTGGGCTTAGGGATCCTTATTCTGCTTTTTCGTTATGGCGGCCGTATTGTGCAGTTCATACTCGGCCGCCATCTGAAGGGGCAGGGGGCGCCATTGACAAGTGGTCAGCATCTGAAGCCGGCTTCCCAGAGTCACCGCGCAGTTATTGAGATGAGGCAGACATTGCGTCGCCAGTATGGTCGCTTTGGGGCTGGCAAAATGAACATTCTGATGCTCACGGGAAGCGTGGCGGATGTTGAACGCCTTGCACCGGGCCTGAGTAGCCAGTACTGGCAGGAGAATGGAGACACATTATTGCTTTGGGGTGGGGAACCCCAGAGCGCGTCGGATAATGACTGGCTTTTTGCTTTGCGTAAACGCTTTTGCCCCCCAGTGAATGGGCTGGTGTGGGTCACTTCTGCGTTTGATCATCTGCCCGCAGCCAATCAGCACGTATCCCCCGCTTTGTTGTCCATGGAGGATATAGATAACATTGCCCATGATCTGGCTGAACGTTTCTCACTGCTAGGGTGGGCTGTACCACTGTATGTCTGGTCGCTGCATCCCCAGGCGGATGATCAGGCCGGGCGCATCGTGCAATCTGTCGGCAGTCTCTTCCCGCCAGACTGTCAGTCGTCGCAGATGCGCCAGTTACTTTCGGCGTTGCCCTCAAGACTGTTAGAGACTGGAGTACAACAGGTCACGGGTAATCCGCAGCATCATTTTCTTCTGGGCCTGGCGGACCAACTCACGCGGCAGCCGGAGCGGATTAGTGTTCCCCTGTCGACGTTTCTGGAACCTCATCGTGCTTTACCGTTAGCCGGCGTTGTGTTCAGCCCGTCATCGCCGCAGGCGTCGCACAGCCTGAAGCATCATTGGCGCCACGATAAACGCTGGGACGTGCTACTGGAATCTCTCAGGCCATCCGGCTTAAAAGCACGAAAGATCGGCTTTCCCTGGCGAAGAGCTGTCTCTGCCTCCACTGCCGCCCTGATGTTACTCTGGGCCGCCTCAATGACAGTCTCTTTTATCGCCAACCGCGAGCTGGTGGCGATCGCACAGGAGCAGGTGCGGCTGGCCTCAGCGGAGAAACAGCCGCTGGCCGTACGCCTGCATGCGCTCTCCGCGTTACAGAAAACGCTTTCTCAACTGGAATACCGCTCGCAGCACGGCGCGCCGTGGTACCTCCGCGCTGGCCTCAGTCAGAACGATGACCTGCTGGCGGCGCTGTTCCCGCGCTACGGAGAGAGGGTGCAGCCGCTGCTGCGCGATGCGGCGGCGCATCATCTGGAAGAGCAGCTCACCGCCTTCGTGCAGCTGCCGCCGGACAGCCCACTGCGTGAGAAGATGACGAAGACCGCTTACGGACAACTGAAACAATATCTGATGTTGACCCGCCCGGAAAAAATGGACGCCGCGTGGTTCGCCACTACGCTAATGCAGGACTGGCCGCAGCGCTCAGGCATCGCCGACGCCGTCTGGCAGGGCAGCGGCCCTTCGCTGCTGGCATTTTATGCCGCCAGTCTGGCGTCGCATCCGCAGTGGCGTCTGCCTGTCGATGACGGTCTGGTCAGCCAGGTGCGCACACGGTTAATTCGACAGATGGGCCAGCGCAACAGTGAGTCCACGCTTTACCAGAAGATGCTCGCGCAGGTGGCGAATCAGTATGCCGATATGCGCCTGGCGGATATGACTGCCGACACCGATGCTTCGCGTCTGTTCAGCACTGATGAGGTGGTGCCGGGCATGTTTACCCGTCAGGCCTGGGAGCAGGCCGTGCAGCCGGCCATTGAGAAAGTGGTCGCGGAACGCCGCGATGAAATGGACTGGGTGTTGAGCGATACGAAGCAGACTGCCGCGCAGTCGACGTCGCCGGAAGCTCTGCGAGCCAGGCTGGCGGAGCGTTATTTCGCTGATTTTAGCGGCGCCTGGCTGGATTTCCTCAACAGTCTGCGCTGGCAGCGCGCGGCGACCCTCTCCGATGCTATCGACCAGCTGACCCTGATGGCCGATGTGCGCCAGTCGCCGCTGGTGGCGCTGATGAACACCCTGAGCGTGCAGGGGCGAACCGGCCAGACCGGGGAA
Organism: Klebsiella sp. K47; assembly: GCF_051858335.1. Classification (NCBI taxonomy): domain Bacteria; kingdom Pseudomonadati; phylum Pseudomonadota; class Gammaproteobacteria; order Enterobacterales; family Enterobacteriaceae; genus Klebsiella; species Klebsiella sp. K47. The sequence goes on from NZ_JBPYUI010000007.1 coordinate 189,320, forward strand.
GCCATCGCCGATTCGCTGGTCAAATCGGCCAGGCAGCTGTTTAACCGTGATAACTCGCCCGTCATCGATCAACGGTCCGGCGCGCGCGGTCCTGTGGATGCCACCTTCGGACCCGTGCTGGCGCTGCTGGACAATCGCGACGGCGGGACGCCCACCAGCCGTCTTAGCCTGCAGACCTTCCTGACCCGCGTCACCCAGGTGCGTCTGCGCCTGCAGCAGGTCACCAACGCCACCGACCCGCAGGCGATGACCCGCCTGCTTGCGCAGACGGTATTCCAGGGCAAGGCCGTGGATTTAACCGAAACGCGCGACTACGGCAGCCTGGTGGCGGCGGGGCTGGGCCAGGAGTGGAGTGGATTTGGGCAAACGCTTTTTGTTCGCCCGATGGAACAGGCCTGGCAGCAGGTGCTGACCCCGGCGGCGGAAAGTCTCAACGCCCAGTGGCGCAGCGCGGTGGTGGAGGACTGGAATAGCGCCTTTGGCGGCCGCTACCCCTTTAAAAATACCAGCAGTGAAGTCTCTCTGCCGCTGTTGGCAAAATACCTCGACAGCGAGACCGGGCGCATCGCCCGCTTTCTGCAGACCCGGCTGAACGGCGTGTTGCATAAAGAGGGGAGCCGCTGGATGGCGGACAGTATCAATGCTCAGGGGCTGACGTTTAACCCGGCCTTTCTGCAGGCGATGAATACCCTGAGCCATCTCTCCGACGTCGCGTTCGCCAACGGCGAAGCGGGATTGCATTTTGCGCTTCGCCCCGGCACGGCGGACGGCGTGATGCAGACGGAGCTGGTCATCGACAATCAGAAACTTGTCTATATGAACCAGATGCCGGTCTGGCGGCGGTTCAGCTGGCCCGCTGACACCGAAGCGCCGGGCGCCAGTCTGAGCTGGATCAGTACCCGGGCGGGCACCCGCCAGTATGGCGATTTCCCGGGCGCCTGGGGGTGGATCCGTCTGCTGGATAAGGCGGTGGTCAGCGCTTATCCCGGAACGAGCAGCAGCTGGAGCCTGAGCTGGAAAGCGCCGGATGGTCTGTTGCTGAACTACACGCTGCGTACCGAGGCGGGGGAAGGACCGCTGGCGCTGCTGGCGCTGCGAAACTTTACGCTACCGGAGACGATATTCAGCGTGCGCGCGTCTGCTGAACGTGTTCCGCTGACCGACGATATACCCGGCGAAGAGGGATACTGAACCTTCTCCCTCACTGATTGGCGTTAACCTGCAACGCCAGGCCTCCTTCGCTCATGGCCGCCCGACGGCCAACTAATCTGACCGCGCAGCCATGCTGCGTGTCTCCCTGTAGACGAATAAGGGAATATTCATAATGGACGATTTAACCCTGCGATATTTTGATGCTGAAATGCGCTACCTGCGCGAGGCGGCAAAAGCGTTCGCGCAGGCTCACCCCGATCGGGCGGCGATGCTGGATCTCGATAAAGCCGGTACGCCGGACCCTTACGTTGAGCGCCTGTTTGAAGGCTTTGCCTTTTCCGTAGGTCGCTTGCGCGAAAAAATTGATGATGATCTGCCGGAGCTGACCGAGGGGCTGGTCAGCATGCTGTGGCCGCACTATTTGCGCACTATTCCATCGCTATCGATCGTGGCGCTGACCCCAACGCTGCCGGCGATGAAGATAGCGGAAACGGTGCCCGCCGGGTTTGAGATTAGCTCCCGCCCACTGGGGCCGAAAAATACCGTGTGCCGGTACCGAACCACCCGCGATCTGACGCTTAACCCGCTGGCGATAGAGGAGGCGGTGATGACGGCGGAGCCGGACGGACGTTCGGCCCTGCGACTACGATTCGCCTGTAGCGAGCTGGCTGACTGGTCGCAGACCGATCTCCGCCGCCTGGCGCTGTACCTGGGGGAAGACGCCGTTACCGGCAGCGCCCTCCATCTGTGGCTGACCCGACGCCAGGCCGCGCTGTACCTGCGTCTGCCGGGTCAGACAGAGCGGGTAAGCCTCGACGGCTATTTTTCCCCGGGGGGATTCAGCGAGGAGGATCGTTTATGGCCGAAGGGGGAGAGCGCTTTCAGCGGCTATCAGCTGCTGCTCGAGTATTTCACCTTTCGCGAAAAATTTATGTTCGTGCAGCTAAATGGCCTGGAAAACATCACCCTGCCGGCGGGGATATCGCATTTCACGCTTGAGGTGGTGTTCAGCGAGGTCTGGCAAAGTGATTTACCCGTCAGCGCAAGCAGCCTGCGCCTGCACTGTGTGCCGGTGATTAACCTGTTTACCCTTGAGGCCGATCCGTTGACCATCAGCGGGCTGGAGAGCGAATATCTCCTGCGTCCGAAGCGCCTGCAGGACGGGCATACCGAAATCTATTCTGTTGACAGCGTGACCGGCTCCGGGCGCACCGGGGAGGCACGCTATGTGCCTTTCACCCGCTTTCGTCACCAGGGGGGAATGATGCGTCGCCATGCGCCGGAGCGCTACTACCACACCCGCGTAAAACGGGGCGTAACCGGCATGCACGATACCTGGCTTATCCTCGGCGGACAGCAATGGGAGGCTGACCGGGAGCTGGCGCGGGAAACGGTCTCCTTACGCATCACCGGCACTAACGGCCAGCTGCCGCGCCGGGCGCTACAGAGCACGCTGCTGGATCGCTGTGAGTCGATATCAGCCACGCCGCTTACCGTCTGCAATCTCTGTAAGCCCACGCTGCCGGCCTATCCCCCGGCGGAAGACCGCTACCACTGGCGGGTCATGAGCCATCTGGGCACCCGTTTTCTCAACATGATGAGCAGCGCCGAGGTGCTGCGCGGCACGCTGTCGCTCTACAACTGGCGGGAGGATGAGCTCAATAATCGCCGTCTGGACGCCATTCTGGCGGTCAGCCATCACCGAATTCAGCGTTTCGAGCAGGGCTTCCTGCTGCGCGGGCTGGATATCGAAGTGACGCTCGACGGTAGCGGATTTACCGGTGCGGGCGATGTCCACCTGTTTGGCGATATGCTCAACCGCTTTTTCGCACTATATGCCGATATGAATCAGTTCAACCAGCTGACGCTCATTGTTCAACCTGAAGGGAAATGTATCCGGTGGAAAGAGAATCACAGTCTGCGCCTGCCCGGCTGATGGCGCAGCTCCGGCCTCAGTTGCCGTACATGAATTTTTACCGCTTCTGCCAGTTGCTGGAGAAGAACCATCCGAAGGCGCCGATCATCGGCAGCGGCTGGCTATTAGGTGATGAACCCATACGCTTTCGCCCGCATCCGGGGATGGGCTTTCCGGCTGGCGAAATCCGTGGAATGGACGATCCTGAACCGCCCCGTCCGCCGGCGGTTCGCGTGACTTTTATGGGACTCTACGGCGTGGAATCCCCGCTGCCGACCCACTATAGCGATGACATTGCGCAACGGCGGGAAGGCGTCGAGGCCACCGAGGATTTCCTCGATATCTTTAACCATCGGCTGATCGCCCAGTATTACCGTATCTGGCGCAAATATTCCTACCCGGCAACCTTTCGGGCGGGCGGCACGGACAACATCTCGCAGTATCTGCTGGGCCTGGCGGGGCTGGGCATACCGGGATGTGCCGCCGTTGCCGCATCGCCGCTGTCGCGATTTCTGGCGCTGCTGCCGGTGATGATGCTGCCGGGGAGATCCGGGGAAGGCATGGAGGCGCTGGTGGCGCTCCTGGCCCCGGGGACCCGGGCGACGGTGTACCACCACGATCCCTGCCGGATCCCCTTGTCGCAGCCGTTAACGATGAGCGTCCGTCAGCCGGTTAGCCTGCAACATAGGCCAGTGATGGGAACCCACGCCACGGATGTGAACGGTCAGGTATTGCTGCAGCTGGCCACGGAAAAGCCTGATGAGGTTCGCGGCTGGCTGCCCGGCGGCGAACTGTTCAGCGACCTGATGGCGCTTCTGCACGTCTGGCTCGGATCTCATCTTGACGTGCGGCTGCAGCTTTGCGTCGCCCGCCATTTACTGCCGGATGCGCAACTTTGCTGCCAGCAGGAGCATGCCGTCCAGCTCGGCCGTACCGCTGTGCTGCGTCCTCTGGATGCGCAGAAACAGGCTGACGACAGAGTCACGATTTATCTGGGGCGCTATCAGCGCGTCCGGGAAAATATCCACCGCAGGGAGAGCGATGAAGATGGCGATTACCGCAGTTAAACCCTCCGCCAGGTTGCTGGCATTCCTCATGGTTACCGTCTTAACCGGCTGCGGCCTGACGCAGACCGTGAAAGACGGCGCCGTTTCCGTGACCCAGTCCATTTTTTACCCCCAGGTGAAAACCCTGCATCTGGATCTTCGCGCCCGGGAAGGCGTGAATAACAACGCCAAAGGCGCCTCCCTGGCGACGGTGGTGCGTATTTATCAGCTGAAGGACCGGCAAGCGTTCGACAATACTGACTACCCGTCGCTGTTTGCCGGCGATGGCCAGGCGCTGCAGACGGACCGGGTGGCGGAAAAAGATGTTCGCCTGCGTCCGGGCGAATCGGTGACCGTCGATATGCCCATGGAAACCAGCGCGCAGTTTGTGGCGGTGGCGGCCATGTTTATCGATCCAGACCTGACGCAAAACAGCTGGCGGCTGGTACTCACCCGGGACGAACTTGATCCGGCGAGGCCGCGCATTATCGAAGCCAGCCAAAATCAACTGACGCTGCACCCGTTTAAGGAGAAGTGAAAATGCCTCGTCCCTCCCTGTATGACATCCTGTACGGCAATTTCGCCGGCGGGCTTGACCTGAATACTGTCAGCGAAACGGATCAGGTCATCCTGTCGGTGCTCGATAACATGCAGCGTATCCTCAACTGTCGGGCCGGAACGCTGGCGCATCTGCCGGACTACGGCCTGCCGGATATGACCGCTATCCTCCAGGGGATGCCAGCGTCGGCGCACCAGCTGATGAGCACGTTGTCGGCGGTGTTGCTGAAATACGAACCGCGCCTGCAGCGGATCGCGGTGGTGATGCTCGATCAGCATGCGCCCGGCGAACTGCGCTATGCCATTGATGCGGAGCTGAAGGATATTGGCCTGGTGCGTTACGGCACGGAGTTTATGCCCGAGGGCAGGGTGTTGATCCGCCACCTCAAACGTCAGCAGTACCTTGACGCCCGCTCCGCCCTCTAATCTCTCGCTGAAAGACATCATGATGACAACACACCACGACCGTCACTATAAAGCCGGTGGCGACCCGCGCACGCTGGCTGATTTTATGGCCCTGCGTGCGGAAATGAACAAGCTCAGCCACCCGGCGCGGCCGGATATTAACTGGCCGTATGCCGAGCAGCTTGCCCGCGGGCTGTTGGAGCATCACGGCGCGGACCTGCAGACTGTCGCCTGGTATACCCTGGCCCGCGCCCGGCTGGGCGGGGTGGCAGGGATCAATGAGGGGCTGACGCTGATGGAGTCGCTGCTGGTTCGTCAGGGGAAAAACCTGTGGCCACAGGCGCTCCCGGCCCGGACAGAGATCTTCCGCACCCTGAGCAAGCGGCTGCGGCAGGTGATCCGTACCCTGAATCTTACCCCAGAGGATGTTGATTCGCTTGAGCAGGCTGAACGTTCGCTGCAAAGCTTCGACGCAGTGCTCCAGCGCCTTGAGATCGCTCCTGAAAACCAGCTGAGCGACCTGCGGGCGCTACTGTACAGCACGGCAACTCGCTTCGAGAGCCTCGACCCTGCGCCAGCGCTTCCCACCGCGCCGCCGGTGGCGGTGTCTGACGCGGAACTTCCCGGCACTCTGGTCAGCGAAGAGGATGCGGCGAAGGCTGAGCCAGTGCCAGACCTAAAACGTAGACCAAAGGCTGAGCCGCTGGCTCCGCCTTCACCTGCAAAGCGGCCCGCGCCGGTGGCGGCGTCTACTCCGGCAGCCGCGCCGCGCTGGAAGCCGTTTATCGCCGGAATGGTTACCATGCTGGCGGTAACGGGTATCGCCGTCGGCGGATGGCTGGCGCTGCGTCAGTCCGACTTGCCGCCCATTTCGGTCACCCAAAATGCCGGACCGATACCGGGCCTGCCGGCGACAACGCCCCCGGGGCCGGTTGATCTGCCACAGACGCAGCGCCAGCTTGGCGAGCTTGCCCGCCTGGCGCCGGACTGGGCGGTCAGCTACGGCGACCAGCTGGTCCACCAGGCCCTTATCCGCTGGCCGGATCAGGCGCAACCGCTGGCGCAGCAGTGGCGGCAGCAGCTGAGTGCTGGCGCATTGCCCGCGGAAAATCTTACCGGCTGGTCGGAGGGCATGCAGCAGCTGCAGCGGCTCGCCGACCAGCTCAATGCCCTCGACGAGCAGAAGGGGAAGTACCTGACGGTGAGCGAACTGAAAACCGCAGTATTTGCCATCACACAGTCGTTTAACCGCGCTGTTCCGCTGGAGGAGCAGCTGCGCCAGCTGGCCGCGCTTCCCGTTGAACAACCCTGGCCAGCCGCGCGGGGAAGCCTCGCGGAGCTGCATCTGCAACAGCTGATAGTGGAGTATGCCCTGCTGAAGCGAAAACAGCCGGCGTCGCCGACCGCTGCGCTCCCCGCAACCGGTGAGCCCTCGGTGAGTGAGGCGGTGAAATAAAGTGTGCGCATGGCAACATTTTCTTTACATCAATATTGCAAGAACCGAACGCCCTTCGTAGTCTGAAAATGATTTAAATATACCGTTTGTAGTTGTATTGAAAATTTTATTTCGATCTCTGAGGGCATACTATGAAGCACTGTAAAATCATCCTGTTAGTAGGCCTTCTGGCCAGTTCCGCTTCGGCATTAGCGGAGAAGATCGGCGTCGCAATGGCCTACTTCGATCAAAACTTTCTCACTATTATCCGCCAGTCCATTGAGAAAGAAGCTCAAGCCCGCCACGTCGACGTACAGTTTGAAGACGCCCGCGGCGACACCGGACGCCAGGCCGATCAGGTGCAGAGCTTCATCGCCTCCGGCGTGGACGCGATCATCGTCGACCCGGTGGACTCCGCCAGCACCCCGCAGCTGACGAAGATGGCGCAGCAGGCCAAAATGCCGCTGGTGTATGTGAACCGGACGCCGGGGGATAAAACGTTACCGCCCGGCGTGGTGTTTGTCGGTTCGGACGAGCGGGAGTCTGGCACATTGCAGATGGAGGCGCTGGCGAAGCTGGCGAACTACAAAGGCAACGTCGCCATCATGATCGGCAATCTCACCGACGCCGGCGCGCTGCAGCGCACCAAAGATGTGGAGCAGGTGGTGGCCAAGTATCCGGCAATGAAAGTGGTGCAGAAACAGCCGGCCAACTATTCCCGCAGCGAGGGAATGGATCTGATGCAGAACTGGACGGGCAACGGAGAAGCGATTGATATTGTGGCGGCGAACAACGATGAGATGGCGATTGGCGCGGCGATGGCGCTGGAGAAAAGCCAGAAGAAGCTGCTGATCGGCGGGATCGACGCCACCCCGGACGGGCTGAAAGCCCTGGCCAGCGATAAGATTCAGGTGACGGTTTTCCAGGACGCCGTCGGTCAGGGCAAAACGGCCTTAGCGGTAGCGCTGAAGCTGATTAAAGGAGAAAAGGTCGAGTCTCATGTCTGGATCCCGTTTGAGTTAGTGACCAAAGAAAACATGCAGACCTATGTGGAAAAGAGTCATTAACGGCAAGGCACAGGTGCGCGAACCTGGCTGATAAAACCGGGCTGATAATGCGACGCCCGGGCAACTAAATCGGAGGAAAAAGGCATGGCAACGGCAAGAAGCGGCTATACGCTGCAGGTGATAAAGGCAGGACAGCAGGGGCATGTTGAAATGAGATGGGGGCATCTCGCAGACGTTGATACGCGCGCGGCGGCGACGGCTATCATGCAGCATATCGGGCGTTCTTCGTCCTCGCGGGGCCAGCTGGAGATCAGCCTGTCGCTGACCAATGCCGCCAGCGGCATCTCGGTGGAGCTTCATCACCCGGCCTCTGGGGAAAGCGCCACCCCGGCTTTTATTGAGGCTGAGTTAAAGAAAATTGTGCAGATCGTTGATGGCTACGAGGCGGCAGAAGATACCCATATTGTGGAGTAGCGTGTCGCCTGGGGAAAAAAAAATCCACGCCGCTGCGTGGATTTTTTTTGCGCGGTGGCGGCGAAAACGCCAGCCAGCGGGATTAGACGTTGAACAGGAAGTTCATCACATCGCCATCTTTCACGATGTAGTCTTTACCTTCAGCACGCATTTTACCGGCTTCTTTCGCGCCCTGTTCGCCTTTGTAGGCAATGAAGTCTTCATAAGCGATGGTCTGCGCGCGGATAAAGCCTTTTTCGAAGTCGGTGTGGATCTTACCGGCTGCCTGCGGCGCGGTCGCTCCCACCGGGATGGTCCATGCGCGAACTTCTTTCACGCCCGCGGTGAAGTAGGTCTGCAGGTTCAGCAGAGCGTAACCGGCGCGGATCACGCGGTTCAGGCCCGGCTCTTCGAGGCCCAGCTCAGCCATGAACTCGTCACGCTCTTCATCGTCCAGCTCGGCGATGTCCGCTTCAACGGCGGCGCACACCGGCACCACCACAGACCCTTCCTGCTCGGCGATGGCGCGAACCTGATCGAGGTACGGGTTGTTCTCGAAACCGTCTTCATTGACGTTCGCGATGTACATGGTCGGCTTCAGGGTCAGGAAGCTCAGATAGCGGATGGCCTCTTTCTCTTCTTTGGTCAGATCCAGCGCACGCAGCATACCGGCGTTTTCCAGCTGCGGCAGGCATTTTTCCAGCGCGGCCAGCTCAACCTTCGCGTCTTTATCGCCGCCTTTGGCTTTTTTGGAGACGCGGTGAATCGCGCGTTCGCAGGTATCAAGGTCAGACAGCGCCAGTTCGGTATTGATAACGTCGATATCTTCCGCCGGGTTCACTTTCCCCGCGACGTGAATAATATTATCGTTTTCAAAGCAGCGAACCACATGGCCGATGGCTTCGGTTTCACGGATGTTGGTCAGAAACTGGTTGCCAAGACCTTCACCTTTGGACGCGCCTTTCACCAGCCCCGCGATATCCACGAACTCCATGGTGGTCGGCAGGATGCGCTGCGGTTTGACGATTTCAGCCAGCTTGTCCAGACGCGGATCGGGCATCGGTACGACACCGGTGTTCGGCTCAATGGTACAGAAGGGGAAGTTGGCCGCTTCAATACCCGCTTTGGTGAGCGCATTGAACAGGGTGGATTTGCCGACGTTGGGCAAACCGACGATACCGCATTTGAATCCCATGATTTAAATCACCTTAATCTTTGGATAATCAATCTGTTACAAGGAACAGATTGCAGAAAATTGAATAGCTTTGCCTATTATACACGGTGCGCGGCAAAAATGCCGCACGACAACGGCTTATTGCGCCTTAAAGGCGTGCAAACGGTTGGTCGCTTTGGTCAGCCCGTCCTTTAACCAGATTTCGGTACAGCGCGCCGCTTCGTCGACAGCGTCATCGATCAGTTTCTGCTCGCTGGCCGGTGGTTTGCCAAGCACAAAGCCGACAACCTTGTTTTTGTCACCCGGATGGCCGATTCCGACGCGTAAACGGTGAAAGTTCGGGTTATTGCCGAGCTTACTGATGATATCCTTCAGGCCATTGTGGCCGCCATGGCCACCGCCAAGCTTAAATTTCGCCACGCCCGGCGGTAAATCCAGCTCGTCATGGGCGACCAGAATTTCATCCGGGTTGATGCGATAAAAGGTCGCCATCGCGGCCACGGCTTTACCGCTGAGGTTCATAAAGGTAGTGGGGACCAGCAGGCGGACGTCCTCGCCCGCCAGGTTGATGCGCGAGGTGTAGCCGAAGAATTTGCTCTCTTCGCGCAGCGGCGCACGATGGCGATCCGCCAGTAAATCCACATACCAGGCGCCAGCGTTGTGCCGGGTGGCGGAATATTCCGCACCGGGGTTGGCCAGGCCGACAATTAGTTTAATGGTCACGTTTTCTATCCTGCATGGGGCATTCTCTGCCGCGTAGTGTACTGTCTGCGGGCGCGCTTGACAAAATTCTGGCTATTAGACAATACCCGCATTGATGATTTACTCACTAAATCATTAGAATTTGATATGGTTCATAGACTTATTTGTAAATTTTTGTCTATTCGCTGTTCACTAATGTGATCGTGGACGCACTCCGCAGAAGAGACCTTGTCTATACTACACCTATAAGATTTGGGGACATTCCCTGGCAACCCAAAGTCCGGAGGTGACACATGAAACGCAAAAACGCTTCGTTACTCGGTAACGTACTCATGGGGTTAGGGTTGGTGGTGATGGTTGTGGGGGTAGGTTACTCCATTCTGAACCAGCTTCCGCAGCTTAACCTGCCACAGTTCTTTGCGCATGGCGCAATCCTAAGCATCTTCGTTGGCGCAGTGCTCTGGCTGGCCGGTGCCCGTATTGGCGGCCACGAGCAGGTCAGCGACCGCTACTGGTGGGTGCGCCACTACGATAAACGCTGCCGTCGTAACCAGCATCGTCACAGCTAACCGTAGCATGATTTCCCGCATCGGCCGCTGAAGGCCGATGCGCTTTTCTGTGTCTCACTTTATCTCTTCCTCTTTTTCCCGCCATATTACGCCCCCATTCCGTCCTGGCCTTCGTGCTGCTATGGTTGCCAGCATAAAATGAATAGCAAGCGCGGTTTTTGCTTGACCCTGACGTTACGTCAGGCTGCAGAGTAGCGGACCTGGCCACAGAGAGGAGCAGTCATGTTAATTCAGGTGGGAGAGCTGGCGAAGCGTGCCGGACTGACGGTACGTACGCTGCATCATTATGAACAGACGGGGCTGTTAACGCCTTCGGCCAGAAGCGAGGCGGGCTATCGGCTCTATAACCTGTCCGCGGTTCAGCGCCTGCATATGATAAAGGCGCTGGCGCAGGCCGGGCTAACGCTCGCCACAATCAAGGACTATCTCGATCGGCAAACGCTGTCGCTGCCCGAGCTGCTGACGCAGCAGATAGATATGCTCAACGCCCAGCTACGCGATGTTGGCAGGCTGCGCGACCGACTATTGGTGCTGCGCGAGGCGCTGGCGAGCGGCAATGAACCCGATCTGGAGTCCTGGCTACAGACGCTGGAGTTAATGAAAATGTACGATCGTTGGTTTAGTCAACAGGAGTTAGCCGCGCTGCCGTTTGCGGCACAGGATGAACAGCGGGCGCAGGCGTGGCGCGAGCTAACGGAGGAGGTGCAGACGCTGATGGCGAGCGGCTGCCCGACGGACAGTCCGCAGGCGATGCGTCTGGCGACGCGCTGGATGGAGCGCCTGGAGCAGGATACGGCCGGGCGTCCGGAGTTTCTGACCCGCCTGAACGAGATGCATGCCGCCGAGCCGCAGATGGTTGAACAGACCGGCGTCACGCCGGCAATCATCGCTTATATCACCGAGGCCTTTGCCGAAAGCAAACTGGCCATCTGGGCGCGGTACCTTGACGAAGAAGAGATGGCGTTCACCCGCCAGCACTATTTTGACCGGCTACAGGAGTGGCCTGCGCTGGTGGCTAAGCTGCATCAGGCGTGCCGGGAGGGCGTAGCGCCGGACTCGGCGTCGGGTCAGGCGCTGGCCCGTGCGTGGCTTGAACTGTTTCAGTCCTACGCCGGTACCCGGCCGCAGACGTTGCAGAAGTTTCGTCGGGCAATGGAGCAGGAGCCGCATTTGATGAAGGGCACCTGGATGACGCCGGCAGTGCTGAGCTGGCTGCAGCAGGCGACCGGATCCTTGATGCGGCAGGCGCAGGGACCTGCCGCCGGGTGATCACAGGTCAGCCAGCGCGGCCTGACGATCGGGGTAGAAGCTCAGGCGTCCGGGCAGCGGCTTGACGCCGGCGCGCGCTAGCGTGCGTAGCGGCTGAAACTCGAGGTTAGATACGCGCAATTCACAGCCTTCCGGCAGCTTGTTCACAAAGCGCTGGAAGGCATCCAGACCACCGGCGTCGAGAACCGGCACCGCGTCCCATTTCAGCACCACGATGCGCTTGCCGGCGATCCGGGTCTCCAGATCGTTGAACAAGCCTTCGGCGGCGGCAAAGAACAGCGGCCCAATTACCCGCAGCACCAGCACATCGTCTGGCACCTCGACGTTGACCGGCGCCAGATGAGTCATGCGTGCGATACGGCGCATAAACAACAGCGAAGCCAGCACGATCCCGACGCTGATAGCGATCACCATGTCAAACAGCACCGTTAGCGACATGCACATCAGCATCACCACGATGTCGTCCTTCGGCGCGTGGCGCAGCAGATTGATGACTTTATGCGCCTCGCTCATATTCCATGCCACCATCAGCAGCAGGGCGGCCATCGCCGACAGCGGCAGCCAGGAGAGCAGTGGGGCGAGGATCAGCAGCGCCAGGATCACCAGCAGGGCGTGGATCACGGCGGCAACCGGCGATGTGGCGCCGGCGCGGACGTTCGCCGCCGAGCGGGCAATCGCCGCGGTGGCAGTGATCCCGCCGAAGAACGGCGCGACAATGTTGCCCAGCCCCTGGCCAATCAGCTCGCTATTGGCTTTGTGCTTGGTGCCGGTCATGCCATCAAGCACCACCGCGCACAGCAGAGATTCAATGGCGCCGAGCATCGCCATTGAGAAGGCGGCAGGCAGCAAAGCCTGCAGCGAGGCCCAGCTCAGGGTAAAGTTTGAGCCCGGCATATCCCAGGGCAATACCAGCTGCGGCAGCAGCTGCGGAATGCCATTGCCCTGAGTGCCGTCCGCCAGCTGATAATGGAACTGTGAGCCGATCGTCGCGACATCGCCGCCGAGCAAGTTGACCACCAGCATGACCGCGCAGCCGCCTAGCAGCGCCGGGAGGTGGCCCGGCAGGCGGATACCCAGCCGCGGCCAGAGGATCAGAATGCCAAGAGTAACGACGCCGATGGCGGCATTGCCAACGTTAATGGTCGGTAGGGCCATCGCCAGCGCCGCCACTTTCTGCAGATAATGCTCTGGCACATGGGGCATCTGCAGGCCGAGGAAATCTTTAATCTGCATGGTGCCGATGGTGATACCGATCCCCGAGGTGAAGCCGAGGGTGACTGACAGCGGGATATATTCGATCAGGCGGCCAAAGCGCGCCAGGCCAAAGAGGATTAAAAAGATCCCCGACATCAGCGTCGCCACCAGCAGTCCCGCCAGACCAAACTGCTGGGAAACCGGATAGAGGATCACCACAAAGGCGGCGGTCGGACCGGAAACGCTAAAGCGTGACCCGCCGGTCAAGGCGATCACAATCCCTGCCACCGCTGAGGTATAGAGGCCGTACTGCGGCGGCACACCGCTGCCAATCGCCAGCGCCATCGCCAGCGGAATCGCAATGATCCCGACGGTGATCCCGGCGATCAGGTCACGCGTGAAGCGGGCGGAGGTGTACTTTTCTTTCCAACAAGCGTCGATGAGGGCGCGGAAAGGCATCACATGTGAGGAAAATAATCTGTTCACAATAATGTTTCATCCATGAGCGCATCATCTGTCAACTAAATGGCAGGTGAAGGAGGCATTGATCATACAAATAAGGTGCGGAGACAAAAAAACCCGCCGCAGCGGGTTTTTGTGCTGGGCTCGATTAATGTTCGAACATAGCAGAGATAGATTCTTCATTGCTGATACGGCGAATAGCTTCAGCCAGCATACCGGAGAGCGTCAGAGTACGCACTTTATCCAGCGCTTTAATTTCTGGTGCCAGCGGAATGGTATCGCAGACGACAAATTCATCAATGACAGAGTTTTTGATGTTCTGGATAGCGTTGCCGGAGAAGATTGGGTGCGTTGCGTAAGCGAATACGCGTTTCGCGCCACGCTCTTTCAGCGCTTCTGCCGCTTTACACAGGGTGCCGCCGGTGTCGATCATATCGTCGACCATCACGCAGTCACGACCGGCAACGTCGCCGATGATGTGCATCACCTGGGAGACGTTGGCGCGCGGACGGCGCTTGTCGATGATAGCCATATCGGTATCATTCAGCAGTTTAGCGATAGCGCGGGCACGCACGACGCCGCCGATGTCCGGAGAAACCACAATCGGGTTGTCCAGGTTCAGCTGCAGCATATCTTCCAGCAGGATTGGGCTGCCGAACACGTTATCGACTGGCACATCGAAGAAGCCCTGGATCTGTTCTGCGTGCAGGTCAACGGTCAGCACGCGGTCAACGCCGACGCTGGACAGAAAATCCGCCACCACTTTCGCGGTGATTGGCACACGAGCAGAACGAACACGACGGTCCTGACGAGCATAACCGAAGTAAGGGATAACGGCGGTGATACGACCTGCCGAAGCACGACGCAGAGCATCAACCATAACAACCAGTTCCATCAGGTTGTCATTGGTGGGAGCACAAGTGGACTGGATGATGAAAATATCACCACCGCGTACGTTTTCATTGATTTGTACGCTGACTTCGCCGTCGCTAAAACGACCTACAGCGGCGTCGCCAAGAGAAGTGTACAGGCGGTTGGCAATACGTTGTGCTAGTTCCGGGGTGGCGTTACCAGCAAAAAGCTTCATATCAGGCACGAGAAGAACCTCAGGCATGCGTCCAGTGGTGGATGAATGGGCCAATAATGTGCGGGATGGCGCCATTCGATCCAGTCGGTGTATTTAAAGAGCACGATGCAACGTCTGGAACAGGGTGACGTTGTCACCGTAACTCAATTTCCCCGGCTGACTCATTATCAATGTGCCATCACGGCGCAGGATTCAGAGCAGGGCCTGCTTGAGCGGCGAAAGGTTAACTCCGCGCGCCACAAAGCCATTTAGCCATGCCGGGGCAGTGTCCAGCACCTGACGGGCAGCGGATTCGGTGTTAAATTCAGCAAACACACAGGCTCCTGTGCCGGTCAGGCGTGACGGCGCATATTCTAACAGCCAGGAAAGCGCGGCATCAACCTCGCGAAAACGTTTTCTTGCGATAAGCTCGCAATCGTTGCTGAATTCACAATTTAATAACGTATTAATTGACCGGCGCGGGGTATTTCGTGGTAGCTCAGGATCGCGAAAAATGATCGGCGTCGGAATACTGACCCCCGGGTGGGCCACCAGGTACCATTTTTCCTCGGGTTCTACCGGCGTCAGTATTTCACCCACCCCCTCGGCGAAGGCGGCATGGCCGCGCACGAAAACCGGCACATCGGCCCCCAGCTGAAGGCCAAGAGTCGCCAGCTCATCTTCCGAGAGACCGCAGCCCCACAGATGGTTGAGCGCCACCAGCACGGTGGCAGCATTGGAGGAGCCACCGCCCAGGCCGCCGCCCATCGGCAGGCGCTTATCGATACTGATATCGGCGCCGCTGCCCGCCGGCAGGCGATCGCTTTCGCTGGCGGCATGCATCAGCAGACGCGCGGCGCGAACGATCAGATTCTCCTCGTCCGGCACGCCGGCCACCGGCGTCAGCAGGCGCAGTTGGCCGTCAGTACGCGGTTCGATGGTCAACGTATCGCCGTAATCGAGAAACTGAAACAGCGTTTGCAGGGTATGGTAACCATCGGCCCGCTGGCCGGTGATATATAAAAACAGATTCAGTTTTGCAGGAGAGGGCCAGCGGGTCATCATTTCACGATCCAGTTATCCATCTTCAGCTTGATGCGCTGAGCGCCATTGTTCAGCTCGACATTGGACGGTAGGGCTGGCTGGGTATCGCTGGTGTAGCCGCCGTAGGTCACGTGCCAGGTTTTGCCGTTTTGCGTATAGTTCAGTTCACGCAGACGGTACCGATCGTCCAGCGAATAGTCGGTGGCGTCGCCCGGTAGGCCGATGATCCACTGGCGCAGGCTGTTCAACGGGATCGGCATCCCGGTCAGACGGCCAATCATCTCTTCGGCATCAGTGGCGGTATAGGTCTGGCCTTTGTTATCGATCAGCTGCACGCTGCCCGGCTGCGCGGTCAGCGACAGCTCGGTGCTGCCCAGCGGGTTGGTCAGCAGCAGGCGATAGCGGTCCTGGCCGGTTTGCTGCCAGAAGAAGCGGGCATAGACTTTTTGCTCATCGGAAAGATAGGCAAACGCCCCGCGGGTCTGGAACTGATTGAGGCTGCGGACAGCCTGCTGGTGCTGACGCCACTGCGGCGAATCCGGGCTTTTGCCAGGCCCTTGCGGCGTATGAAGAGAACAGGCGGTGAGGACGAGGCTGGCCAGCGGCAGCAGGCGGAACAGTCGATTCATAATGATGACAAATCCTTGATGTCTACAGGGAAAAACGGCGACAGGGAACAGCGGGCCGATTTGTGTAGCAGGTTACATTTATAACCCTTAATGCTAGCGTCGCCGGGCGATAGCGTCTACGTTCAAGTTGTCTGAAATCAAAAAATTAACCTTAATGGCGGTCTTGCTTTAACTATTACTCCAAAAGGGGAGCCTCTCTTTTATTGATTACGCGCATCCTGTATGATGCACTCAGACTAACCTTAGCAACGCTGGTACTACTCCCTCACAATGACCCTTTTAGCTCTTGGCATCAATCACAAAACAGCTCCGGTCGCCCTGCGAGAACGCGTCACGTTTTCGCCGGAAACGCTCGATAAGGCGCTGGAGAGCTTGCTGGCTCAGCCGATGGTGCAGGGTGGGGTGGTGCTGTCGACCTGCAACCGCACGGAACTCTATCTCAGCGTCGAAGAGCAGGATAACCTGCAGGAAGCGCTGATCCGCTGGCTGTGCAACTACCACGGCCTCAACGAAGAAGACCTGCGAAAAAGCCTTTACTGGCATCAGGATAATGACGCCGTCAGCCATCTGATGCGCGTCGCCAGCGGCCTCGATTCGCTGGTGCTGGGCGAGCCGCAGATCCTCGGCCAGGTGAAAAAAGCCTTCGCCGACTCCAGCCGCGGCCATCTTAACGTCAGCGAGCTGGAGCGGATGTTCCAGAAATCCTTTTCAGTGGCTAAGCGCGTGCGTACCGAAACCGATATCGGCGCCAGCGCGGTCTCTGTGGCTTTCGCCGCCTGTACCCTGGCGCGGCAAATCTTTGAATCGCTCTCCAGCGTCACCGTGTTACTGGTCGGCGCCGGGGAAACCATTGAGCTGGTAGCGCGCCATCTTCGCGAACATCACGTGCGCAAAATGGTGATCGCCAACCGCACCCGTGAACGCGCCCAGGCGCTGGCGGAGGAAGTGGGCGCCGAGGTGATAGCCCTCAGCGATATCGACGAACGGCTGAAAGAGGCCGACATCATTATCAGCTCCACCGCCAGCCCGCTGCCGATCATCGGCAAAGGCATGGTGGAGCGTGCGCTTAAGGCGCGGCGTAACCAGCCGATGCTGCTGGTGGATATCGCCGTCCCGCGCGACGTTGAACCAGAGGTCGGCAAACTGGCTAACGCCTACCTCTACAGCGTCGACGATTTGCAAAACATTATTCAGCATAACTTGGCGCAGCGTAAGGCTGCCGCGGTGCAGGCGGAATCGATCGTCGAGCAGGAAACCAGCGAATTTATGGCCTGGCTGCGCGCGCAGAGCGCCAGCGAGACCATTCGCGAATACCGTTCTCAGTCTGAGCAGGTCCGTGAGGAGCTGACGGCGAAAGCGCTGGCCGCGCTGGAGCAGGGCGGTGATGCCCAGGAAATTATGCAGGATCTGGCGCGCAAGCTCACTAACCGCCTGATCCACGCGCCAACCAAATCTCTTCAGCAGGCCGCCCGTGACGGGGACGACGAACGTCTGCATATTCTGCGCAACAGCCTCGGGCTGGAATAGCGCACCTTTCTCTTATTTTCAGGACAGGGTGAATTCACGCCTATGAAGTCTTCTATTGTTGCCAAACTGGAAGCGTTGTACGAGCGCCATGAAGAAGTGCAGGCGCTGCTCGGCGATGCCGCGACGATTGCCGATCAGGATAAATTCCGCGCGCTGTCGCGGGAGTATGCTCAACTGAGCGATGTGGCGCGCTGCTATACCGACTGGCGTCAGGTGCAGGAGGATATTGAAACCGCGCAGATGATGCTCGACGATCCGGAAATGCGCGAAATGGCGCAGGAAGAGCTGCGTGACGCCAAAGAAAAAGGCGACCAGCTGGAGCAACAGCTGCAGGTTCTCCTCCTGCCGAAAGATCCTGATGACGAGCGTAACGCCTTCGTGGAAGTGCGCGCCGGGACCGGCGGCGACGAAGCAGCGCTGTTTGCCGGCGATCTATTCCGCATGTACACCCGTTACGCAGAATCGCGCCGCTGGCAGGTAGAGATCCTCAGCGCCAACGAAGGTGAGCACGGCGGCTTTAAAGAGGTGATCGCCAAGATCAGCGGCGACGGCGTTTACGGTCGGCTGAAATTTGAATCCGGCGGCCATCGCGTGCAGCGTGTGCCGGCCACCGAATCGCAGGGGCGGATCCACACCTCCGCCTGTACGGTGGCGGTGATGCCGGAGCTGCCGGAAGCCGAAATGCCGGACATTAACCCGGCGGATCTGCGCATCGATACCTTCCGTTCCTCCGGGGCAGGCGGTCAGCACGTTAACACCACCGACTCGGCTATCCGCATTACCCACCTGCCCACCGGCATCGTGGTGGAGTGCCAGGACGAGCGTTCTCAGCATAAAAACAAAGCCAAGGCGCTGTCGGTGCTGGGCGCGCGCATCCGCGCCGCCGAAGTGGCCAAACGTCAGCAGGCGGAAGCCTCCACGCGCCGCAACCTGCTGGGCAGCGGCGACCGCAGCGACCGCAATCGCACCTATAACTTCCCGCAGGGCCGCGTGACCGACCACCGCATCAACCTGACGCTCTACCGTCTGGATGAGGCGATGGAGGGCAAACTCGACATGCTGATTGAGCCGATTGTCCAGGAACATCAGGCCGATCAGCTGGCGGCGCTGTCCGAGCAGGAATGATGACCTTTCAGGCCTGGCTGCAGCAGGCGATCGCCCGCCTGGCGGAGAGCGACAGCCCGCGACGCGACGCCGAGATCTTGCTGGGACACGTTACCGGCCGGGCGCGAACCTGGATTTTGGCCTTCGGTGAAACGACGCTTTCTGCTGACGAGGCGGCGAGGCTGGAGGCGCTCCTGGTGCGACGCCAGCGCGGGGAACCTATTGCTCATCTGGTCGGGCAGCGCGAGTTTTGGTCGCTGCCGCTGTTCGTCTCCCCGGCGACGCTGATCCCCCGCCCGGATACCGAATGTCTGGTAGAGCAGGCGCTGGCGCGTCTGCCAACCGCGCCGTGCCGTATTCTCGACCTCGGCACCGGGACCGGCGCCATTGCCCTGGCGCTGGCCAGCGAACGTCCGGACTGTGAGGTCACCGCGGTGGACGTGATGCCGGACGCCGTGGCGCTGGCGTTGCGCAATGCCGAACATCTGGGCATCGCTAACGTGACGATAAGTCAAAGCGACTGGTTTAGCGCGCTGGACGGGCAGCGCTTCGCCACGATCGTCAGCAATCCCCCCTATATCGACGCCGCCGACCCGCATCTCGCCGAAGGCGATGTGCGCTTTGAGCCGTTGACGGCGCTGGTCGCAGGCGACCAGGGGCTGGCCGATCTGGCGCATATCATCCGCGAGGGACGGCAGTATCTGCAGCCCGGCGGTTGGATGCTGCTGGAGCATGGCTGGACTCAGGGCGAGGCGGTTCGCGCGCTGTTCCGCGAAGCGGGCTATCTGGACGTCGCGACCTGTCGCGACTATGGCGACAATGAGCGTCTGACCCTCGGACGTTTACCCGACATGGAGAATGTTGGCTGATGAACTTATTCACGGCTGTCCTCTACCTGCACATTGCCACAGTGGCGGTGTCGGTAGGATTGTTCGTTTTACGTTACTGGTGGATGTATCACCAGAGCCCGCTGCTGAACCAGCGGTGGGTGCGAATTGCGCCGCACTGCAGCGATACGCTGCTATTTCTCAGCGGCGCAGGGTTAATGGCGATAACGCACTACCTGCCGTTCACAGAAGACGGCGCATGGCTGACTGAAAAGCTGTTTGGCGTTATCATTTACATCGCATTAGGTTTTATCGCGTTGGGCCGTCGTCGTCCGCGCAGCCAGCAGAGCCGTTTTATCGCGTTCCTGCTGGCGCTGGTGGTGTTGTTTATCATCATTCAACTCGCCATCACAAGAATACCGATACTGGGGTAGGTCATGGGGTCATTAGCGGATTTCGAATTTAACAAAGCGCCATTGTGTGATGGCATGGTCCTCATTTCTGAACAGGTCCGCGACGATTTTCCGTCGCGTTTTGTCGAGGAAGAGCTGCAGCGATTGCTGCGCCTCGCGCAGGAGGAGATTGCGCCGTCGTGGGACCAGGAGCGCCAGATAGAACGATTGCTGGAGCTGTTTTATGACGAGTGGGGCTTTGGCGCCTCGCAGGGCGTGTATCGTCTTTCCGACGCGCTATGGCTGGATAAAGTGCTGGTTAACCGCCAGGGGAGCGCGGTGTCGTTAGGCGCGATCCTGCTGTGGATCGCCCAGCGCCTGGCGCTGCCGGTGGTGCCGGTGATCTTCCCGACCCAGATGCTGCTGCGTGCGGACCCGGAAACCAGCGAAGAGATGTGGCTGATTAATCCGTTTAACGGCGAGACCCTCGACGAGCATACCCTGGAGGTATGGCTGAAGGGCAACATCGGGCCGGTGGCGGAACTGTTTAATGAAGATCTCGACGAAGCGGATAACGCCGAGGTGATCCGCAAGCTGCTGGACACCCTGAAGTCGGCGCTGATGGAAGAGCGGCAGATGGAGCTGGCCCTGCGCGCCAGCGAAGCGCTGCTGCAGTTTAATCCGGAAGATCCGTATGAGATCCGCGACCGCGGGCTGATATACGCCCAGCTGGACTGCGATCACGTGGCGCTGTTGGATCTGAGCTATTTCGTTGAGCAGTGCCCGGAGGATCCGATCAGCGAGATGATCCGCGCGCAGATCAACACGATTTCGCATAAACAAATTACATTGCATTAGTCTGGAACCATTCCGGTTACACCCTGATAAGGCGAACTTATGAAACAAAAAGTGGTTAGCATTGGTGATATCAACGTAGCGAACGACCTGCCGTTCGTGCTGTTCGGCGGGATGAACGTGCTGGAGTCGCGCGACCTGGCGATGCGTATCTGCGAACATTATGTCACCGTTACGCAGAAGCTTGGTATTCCCTACGTCTTCAAAGCCTCCTTTGATAAAGCCAACCGTTCCTCCATCCACTCCTATCGTGGGCCGGGTCTGGAAGAAGGGATGAAGATTTTCCAGGAGCTGAAGCAGACCTTTGGCGTGAAAATCATCACCGACGTTCATGAAGCCAGCCAGGCGCAGCCGGTAGCTGACGTGGTGGACGTGATCCAGCTTCCGGCTTTCCTCGCGCGCCAGACTGACCTGGTGGAAGCGATGGCGAAGACCGGGGCGGTGATCAACGTCAAGAAGCCGCAGTTCGTCAGCCCGGGTCAGATGGGCAACATCGTCGATAAGTTTATCGAAGGGGGTAACGACAAAGTAATCCTCTGCGACCGCGGCGCTAACTTCGGTTACGACAACCTGGTCGTGGATATGCTCGGCTTCGGCGTGATGAAGAAAGCCTCCAACAACTCGCCGGTCATTTTCGACGTCACCCACGCGCTGCAGTGCCGCGACCCGTTTGGCGCAGCCTCCGGCGGTCGTCGTGCGCAGGTGAGCGAGCTGGCCCGCGCCGGTATGGCGGTAGGTATCGCCGGTCTGTTTATTGAAGCGCATCCGGATCCGGACCACGCGAAATGCGACGGCCCGTCCGCGCTGCCGCTGGATAAACTGGAGCCGTTCCTCAAACAGATGAAAGCGATTGACGATCTGGTGAAAAGCTTCGACGAGCTGGATACCAGCAAGTAAGCCTGACTGCATCAGTAAAAAAGCCTGCCGGCGTCAAAACCGGCAGGCTTTTTTTCGCCCGGACTCCGCCGGGTGGGAAAACGGGGTCAGGCGAAAATGGTCATCAGATAGGCGGCGAACAGCGCCATGTGGGCCGCGCCGTTCAGCACATTGGTGCGTCCGGTGGAGAAGGAGATATGGCACAGCACCAGCGAGGCGACCATCACCACCATCTCCGGGGCGCCAAGGCCAAAGCGCAGCTCATTGCCGGTCAGGAAGGCGATGAGGGTGACCACCGGGACCGTCAGCGAGATGGTGGCCAGCACGGAGCCGAAAAACAGATTCATCGCCCGCTGAACCTGATTGTTGAGCACCGCTTTCAGGGCGCCAAGGCCTTCCGGCGACAGGATCAGCAGAGCCACCAGGAAGCCGGTAAAGGCCACCGGGGCATTCATGCTGGTCAACAGCGTTTCCAGCGGGTTAGCGTTCATTTTGGTAACCGCGATCACTGCCACCAGGTGCACCAGCAGCCAGGCGGTATGCCACCCGCTGCTGTGGGCGGACGGTTTACCGTGGTGCGGGTCGTCATCGTCGCTGTCGTCTTCATGCTCATAAACAAACAGGCTCTGATGGGTTTTGGTCTGAATAAGCAGGAAAACGCCGTACATGGCCGCCGAAATTACCGCCACCAGCAGCGATTGCCCGGTGCTGAAGTTCGCGCCCGGCAGCGCCATCGGAAAGACCAGCACGATAATCGCTAGCGGAAACAGGGCGATAAGATACTGCTTAATGCCGAACAGATTCATATATTGGGTGGCGAATTTACGCCCGCCCAGCAGCAGAGAGAAACCGACCAGACCGCCGGTGACGATCATAATAATGGAGTAGAGGGTATCCCGCATCAAGGTCGGCGCGGCGTCGCCGGTGGCCATTAAGGCAGAGATCAAACTGACCTCAAGGATAACCACCGACAGGCTTAAAATCAGGGAGCCATAGGGTTCGCCCAGGCGGTGGGCGAGGACGTCGGCGTGGCGGACCACGCTGAAGGCGCTGCTCAAAATGCCGACCAGCGCGAGGATATTGATCGCGATAACCACTGGCAGTGACTGGCTGCTGCCCCAGAAAAACAGCACCGCCAGCGCCAGCACCGGAAAGACGAGGGAAGACTCCTTATGGCGGGTTTTTACCGCCTCATGTGCATGGGTCATGAACCATCTCCATTTATGCAGGTGTTATAATTATAAAAACGTAGGGCGGTAAAGTAACAGATCTTGCTAAATTACCGCTGGTTTTTTACTTAAATTTACGGGTATCGAGGGATATCTTGATTAGTTTATTATAATTTATGTTTACTTATATTTAGTTCTTATTATTCAGATAATTACTAAAATAATTTTTCTACTCATTTTAACCTTGATAGCCAGCCGACTGCGTACCAGACTTAAACTTAATGCTCAAACAGGAGGTCAGTATGCCCTATCGCAGTAAACAAGAACTCCCCGACAGCGTTCAGCATGTACTGCCTGCCCATGCGCAGGAAATTTATAAAGAAGCGTTTAACAGCGCCTGGGATCAATATAAAGATAAAGACGAGCGGCGCGATGACGCCAGCCGCGAAGAGACGGCGCACAAAGTCGCCTGGGCGGCGGTGAAGAACAGCTATGAGAAAGGCGATGATGATAAGTGGCATAAGAAAAAATAATCGCTGACGCCGCTTTTTCGCTTGCCAGCGCCCCGCTGATTGCTTATTGAAAGATAAAGCTGGATAATATTTCAGCAATATTGACGGATGCATGAGACGAACGCCGGGAAGCGGGCAGTGGCGGAGGTAGTAAACAGTGTTAACTCGTGATTTCTTAATGAATGCGGATTGTAAGACAGCGTTTGGCGCTATTGAGGAATCGCTACTCTGGTCGGCAGAACAACGTGCAGCCTCGCTGGCGGCGACGCTGGCCTGCCGCCCGGATGATGGCTCAGTATGGATCTTTGGCTACGGTTCGCTTATCTGGAACCCGGCGCTCAATTATCGCGAGTCCTGCACCGGCACGCTGCCGGGCTGGCACCGCGCGTTTTGCCTGCGGTTGACCGCCGGGCGCGGTAGTGCCTGCCAGCCGGGACGCATGCTGGCTCTCAAAGAGGGCGGCCGAACCACCGGCGTCGCCTATCGTCTGCCTGACGACACGCTGGAGGAGGAGCTGACCCTGCTGTGGAAGCGGGAGATGATCACCGGCTGCTATCTGCCCACCTGGTGCAAGCTGGAGCTGGACGACGGACGGACGGTGAATGCCCTGGTGTTTATTATGGATCCGCGCCATCCACTGTTTGAACCGGATACCAGTGCCAAGGTTATCGCCCCGCTGATCGCCCGGGCCAGCGGGCCGCTCGGCACCAACGCCCAGTATCTGTTTTCGCTTGAGCAGGCGCTGCGCAAGCTGGGCATGCACGATGCCAGTCTCGATGACCTGGTGGCCAGCGTCCGCGCGCTGTTGGGCGAGAGTCCGACGCCGGGCCTGGCCTGAGCGCGCGCAAAAGAAAACGCCCGGCATGACCGGGCGTCCGATTGCTGACCAGTAAGGAAAAAGCGTGGTTTTTCCTTACTGGTGGTTATCAGCCGAAAATCAATAAATTGATTTTCCTTGTTATTTTTCTGGTGCAATCTGCAAGTACAATGATTGCATGAGGTTTGTCATGAATCCCACGCCCGGCATGACCGGGCGTGTGTTCTGGCAGTGACGGTCAGGCCGGCACGTAGCTGATGGAGTGCTCCAGCGACTGGCTGTGACTGTCGATAAGCACGTTCCAGGTGCCGCTGTAGGGCACCGTCAGATAGGCGCTGTCCCGATCCTGCACGCTCAGAATATCCGCATGACTGTCGCCCGGGACCTTCGCGCTCATCAGATGAATATGGCAGCGCTCTGAGCACCGCACCACCAGCGTGTCACCACCAAATAACGTCAAACTTGCTTTAACCATCGCCATTTTATACCCCGTTTCTGTCCCGCTACAGCATCCTGCCCACCCAGTCCTCGCGTGATATTGTTCACACTTTGCTCTGTGCATCACACCAAACGGCGCGGGTCGGGATGCTGATTTTGATCAAAAAAAGGGATAAAGATTAAACAAAAATGACGTTGTTCCTGAAAGCATTCAGCTAACGTTTTTTTTACCTCTGCAGGCGGCGAAACCTGATATTTCCTGCCGTTTGGCGCCCCAGATTCAGAAGGTCAGCACTTTATCTGCCGCCAGGGTCCACTGGGCCAGCTCAACGAGAGTGCCAACCTCCACGCCGTCAACCAGCGGCAGTGCGCTGACCCCGCGGCCGTCCGCGCAGGTTTTACACAGCTTCACGGGAACCTGCTGGGCGGTGAGGATCTCCAGCATCTGCTGCACATTATACCCTTCTGCCGGCTTCTGCCCCCGCAGCCCGGCGGTGACGGCGTCGGACATCAGAAACAGCTTGAGATCGAGGTCGGACTGCTGCTCGCGCAGGGCAATGGCCAGGCGCAGGCTGTTGAACAGGGATTCGCTGCCGTAGGCGGCGCCGTTGGCGATGATCACAATACGTTGCATACAAACTCCTTCTTAAAGGCACGGTTATTGCTTTAGGCAGTATAAAGCGTTAACCCGGAGGAGGGGTATGAATAATACGACTGGTCATGCGCACGATGCGACGGCCTGGCTGCAGCTGGCGCGTCGCCTGCAAAAACAACAGCTTCAGCAGTTTAGCCAACTGGGGGAACTGGCCAGCCAGCTCAGCGCGCTGGTGCATATGCTGCAGTGTGAGCGCGGGGCGTCAAATATCTATCTTTGCTCGGGCGGCTTGCTGTATACAGCGGAGTGTCGGGCGGGAGGGGCGCTGGTTGACGAGCGGCTAGCCCTGTTTTATGCCAGCCTCGAACGGGCGCGCGCGGTAGCCGGCAGCGCGCTGTGCTGGCGTATCGCCAGAGCGGTTGACGAGCTGGCGCAGCTCCCGGCGCTACGCGCGCAGATCGGCCGCCGGCAAATTGCCGCTGAAGCCGCGACGGAGCAGTTCAGCCGCGTCATCCGCCATCTGCTGAACATCGCCCCGCAGCTCAATGACAGCATTGACGATCCGCCGGTGGCTGGTCGGATGGTCGCCCTGTACAGCTTTATGCAGGGAAAAGAGCTGGTGGGCCAGGAGCGCGCGCTGGGAGCATTGGGCTTTACCCGCGGCGAGTTCAGCGACAGCCTGCGCCAGCAGCTGGTGGACCGTATTGACGGTCAGCAGCCCTGCTTCGACAGCTTTCAGGCGCTGGGCAGCCCGGCGACCGTCCAGTTGTTCAGAACCCAGTGCCACGCCGGTCTGGATATTGAACAGCTGCGGCGGATCGCCTGTACCCGCCAGCCGGCTGCCGACGGCGGGGAAACGGCGCTGCGCTGGTTTGGTCTGCAAACCCAACGGCTTGAGCAACTGCGCGAAGTGGAAGAGCAACTGATCGACGATCTGCTGGATGCCACCGACGCGCTGTTAGCAGACGACGCGCCTGGCTGGCAGGCCGGAGAGGAAGACGATAGCGTGACGCTACGGCTCGATAAACAGCTACTGCCGCTGGTGCGCCAGCAGGCCTATGAGCTGCAGCAGCTCTCCAGCCAGCTGGCCTCGCTGAAAGACGCGCTCGAAGAGCGCAAGCTGATCGAAAAAGCGAAAAGTCTGCTGATGACGCACCAGGGAATGCAGGAGGAGCAGGCCTGGCAGACGCTGCGCAAGATGGCCATGGACAAAAATCAGCGCATGGTTGAGATAGCCCGCGCGCTGCTGATGGTGAAGGCGATTTGGCCGCTAACACCAAAGGAGTAGATGCACAATCGATGGGCATTCTTTGCCTGCCGGCGGTGCACTTTTAGGTGAAAAACCGGCCAGCGTTGGGAAAAAGCCCGCCAGCGCGCTATTGCCAAAGCTGGCATCCCGTTTGCATTACTTATTAAGTGAATAAAAGTCCGGGCAACGAACCAATGGCGGTTCGGGGGCCCGTGGATAAAGGCGTCCTGCAGTGCGTATGCACTGTCGGGCGCTTTTTTTTTGCGCATGGTGGAGCGGATATGGGCGACAAATTTTCAATTTCCCGGCGGCGCTTGCTGCAGGCAGGGGCCGCGCTGGGCGGCGCGATGCTGCTGCCGGGCGTGATGCAGGCCGCCTGGGCCGGCGGCTCGGACAAACCGGAGCAAACCCGCGTGCGGGTCGGATTTATTCCGCTGACCGATTGCGCGCCGCTGGCCATCGCCGCGGCGAAGGGGTTTGACCAAAAATATGGCATCACCCTGGTGGCGAGTAAGGAAGCCAGCTGGGCGGCGGTGCGCGACAAGCTGGTGGCCGGCGAGCTCGACGCGGCGCATATTCTCTATGGCCTGCTGTACGGCCTCGAACTGGGGATCGCCAGCAAGCCGCAGGCGATGGCCAATTTGATGACCCTCAACCGCAATGGGCAGGCGATTACCCTCTCCAGCGAGCTGCAGGAGAAAGGGGTGACCGACCTCGGCGGGCTGAAGCGGCTGATCGACCGCAGCGCGCCGGGCAGTTACACCTTCGCCCATACCTTTCCTACCGGCACCCATGCCATGTGGCTTTACTACTGGCTGGCGAGCGCCGGCATCGATCCCTTCAACGATGTGCGCACCGTCGTGGTGCCGCCGCCGCAGATGGTGATGAACATGCGCATCGGCAATATGAGCGGCTTTTGTGTCGGCGAGCCGTGGAACGCCCGCGCTATTAACGACCGTATCGGCTTCACCGCGGCCACTTCCCAGGATATCTGGCCCGAGCATCCGGAAAAGGTGCTGGGCACCCGTCGCGACTGGGTGGAACGCAACCCGAACACCGCCCGCGCGCTGGTGGCGGCCCTGATGGAGGCGCAGCGCTGGATCGCCGCCTCGCCGGAGAACACCCGGGAGACGGCCCGCCTGCTCGCCAGACGCGGCTGGCTCAATACCAAGGAGCAATACCTCACCGGCCGGATGCTTGGAGAGTATGACAACGGCCTTGGCCGCCGCTGGCAGGATGCCCATCCGATGCGCTTCTGGGCCGGGGGCGAGGTGAGTTTCCCGTGGCTGTCGGACGGGATGTGGTTCCTCACCCAGTTCCGCCGCTGGGGGTTGCTGAAGCAGGCTCCGGATTACCTCGCGGTGGCGTCGCGCATTAACCGCATCGATGTCTGGCAGGCTGCCGCCCAGGCGGTAGGAGGGATCAGCGCGCCGGCAGCCAGGATGCGCAGCAGCACACTAATGGACGGGACGGTCTGGAACGGGTCCGACCCGGAAGGCTACGCCCGTCATTTCTCTATTCAACGTAAGGGGGCATGAGATGAAGCAGGCACAACGTAAGCAACCGGTCGTCAGCGTGGACAACGCGCCTGGCGAAGTGATTATCCTGCCGCCGGTGCAGGTCCGGCGCACCACGCCGACCGTCACGCGCTGGCTGCGTGAGCTCACCCAGCGCCTGCTGCCCCCGCTGTTGGGGCTGGGTGTGCTGCTGCTGGCCTGGCAGCTGGCGGCGATGCATAGCAAAGGCTTTCCCACGCCGCTGAGCACGCTGGACTCGGCGCTGACCCTGTTTGCCGATCCGTTCTATCAGGACGGGCCCAATGACATGGGCATCGGCTGGAACGTGCTGGCCTCCCTGCAGCGCGTGGCGGTGGGCTTCGGCCTGGCGGCGCTGGCGGGCATTCCGCTGGGGTTTTTGATCGGCCGTTCGCTGTTCTTCGCCCGCATGTTTAATCCGCTGATTGCTCTGCTGCGCCCGGTCAGCCCGCTGGCCTGGCTGCCGATTGGCCTGCTGCTGTTCCAGAAGGCGGAGCCGGCTTCCAGCTGGACCATTTTTATCTGCTCCATCTGGCCGATGGTGATCAACACCGCGGAGGGTGTGCGGCGGATCCCGCAGGACTATCTCAACGTCGCCCGCGTCCTCCAGCTCTCGGAGTGGACGGTGATGCGCAAAATCCTCTTTCCGGCGGTGCTGCCGGCGGTGCTTACCGGCGTGCGCCTCTCCATCGGCATCGCCTGGCTGGTGATCGTGGCGGCGGAAATGCTTACCGGCGGGCTGGGGATCGGCTTCTGGATCTGGAACGAGTGGAACAACCTCAATGTGGAAAACATCATCATCGCCATCGTCATTATCGGCGTCGTCGGCCTGCTGCTGGAGCAGGGCCTGATGCTGCTCGCTCGCCGCTTTAGCTGGCAGGAAAAATAAGGAGCCAACATGAAACCATTAATTCAGGTGCAGGCCGTCAGCCAACGCTTCAACACCGCCAGCGGCGAGTTCCTGGCGCTGCAGAATGTCTCCTTCGATATCGTCGAAGGGGAGACCATTAGCCTGATCGGCCACTCGGGTTGCGGAAAATCGACCCTGCTAAACCTGATCGCCGGGATCACCACCCCTACCGAGGGCGGACTACTGTGTGATAACCGGGAAATCGCCGGTCCCGGGCCGGAGCGGGCGGTGGTTTTCCAGAACCACTCGCTGCTGCCGTGGCTGAGCTGTTTCGACAATGTGGCGCTGGCGGTGGATCAGGTGTTCCGTCGCACCATGAGCAAGAGTGAGCGCCGGGAGTGGATCGAACACAACCTGGCGCGCGTACAGATGGGTCATGCGCTGCACAAACGTCCCGGGGAGATCTCCGGCGGCATGAAGCAGCGGGTGGGTATCGCCCGGGCGCTGGCGATGAAGCCGAAAGTGTTGCTGCTTGATGAGCCCTTCGGCGCCCTGGATGCGCTGACCCGCGCCCACCTCCAGGACACGGTGATGCATATCCAGCAGGAGCTCAATACCACCATCGTCATGATCACCCACGACGTTGATGAAGCGGTGCTGCTCTCGGATCGGGTGCTGATGATGACCAACGGTCCGGCGGCGACGGTCGGCGAGATCCTCGCGGTCGATCTGCCGCGTCCGCGCCACCGCGTTCAGCTGGCGGACGACAGCCGGTATCACCATCTGCGCCAGCAGATCCTCCATTTCCTGTATGAAAAACAGCCGAAAGCGGCGTAAGGAGGCGGTCATGACGCGGCGACTGGTGGTGATCGGTAACGGCATGGCGGCCACCCGGCTGGTGCAGCGGCTGGTTGAGCGCGACCCCGCGCGGTTTGCCATTACCGTCGTCGGCGACGAGCCGCACCCGGCCTATAACCGCATTCAGCTCTCGCCGCTGCTGGCAGGTGAAAAAACGGCGGCGCAGATCCCGTTGCTGCCGGCGGAGTGGTATACCCGGCACGGGGTGTGCCTGCGGTCTGGCGAGGCGGTCGATGAAGTCGATATTCAGCAACGGCGGCTGCGCATCGCGGAAACCTGGCTGCCGTGGGATGAACTGGTGTTCGCCACCGGTTCGCGGCCCTTTATCCCGCCGCTGCCGGGCATTGATCGTCCGCAGGTTATGCCCTTCCGCACCCTGGCGGACGTGGAACGTATTCTGGCGATACCCGGCCCGGCGGTGGTGATTGGCGGCGGGGTGCTGGGGGTGGAAGCGGCGGCGGCGCTGCGTCGTCACGGCGGAGAGGTCACTCTTCTGCATCGCGGCAGCGGATTAATGGCGCCGCTGACCGACGCTTTTGCCGCCGATGAGCTCAGGCAGCAGCTTGAAGCGCGCGGCATTCGCTGCGTGCTGGAGTGCCGCATCGCCGCCATCGACGCCGATGGCGTGCGGCTGGCGGACGGGCGCGTATTCCGCGCCGCCAGAGTGGTGCTGGCTACCGGCGTGCAGCCCGACAGCCGTCTGGCGGCGCAGTCCGGCGTGCTGTGCCAGCGGGGGATCGTGGTCGACCGTCAGATGGCCTCCTCGCTGCCGGGGATCAGCGCCATCGGCGAATGTTGCGAAATTGACGGCCAGACCTGGGGGCTGGTGGCTCCCTGCCTGCGTCAGGCCGAGGTGCTGGCGGATCGCCTGTGCGGCGCCCCCGGCGAGGGCTTTGTCTGGCAGGATGCCGGGACCCGCCTGAAGGTCACCGGCATTGAACTCTTTAGCGCTGGCGAGCAGCAGCCCGGCGAACAGGATGACATTTATACCAGCTGGGACCCCATCGACCGCCACTATCGTCGCCTGCTGCTGCGCGATGGCCGCCTGCGCGGCGTGCTGCTGATGGGCGACTGCACCGCCGCCGCCGCGCTTACCGCGCGCCTGGAAAGCGATGAGCCTGTCACCGTGGACTGGCTTTTTGACCCCTCTTCAACGCAGCCGCAGGCTGCAGGAATAATGACGATGACGAAACCTGTATTAGTGCTGGTGGGACATGGCATGGTCGGCCACCATTTTCTCGAGCAATGCGTGAGCCGCAATCTGCATCAGCAATATCGAATCGTGGTGTTTGGCGAAGAGCGTTATCCCGCCTACGACCGGGTACATCTCTCCGAGTATTTTGCCGGACGCAGCGCCGAGTCGCTGTCGCTGGCGGCCGGGGACTTCTTTATTGAACATGGTATTGAACTCCGCCTCGGCGAGGCGGTGGCGACCATCGACCGCGAAGCACGGCTGGTACGGGACGCCGAGGGGCATGAAATCCACTGGGATAAACTGGTGCTGGCGACCGGCTCGTATCCCTTTGTTCCGCCAATCCCCGGTAACGATCTCGCGGGGTGCTTTGTCTACCGCACTCTTGACGATCTCGACCGTATCGCCGCCCATGCCGCCGCGGCGAAGAGCGGGGTGGTTATCGGCGGCGGGCTGCTCGGGCTGGAGGCGGCCAACGCCCTGAAACAGCTGGGGCTGGAGACGCAGGTGGTGGAGTTTGCCCCGAACCTGATGGCCGTCCAGCTGGATAACGGCGGGGCGGCGATGCTCCGGGAGAAGATTGTCGCCCTCGGCGTGGGGGTGCATACCAGCAAAGCGACCACCGCCATCGTGCGCGAGGCCGACGGCCTGCGGCTGAACTTTGCCGACGGCGGCGCGTTGCGGACCGACATGGTGGTCTTCTCGGCGGGGATCCGCCCGCAGGACGCGCTGGCCCGCGGCTGCGCACTGCAGGTGGGCGAACGCGGGGGAATTCACATCGACGGCCAGTGCCGCACCTCTGACCCGGACGTGCTGGCGATAGGCGAATGCGCCCTGTGGGACAATAAAATTTACGGTCTGGTGGCGCCGGGCTATCAGATGGCGCGCATCGCCGCGGCTACTCTCGCAGGAGAGGACGCCTGCTTTAGCGGCGCCGACATGAGCACCAAACTGAAGCTGCTGGGGGTCGACGTGGCCTCGTTTGGCGATGCGCAGGGGCGCACGCCGGGCTGTCAGAGCTATCAATGGACCGACGGTCCGCAGCAGATTTACAAAAAAATCGTCGTCAGTCAGGACGGCAAAGCCCTGCTTGGCGGCGTGCTGGTGGGGGATGCCAGCGACTATGCCACGCTGCTGCAGATGATGCTGAACGGCATGGCGCTGCCGCCGCGTCCGGAGAGTCTGATCCTGCCCGCGCTGGAGGGAGCCGCGCCGAAGGCGCTCGGCGTCGCGGCGCTGCCGGACAGCGCGCCGATCTGCTCCTGCCATAACGTCAGCAAAGGCGATATCTGCCAGGCGGTGAACAATGGGGCGAGGGATATGTCGGCGATAAAAAGCTGCACCAGAGCGGCTACCGGCTGCGGCGGCTGCAGCGCGCTGGTGAAACAGGTGATGGAGTATCAGCTGGCGGAGCAGGGCGTCGAAGTGAAAAAAGACGTCTGCGAACATTTCCCGTGGTCGCGCCAGGAGATCTACCACCTGGTGCGGGTTAACCATATCCATACCTTCGAGCAGTTGATTAGCCGCTACGGCCAGGGGCACGGCTGCGATGTCTGCAAACCGCTGGTGGCCTCGGTGCTGGCCTCCTGCTGGAACGAGTACCTGCTGAAGCCGGCGCACCTGCCGCTGCAGGATACCAACGACCGCTATTTCGCCAATATCCAGAAGGACGGGAGCTATTCGGTGGTGCCGCGGATGGCGGCAGGGGAAGTGACGCCGGACGGACTGATCGCCATCGGGCAGATCGCCAAACGTTACCAGCTCTACAGCAAAGTGACCGGCGGCCAGCGCATCGACCTGTTTGGCGCGCGGCTGGAACAGCTGCCGGCTATCTGGCGCGAGCTGGCCGACGCCGGGTTTGAAACCGGCCACGCCTACGGCAAGTCGCTGCGCACGGTGAAATCCTGCGTCGGCTCAACCTGGTGTCGCTACGGCGTGCAAGACTCCACCGGGCTCGCGGTACGGCTCGAGCATCGCTATAAAGGGCTACGCGCCCCGCACAAAATCAAGATGGCGGTCTCCGGCTGCACCCGCGAATGCGCTGAAGCCCAGGGGAAAGATATCGGGGTGATTGCCACCGACAAAGGCTGGAATCTGTACGTCTGCGGCAACGGCGGGATGAAACCGCGTCACGCCGACCTGTTTGCCAGCGATCTCGACGAAGCGACGTTGATCCGCAGCATCGATCGTCTGCTGATGTTCTATATCCGTACCGCCGATCGCCTGCAGCGAACCAGCACCTGGATGGATAACCTGGAGGGCGGCGTCACCTATCTGCGGCAGGTGGTGCTGGAGGATAGTCTTGGCATTGGCGAGGAGCTGGAGCAGGAGATGGCCCGGATCGTCGACAGCTACCAGTGCGAGTGGCAGACCACCCTCAACGATCCGCAGCGTCTGGCGCTGTTCCGCTCCTTCGTTAATAGCGACCAGCCCGACGAGGCTGTGCAGCGCCGCGATCTGCGCGGTCAGCCGCAGCCGCTGCTGACTGAGACGTTGCCCGAAGGCGAACTCCCATCCCGACCGTGGCAGGCGGTATGCGACCTTGACGCCATTCCGGCGCAGGCGGGGATCGGCGCCCGCTTAGGGGAGCGGCAGATTGCCCTGTTCCGCTTCGGCGAGCGGGTCTACGCCCTCGACAACCGCGAGCCGGGCAGCGCGGCCAACGTGCTGTCGCGTGGGCTGTTAGGGGACGTCGGCGGCGAGCCGGTGGTGATCTCCCCGCTGTACAAACAGCGGATACGCCTGCGCGACGGCTGGCCGTGCGACGGCGACGAACAGGCGGTACGCGCCTGGCCGGTGAAAGTAGAAAACGGCAAAGTGTGGGTGGGTAACCAGCAGCTGCTGGCCCGCGCGGAGGCCTCCTGATGAATACCATCCGAACGACCTGCCCCTACTGCGGCGTAGGCTGCGGGGTGCTGGCGAGCGTGGACGACGCGGGGCAGGTGAGCGTGCGTGGCGACGATCAGCACCCGGCGAACCTCGGCCGTCTGTGCGTCAAAGGGGCCGCCTTAGGGGAGACCACGGGCCTGGCGGGGCGGCTGCTGACGCCGGAGGTCGACGGCCAGCAGGTAGCCTGGCCTCAGGCGCTGGCGGAAACCGCTGCGCGCCTGCGACAGATCATCGACCAGCACGGACCGCAAGCGGTGGCCTTTTACGCCTCCGGCCAGCTGTTAACCGAGGATTACTATGCCGCCAATAAGCTGATGAAAGGGTTTATCGGCGCGGCGAACATCGATACCAATTCACGGCTGTGCATGTCGTCAGCGGTCACTGGCTACAAGCGGGCCTTTGGCGCCGACGTGGTGCCCTGCAGCTACGATGATGTGGAAAACAGCGATCTGGTGGTGCTGGTCGGCTCGAACGCCGCTTGGGCGCATCCGGTGCTGTTCCAGCGGCTGGCGCAGGCGAAGCGGGATAATCCCCGATTGCGGATCGTGGCGATCGACCCCCGACGCACCGCTACCTGCGAGATCGCCGACCGCCATCTGGCGCTGGCCCCGGGAAGCGACGGCGGGTTGTTTGTGGGGCTGCTTAACGCCCTGGCTGAGGCAGGAGCCTGCGTCGATGGCTTTCGCGACGGCCCGCAGGCGCTGGCCGCCGCCCGCGGCTGGGACGTGGCGAGGGTGGCGGCCTTTTGCGGTCTGCCTGCCGATGAGGTGGCGGGATTCTATCGCGAGTTCATCGCCGCCCCGCGGGCGATCACCCTCTACACCATGGGAATCAATCAATCCGCCAGCGGCAGCGACAAATGTAACGCCATCATCAACGTCCATCTGGCCAGCGGGAAGTATGGCCGCCGCGGCTGCGGCCCCTTTTCGCTGACCGGTCAACCCAACGCCATGGGCGGCCGCGAAGTCGGCGGGCTGGCGACGATGCTGGCGGCGCACATGGATTTTGTGCCAGACGATCTGCAGCGGCTGGCCCGCTTCTGGGGGACGGAACGGCTGGCGCAGACCCCCGGGCTGACCGCCGTGGAGCTGTTTGCCGCCATTGGCCGCGGCGAGGTCAAAGCGGTCTGGATCATGGGTACCAACCCGGTGGTGTCGCTCCCTGACAGCCACGCGGTGAGCCAGGCGCTGGCCGCCTGTCCGCTGGTGATCGTCTCAGATGTCGCCGCCCAGACCGATACCGGACGTTTCGCCCACATCCGCTTTCCAGCGCTGGCCTGGGGCGAGAAGAATGGCACGGTCACCAACTCGGAGCGGCGGATATCCCGTCAGCGCAGCTTTCTGCCGCCGCCGGGGGAGGCGAAAGCGGACTGGTGGATCATCGCCAGAGTGGGCCAGGCGCTGGGGTATCGCGAGGCGTTTGCCTGGCAGCATCCGCATGACGTCTTCCGCGAGCATGCGGCGCTGTCCGGTTTCGAAAACGACGGCCAGCGGGCGTTTGATATCGGCGCGCTGGCGGATCTCAGCCGTGAGGCGTGGGACGCCATGCCGCCTGTGCGCTGGCCGGTCAGCCGCAGCGAGGCCGCCTGGGATATCACGCGCGGCTGGCATGGCGATGGCAGGCTGCGGATGGTGCCGGTGACGCCTCAACCGACCCGGGCGACAACCGATGCCTTTTATCCGCTGATCCTCAACAGCGGGCGGATCCGCGATCAGTGGCACACCATGACCCGTACCGGCGCAGTGCCGCGGCTGATGCAGCATATCGCGGAGCCAATGGTGGAGGTGGCGCCGCAGGATGCCGTTCGCTATCAGCTTCCCGCTGACGGGCTGGCGCGGATCTGGTCGCGGCATGGGGTGATGGTGGCGAAAGTGGCGATCAGCGAAGGGCAGCGCCCCGGCTCGCTGTTTGTTCCGATGCACTGGAACAACCAGTTTGCCCGTCAGGGGCGGGTGAATAACCTGCTGGCCGCCGTCACGGACCCGTATTCCGGCCAGCCGGAAAGTAAACAGGCGGCGGTGGCGATTGCCGCCTGGCAACCGGCCTGGCACAGCGAGCTTTTTTGCCGCGAACCGCTACCATTTCCTGCGACCTGGCACTGGCGGCGGCGGGCGGCGCCAGGCGTGCTGCACTACTCGCTGGCCGGGGAGGCATCTGCCCGACAGTGGCTCAGCGCGTGGTGCGCCCGGCGCGGCTGGCAGTTACAGGTGGCTGACGGCGGCGCGGTGTGGAACCTGCTGGCCTGGCATCAGGGAAGGCTGATGCTCGGCTGGTGGAGCGATGCGCGCGAGCCGGCGGTGGATTGCGCATGGATAAGCGCTGCCTTTGCCGCGCCGCCGTCCGATGCTGCCCAACGACATGCCTTGCTTAGCGGCCGACCGGGCGCCGCAGTCGCGCCGCGGGGGCGGATCGTCTGCAGCTGCTTTGGGGTGGGGGAATGGTCAATTAACGAGGCCATCGCCAGCGGCTGCGCCAGCGTCGGGGCGCTGGGTGGGAAGCTGAAATGCGGGACCAACTGCGGCTCTTGCGTGCCGGAGCTCAACGCGCTGCTGGCGGCGCAACGAACCCGGGCGTAACGGTGGCGCGCAGCGACGCCTCCGGTTGGGCGGCACCTTACCCAACCGGTTTCAGCTTATTCCTGGAATTGCCCACAGGGCTGCGGGAGCAGGGAAAAAACGATAAACTAACACTTCTATCCATTTTTGTGAGCTTGCGCAAACTCTGTTAATGCCTGTGTCGTTCCGTTTGTTGCCAACGTTGACCTTTCTCCTGCTGTTGCCGGGCGTTCCCGTCTGGGCGCTGACCGCCAGCGACACCACCCGCCCTGCGCAAGCGCAAGATCCGCTGCCCGATATGGGGATTGCTCCCCAGGTTGATGACGACGCCCGGCACTTTGCCGAAGTGGCGAAGAAGTTTGGCGAGGCCAGCATGAGCGACAATGGTCTGACGGCGGGTGAACAGGCGCAGCTGTTTGCCATCAGTAAAATCGGCAATGAAGTGAGTCATCAGCTGGAGAGTTGGCTCTCGCCGTGGGGCAACGCCAATGTCGACCTGCTGGTCGATAAAGAGGGGAAATTCACCGGCAGTAAAGGGAGCTGGTTCGTGCCGTTGCAGGATAACGACCGTTATCTGACGTGGAACCAGTACTCGGTGACCCGGCGCGAGCACGATCTGGTGGGCAACATCGGGCTTGGCCAGCGTTGGCGGGTTGGCGGTTGGCTGCTGGGCTATAACTCGTTTTACGATAAAGTGCTGAGCGAAAGCCTGGCGCGCGGCAGCGTTGGCGCCGAAGCGTGGGGAGAATATCTCCGCCTGTCGGCAAACTATTACCATCCGCTGGGCGACTGGCAGCTACGCGATAATCAGACTCAGGAGCAGCGGATGGCCGCAGGGTATGACGTCACCGCCCAGGCGCGGCTGCCGTTCTACCAGCACATCAACACCAGCGTCAGCGTCGAACAGTATTTCGGCGATAGCGTCGATCTGTTTCACTCCGGCACCGGCTACCATAATCCGGTGGCCGTCTCCGTTGGGCTCAATTACACCCCGGTCCCGCTGGTCACGGTGACCGCTAAGCATAAGCAGGGGGAAAATGGCGTCAGCCAGAACAATGTGGGACTGAAGCTAAACTATCGCTTTGGCGTACCCCTTAAGCAGCAGCTTGCGGCAGACGAGGTGGCGATCAGCAACTCGCTGCGCGGGAGCCGCTTCGATAGTCCGGAGCGGGATAATCTGCCGGTGGTGGAGTATCGTCAGCGCAAAAATCTGACGGTCTATCTGGCCACGCCGCCCTGGGATCTGCAGTCCGGGGAGACGGTGCAGTTGAAGCTGCAGATCCATAGTCTGCATGGCATCAAGGCGCTGCACTGGCAGGGAGACACCCAGGCCCTCAGCCTGACGCCGCCGGTAGATGCCAGCAGCCCCGATGGCTGGAGCATCATTATGCCGGTGTGGAACAGTGAACCGGGCGCCGCGAACCGCTGGCGCCTGTCGGTGGTGGTGGAGGATAAACAGGGGCAGCGCGTCTCCTCCAATGAGATCGCCCTGGCGCTGACCGAGCCGCTGGTCAAGTTTACCACGCCAGGCGTCTCCTGGACGGACTCGCCTTAGAAGATTCGCTCCTGGTGGACCCATACCGCCGCTTCCACGCGGGATTTGAGCTTCATTTTCTTCAGCATGTGCTTCACGTGTACTTTGACGGTGCTTTCGGTGATATCCAGGCGACGGGCGATCATTTTGTTCGGCAGTCCCTGGGCTATCAGCTTGAGAATGTCGCGCTCGCGCGGGGTCAGCTGGCCGATGTCCCGATCGGAGGTGGCGCGGTTGGCGCGCAGGCTGGCGGCCAGCACCGGCGTTAACGCTTCGCTTAATACCATCTCTCCGGCGGCCGCCTGCTGCAGCGCTTTCAGCAGATCTTCCGGTTCCATGTCCTTCAGCAAATAGCCATCGGCGCCGCGCTTCAGGGCGGTGACAACGTCCTCTTCATGGTTGGAGACGCTGAAGACCACTACCCGGCCAGAAAGGGATTTCTCACGCAGCTTATCCAGAGTCTCCAGACCGTTCATGCCCGGCATATTAAGGTCCAGCAGGATCAGGTCAGGATCCAGTGACTCGGCCAGCTCAATACCTTGCGCGCCATTGCTGGCCTCGCCAATCACCTGGATGTCCGGCGCCATGCTGATCAACTGTTTCACGCCGGTGCGCAGCATCGGATGGTCGTCAATGAGAAGGATAGTTGCCCGTTCCTGTTGACTCATGAGGGTCTCCTTATTGGATGGAAAACGTTTTTTCCGGGATAAACGTGACGATCACTTCGGTTCCACCGGTTTCCCGGCGTCGTACCTGACAGTCACCGCGCAAGCTCTGGGCGCGATCCCGCATAATAATTAAACCGTAATGGTTACTCCGTTCGGCGTGGTCCGGTACGCCGCGGCCGTTATCCGCTATCACCAGACGAACCTGATTATCGCGTTGTGACACCGTCACGGTTACTTCGGTTGCGCTGGCATGCTTCAGAGCGTTGCTCAACGCTTCGCGAGCGATCTGCAGCAGGTGGATCGCCTGATGCGAGGGCACAAAGCGCGGCGGGAGCTGGTAATCAAGCTGCACCGTAAAGCCGAAGTGGGCGCTGTACTCCTGACAGCTGGCCTCCAGCGCCGGGCGCAGCCCCGGCTCGGTCAACTGCAGGCGGAAGGTGGTTAACAGCTCCCGCAGCTGGGCCCACGAGGTATTCAGTTCGTTACGGATCTGCCCCAGCAGCTGGCGGCTTTCCGTCGGCAAGGCGTCGCCTTGCATCTGCAGACAGCTAACCTGCATCTTCATACAGGATAGCGACTGGGCGATGGAGTCGTGCAGCTCGCGGGCGATAGTGGCCCGTTCTTCCATGACGATCAGCTGCTGCTGCTTCTCCTGATGGCGGTCCAGCGCCAGGGTGCTGGTCAGCTGTTCCACCAGGGTATCCACCAGCTGCTGCTGATCGTGGCTGAGATGGCGGCCAACCGGCAGCGTCGCCAGCAGGATGCCGTACTGACTATGCGCATCTGACAGCCGCCACTTCAGCGTTGTTCCCCCATCCGGCAGCGGCGGCAGATTGCGTGGACAGAGGTAGCAGCCTTTATCATCACAGTCATCATCCGAGTGGCAGGTAAACTCCTGGTGATTATCTTCGTCTTCCAGGTCGTAAACCCGTACCTCGATATCGCGCAGCAGCGTCAGCCCCTGCAGGCCATTCAGTACCGGCGAAATACGTTCGCAGAGCGGGGCGCTGGAGTGCAGCCGGCGGTTGGCCTGCCATAAGAAAGCGAGGATCTCGTTCTTCTGCTCCAGTCCGGCAGTCTTCTCCTGCACCCGCCGCTCGAGCACGGCATAGCTTTCCGCCAGCTCTTCCGACATGTTATTCAGCGCCATGCCCAGGGTCGCCATTTCGTTGCGGCCGCTGATGTGCGCCCGCTGGGTGAAATCACGCTGACTCACCGCGCGCGCCATGCTCAGCAGCTGTTTCCACGGCCGCAGCAGGCGGGCGCGTAGCCAGATGATAGTGAAGATCAGCAGCAGCGCCATACCAATGGCGAGGATGCGATGGATCCAGACCACCCGTTCGATACGCTGCTCGGTGGTGTGGTCGAATGCGGTGACCAACTGGTCGATACGATCGACAAAGTCGGCGACATCCTGGGCCACTTCCGCCTGATTGACTGCGCGCTGCATGCCGGGGGCCAGCGCCAGCTGCCAGTACTGCTGCAGGGCTTTAAGCTGGATTTCCTGGCCGTCGCGGCGGGCGGAATTTTGCAGCTCCGGGCTGAAGACGGTGGCGGTCATGTCCGCCACCAGTTTTTGATCGTTTTCATTCAGCGGGATCGCCGCCAGCAGCCGGTAGCTTTGCATACGCAATGAACCGGCCTTGTTAATGGCGTGCGCGCTGCCCTGCACGCCGTTCACCAGGCGCGCGGAGATCGCCATGCCGGCGACGCCAATAACCGTGGCGAGCAGCACGATTAACGCCAGTTGATTGACCAGCGTCAGCGGGGTAAAAAGACGTTTTAACATGGAATGCGTGGCTCCTGACCGGTCATGTCTCCGGGAGTGGCGCTTATTCTCGACTATCCCCTGGAGTATACCCATACCCCTAAAGAGTTACTCCTTAATTGTCGGTGGTAGGCGATGTTAGGGGGGGGATTATACGCAACCCGGCAGCAGCGTGAAAAACCACACTTTTTTCCCCACCATTCTCTACTCACTTGGAGGCATGGTTTATTTTTGCACAAATTAGCTCACGCTTTTCCTTTGATTTATATCAACTTACCGCCCCGGGTAACCCCTAAGGTAGCGGCAGGAAATATGAATAATCAGAGGTATCTATGAGTCAATCTTCCCTCCCGGAGAAGGCTAACCGCTCGGTCATAACCGACTGGCGGCCTGAAGATCCTGAATTCTGGCAACAGCGCGGCCATCGTGTGGCAAGCCGCAATTTATGGATCTCCGTTCCCTGTCTGTTACTGGCGTTCTGCGTTTGGATGTTGTTCAGCGCGGTTGCCGTTAACCTCAACAAAGTAGGCTTTCAGTTTACAACCGATCAGCTGTTTATGCTGACCGCGCTGCCGGCGCTGTCAGGCGCCTTATTACGCGTGCCTTACGCCTTTATGGTGCCGCTGTTCGGCGGCCGTCGCTGGACGGCGTTCAGCACCGGGATCATGATTGTGCCGTGCGTCTGGCTGGGCTTCGCGGTCCAGGATACCTCTACGCCGTTTAGCATCTTCGTGATTATCTCTCTGCTGTGCGGCTTCGCCGGAGCCAACTTTGCCTCCAGTATGGCCAACATCAGCTTCTTCTTCCCGAAAGCGAAGCAGGGCGGGGCGCTCGGCGTTAACGGCGGACTTGGCAATATGGGCGTCAGCGTGATGCAGCTGGTCGCGCCGCTGGTGGTCTCGATCTCTATCTTTGCCGTTTTTGGCGGTAACGGTAGCGAGCAACCGGACGGCTCGATGCTGTATCTGGAAAACGCCGCGTGGATCTGGGTACCTTTCCTGATTATTTTCACTCTGGCGGCGTGGTTCTTTATGAACGACCTGTCGGCTTCGAAAGCGTCGCTGAGCGAGCAGTTGCCGGTACTTAAGCGCCTGCATCTGTGGATTATGGCGCTGCTCTATCTCGCGACCTTCGGCTCCTTTATCGGCTTTTCCGCCGGGTTCGCGATGCTGTCAAAAACTCAGTTCCCGGATGTGCAGATCCTGCATTACGCCTTCTTCGGCCCGTTCATTGGCGCGCTGGCGCGTTCGATGGGCGGGGCGATCTCCGACCGCCTCGGTGGGACCCGCGTAACGCTGGTCAACTTTGTGGTGATGGCTGTCTTCTGCGCGCTGCTGTTCCTGACCCTGCCGACCAACGGCCAGGGCGGTAACTTTATCGCCTTCTTCGCGGTGTTTATGGTGCTGTTCCTGACCGCCGGGCTGGGGAGCGCCTCCACCTTCCAGATGATCTCCGTGATCTTCCGTAAGCTGACTATGGACCGCGTGAAGGCCCAGGGCGGCAGCGAAGCGCAGGCGATGCGCGAGGCGGCGACCGATACCGCGGCGGCGCTGGGCTTTATCTCCGCCATTGGCGCTATCGGCGGCTTCTTTATTCCGAAAGCGTTCGGTATCTCGCTGGATCTGACCGGCTCGCCGGCCGGGGCGATGAAAGTGTTCCTCGTGTTCTATATTGCCTGCGTGGTGATCACCTGGGCGGTATACGGTCGTAAGCGTCAGTAATCGGCCGCGGTAACGTTGGCGTATAAAAAGGCGCGCTCCCCACGGAGGCGCCTTTTTTAAGCGCTTAATTAGTTACAACATACTATGGGATAATATTGTCCGCATCGACCGCTGAGCCAGAACAGGTGGGCTTGCCAGTGAAATGGCTCTACCCCTTAATACCTCCGTTGTTAACAAATCCCGGCGTGATGCTGCTTTTTGAGGTGAAAATCATTAAAAAACAATAAGTTAAAAAATAACATCTTATACCACCTTGGTGGTAATCGAGGTTTTGCTGCGCAGTAACAAGCCAGTTCGGATTGATCGCTATCAATTCTCGCCCTCTTTCATAGCGTTACCTTCGCTGCAAATCCAGCAATGTCGATTTATCAGAGAGCCGTCAGGCTCCATATCAGGAGAAACCCGATGAGTAAATTCCTGGACCGGTTTCGCTACTTCAAACAGAAGGGTGAAACCTTTGCCGATGGGCACGGCCAGCTTCTAAACACCAACCGGGACTGGGAGGATGGATACCGTCAACGTTGGCAGCATGACAAAATTGTGCGTTCCACTCACGGTGTCAACTGCACCGGCTCATGCAGCTGGAAGATTTATGTCAAAAACGGTCTGGTGACCTGGGAAACGCAGCAGACTGACTATCCGCGCACCCGCCCGGACCTGCCGAACCACGAACCACGCGGTTGCCCGCGCGGCGCCAGCTACTCCTGGTATCTGTACAGCGCTAACCGCCTGAAATACCCGCTGATGCGTAAACGCCTGATGAAGATGTGGCGGGAAGCGAAAGTTCAGCATAGCGATCCGGTTGAGGCATGGGCGTCGATTATCGAAGACGCCGACAAAGCTAAAAGCTTCAAACAGGCCCGCGGTCGCGGCGGTTTTGTACGTTCCTCCTGGCAGGAAGTGAATGAGCTGATTGCCGCCTCCAACGTCTATACCGTCAAAACCTACGGTCCGGACCGCGTGGCTGGCTTCTCGCCGATCCCGGCGATGTCGATGGTCTCCTACGCGTCCGGCGCCCGTTATCTGTCGCTGATCGGCGGCACCTGCCTGAGCTTCTACGACTGGTACTGCGACCTGCCGCCGGCTTCGCCGATGACCTGGGGCGAGCAGACCGATGTGCCGGAATCCGCCGACTGGTATAACTCCAGCTATATCATCGCCTGGGGCTCAAACGTGCCGCAGACCCGCACCCCGGATGCGCACTTCTTTACCGAAGTCCGCTATAAAGGGACCAAAACCGTAGCCATCACTCCGGACTACGCCGAAATCGCCAAACTCTGCGATCTGTGGCTGGCGCCGAAGCAGGGTACCGATGCCGCGATGGCGCTGGCGATGGGCCATGTGATGCTGCGTGAATTCCACCTCGATAAGCCGAGCCAGTATTTCACCGACTATGTGCGCCGCTATACCGACATGCCGATGCTGGTGATGCTCGAGGAGCGCGACGGTTATTATGCCGCCGGCCGTACGCTGCGCGCATCCGACCTCGTGGATTCCCTTGGTCAGGAGAACAATCCGGAATGGAAAACCGTCGCCTTTGACGAGAAGGGCGACATGACCGTACCGAACGGTTCCCTCGGATTCCGCTGGGGCGACAAAGGCAAATGGAACCTCGAACAGCGCGACG
This sequence comes from Klebsiella sp. K47, assembly GCF_051858335.1. Taxonomy (NCBI): domain Bacteria; kingdom Pseudomonadati; phylum Pseudomonadota; class Gammaproteobacteria; order Enterobacterales; family Enterobacteriaceae; genus Klebsiella; species Klebsiella sp. K47. The sequence goes on from NZ_JBPYUI010000007.1 coordinate 232,958, forward strand.
GTAAAACTGGCGAAGAGATTGAGCTACGTCTGAGCCTGCTGGGCAGCCATGATGAAGTGGCGAACGTCGGCTTCCCGTACTTCGGCGGCGAAGGGTCTGAGCACTTCAACAAAGTCGATCTGGAAAACATTCTGCTGCACAAACTGCCGGCCAAACGCCTGCAGCTGGCCGACGGCTCTACCGCCCTGGTCACCACCGTGTATGACCTGACCATGGCTAACTACGGCCTGGAGCGCGGTCTGAACGATGACAACTGCGCCGCCGGCTACGATGAAGTGAAAGCCTACACCCCGGCGTGGGCGGAGAAGATCACCGGCGTCTCCCGCGCGCATATCATCCGTACCGCCCGTGAATTTGCCGATAACGCCGATAAAACTCACGGTCGTTCGATGATTATCGTCGGGGCGGGCCTCAACCACTGGTTCCACCTCGACATGAACTACCGCGGCCTGATCAATATGCTGATCTTCTGCGGCTGCGTCGGTCAGAGCGGCGGCGGTTGGGCGCACTATGTGGGCCAGGAAAAACTGCGTCCGCAGACCGGCTGGCAGCCGCTGGCGTTCGCCCTTGACTGGCAGCGTCCGGCACGTCACATGAATAGTACCTCGTACTTCTATAACCACTCCAGCCAGTGGCGCTATGAAACGGTGACCGCGCAGGAACTGCTGTCGCCGATGGCGGATAAATCCCGTTACAGCGGCCACCTGATCGACTTTAACGTGCGCGCAGAGCGGATGGGCTGGCTGCCGTCGGCGCCGCAGCTTGGCGTCAACCCGCTGCGTATCGCTGACGAAGCGAAAAAAGCCGGCATGACCCCGGTGGATTACACCGTGAAGTCGCTGAAAGAGGGCTCGATTCGCTTTGCGGCCGAGCAGCCGGAAAATGGCAAAAACCACCCGCGTAACCTGTTTATCTGGCGTTCCAACCTGCTGGGCTCCTCCGGTAAAGGCCATGAATACATGCTCAAGTACCTGCTGGGTACCGAGAACGGCATTCAGGGCAAAGACCTGGGCAAGCAGGGCGGCGTGAAGCCGGAAGAAGTCGAATGGCGGGATAACGGCCTCGACGGCAAACTGGATCTGGTGGTGACCCTCGATTTCCGTCTGTCGAGCACCTGTCTCTACTCCGACATCGTGCTGCCGACCGCCACCTGGTACGAAAAAGACGACATGAATACCTCGGATATGCATCCGTTTATTCACCCGCTGTCGGCCGCCGTTGATCCAGCCTGGGAATCGAAGAGCGACTGGGAGATCTATAAAGGTATCGCGAAGAAATTCTCTGAAGTGTGCGTGGGCCACCTCGGTAAAGAAACCGACGTGGTGACCCTGCCGATCCAGCACGACTCCGCCGCGGAAATGGCGCAGCCGCTGGACGTCAAAGACTGGAAAAAAGGCGAATGCGATCTCATCCCCGGGAAAACCGCGCCGCATATTATTCCGGTTGAGCGTGATTACCCGGCGACCTACGAGCGTTTCACCTCGATCGGCCCGCTGCTGGAAACCATCGGCAACGGCGGGAAAGGCATCGCCTGGAACACCCAGAGCGAGATGGATCTGCTGCGTAAGCTCAACTACACCAAGGCGGAAGGCCCGGCGAAAGGCCAGCCGAAGCTGGAAACGGCCATCGACGCCGCGGAAATGATCCTCACCCTGGCCCCGGAAACCAACGGTCAGGTGGCGGTGAAAGCGTGGCAAGCGCTGAGCGAGATCACCGGTCGCGAGCATACGCATCTGGCGCTGAACAAAGAAGACGAGAAGATCCGCTTCCGCGATATTCAGGCGCAGCCGCGGAAGATTATCTCCAGCCCGACCTGGTCTGGCCTGGAAGATGAGCATGTCTCCTACAACGCCGGTTACACCAACGTTCACGAGCTGATCCCGTGGCGCACGCTGTCCGGACGTCAGTCGCTGTATCAGGATCACCAGTGGATGCGCGACTTCGGCGAAAGCCTGCTGGTCTATCGGCCGCCGATTGACACCCGTTCGGTGAAAGCGGTGATGGGCGAGAAGTCCAACGGCAACCCGGAGAAGGCGCTGAACTTCCTGACCCCGCACCAGAAATGGGGTATCCACTCGACCTACAGCGATAACCTGCTGATGCTGACCCTGTCGCGCGGTGGGCCGATTGTCTGGATGAGCGAAGCGGATGCGAAAGATCTGAGTATCGAAGATAACGACTGGATCGAAGTGTTCAACGCCAACGGCGCCCTGACGGCGCGTGCGGTGGTGAGTCAGCGCGTTCCAGCCGGGATGACCATGATGTATCACGCGCAGGAACGTATCGTGAACCTGCCGGGCTCTGAAATCACCGGTCAGCGCGGGGGGATCCATAACTCCGTCACCCGTATTACGCCGAAACCGACCCACATGATCGGCGGCTACGGCCACCTGGCCTATGGCTTTAACTACTACGGCACCGTCGGCTCCAACCGCGATGAGTTTGTGGTGGTACGTAAGATGAAGAATATTAACTGGTTAGACGGCGAAGGCAACGACCAGGTACAGGAGAGCGTAAAATGAAAATTCGTTCACAAGTCGGCATGGTGCTGAATCTCGATAAGTGCATCGGCTGCCACACCTGCTCGGTGACCTGTAAAAACGTCTGGACCAGCCGGGAAGGGATGGAATACGCCTGGTTCAACAACGTGGAAAGTAAGCCGGGCGTCGGTTTCCCGAACGACTGGGAAAACCAGGAAAAATGGAAGGGCGGCTGGATCCGCAAAATTAACGGTAAACTGCAGCCGCGCATGGGCAATCGCGCGATGCTGTTGGGTAAAATCTTCGCCAACCCGCATCTGCCGGGCATCGATGATTACTACGAGCCGTTTGATTATGACTATCAGAATCTGCATAACGCGCCGGAGAGCAAACATCAGCCGATCGCCCGTCCGCGCTCGCTGATCACCGGCCAGCGGATGGACAAGATCACCAGCGGTCCGAACTGGGAAGAGATCCTCGGCGGCGAGTTTGAAAAACGCGCCAAAGATCAGAACTTCGACAACATGCAGAAGGCGATGTACGGCCAGTTCGAAAACACCTTCATGATGTATCTGCCGCGCCTGTGCGAGCACTGCCTGAACCCGGCCTGCGTCGCGACCTGCCCGAGCGGCGCCATCTATAAGCGTGAAGAAGACGGCATCGTACTGATCGACCAGGACAAGTGCCGCGGCTGGCGGATGTGTATCACCGGCTGTCCGTACAAGAAGATCTATTTCAACTGGAAGAGCGGGAAATCCGAGAAATGCATCTTCTGCTACCCGCGTATTGAATCCGGGATGCCGACGGTGTGCTCCGAAACCTGCGTGGGCCGTATCCGCTATCTCGGCGTCCTGCTATACGACGCGGACGCGATTGAAAACGCCGCCAGCACCGAGAACGAGAAAGATCTGTATCAGCGTCAGCTGGACGTGTTCCTCGATCCCAACGATCCGAAAGTGATCGAGCAGGCGCTGAAAGATGGCGTACCGCAGGGGGTCATTGAAGCTGCGCAGCAGTCGCCGGTTTACAAAATGGCGATGGACTGGAAGCTGGCCCTGCCGCTGCACCCGGAATATCGCACCTTGCCAATGGTCTGGTACGTGCCGCCGCTGTCGCCGATTCAGTCCGCCGCCGATGCGGGTGAACTGGGTAGCAACGGGATCCTGCCGGACGTGGAAAGCCTGCGTATTCCGGTGCAATATCTGGCGAACCTGCTGACCGCGGGCGATACCCAGCCGGTACTGCTGGCGCTGAAACGAATGCTGGCGATGCGCCACTATAAGCGTGCGGAAACCGTTGACGGCGTCGTCGATACCCGCGCGCTGGAAGAGGTGGGGCTGAGCGAAGCGCAGGCCCAGGAAATGTATCGCTATCTGGCGATCGCCAACTACGAAGATCGTTTCGTGGTGCCGAGCAGCCATCGTGAACAGGCGCGAGAAGCGTTTCCGGAGAAAAACGGCTGCGGCTTTAGCTTTGGCGATGGCTGCCACGGCTCTGACAGTCAGTTCAACCTGTTCAACAGCCGTCGCATCGACGCCATCGACGTGACCAGCAAAACGGAGCCGCACGCATGATTGAACTCGTGATTGTATCGCGTCTGCTCGAATATCCTGACGCTGCCTTATGGCAGCATCAGCAGGAGATGTTCGAGGCGCTCGCGTCATCAGAGAAACTTAGCAAAGAGGATGCCCACGCGCTGGGCGTTTTCCTGCGCGATTTAGTGGCTCAGGATCCGCTGGACGCCCAGGCGGCCTATAGCGAACTGTTTGACCGCGGCCGGGCCACCTCGCTGCTGCTGTTTGAACATGTCCACGGCGAATCCCGCGATCGCGGGCAGGCGATGGTGGATCTCATGGCGCAGTACGAGCGCCACGGCCTGCTGCTGGATAGCCATGAGCTGCCGGATCATCTGCCGCTATATCTGGAGTATCTGGCGCAGCTGCCGGAAGAGGAAGCGCTTGGCGGCCTGCGGGACGTCGCGCCGATCCTCGGTCTGCTCAGCGCGCGCCTGCAGCAGCGCGAAAGTCGCTATGCGGTGCTGTTCGAGCTGTTGCTGAAGCTGGCCAATACGCAGGTCGACAGCCAGAAGGTGGCGGAGAAGATTGCCGACGAAGCGCGCGACGATACGCCGCAGGCGCTGGACGCCGTCTGGGAAGAAGAACAGGTCAAATTCTTTGCCGACCAGGGCTGCGGCGAGTCGGAAATTTCCGCTCACCAGCGTCGTTTTGCCGGAGCCGTGGCCCCGCAATATCTGAATATCTCTAACGGAGGACAGCAATAATGCACTTCCTGAATATGTTCTTCTTTGACATTTATCCGTACATTGCGGGTTCGGTGTTCCTGATTGGCAGCTGGTTGCGCTATGACTATGGCCAGTACACCTGGCGCGCCGCCTCCAGCCAGATGCTGGACCGTAAGGGGATGAACCTGGCGTCGAATCTGTTCCATATCGGCATCCTGGGTATTTTCGCCGGCCACTTCCTCGGCATGCTGACCCCGCACTGGATGTATGAGTCCTTCCTGCCGATCGATGTCAAGCAGAAGATGGCGATGATCGCCGGCGGCGCCTGCGGCGTGATGACCCTGGTGGGCGGGTTACTGCTTCTCAAGCGTCGTCTGCTCAGCCCGCGCGTTCGCGCCACCACCACCGGAGCGGATATTCTGATCCTCTCGTTGCTGATGGTGCAGTGTGCGCTCGGCCTGCTGACGATCCCGTTCTCCGCTCAGCATATGGACGGCAGTGAAATGATGAAACTGGTCGGCTGGGCGCAGTCGGTGGTGACGTTCCACGGCGGCGCGTCACAGCATCTGGATGGCGTGGCGTTTATTTTCCGCGTTCACCTGGTGCTGGGCATGACCCTGTTCCTGCTGTTCCCGTTCTCCCGTCTGGTTCATATCTGGAGCGCGCCGGTCGAATACCTGACGCGCAAATACCAGATTGTCCGCGCCCGTCGCTAACTGGCCCGCGACTGCTCACTGACCCCGCCGCGGCGGGGTTTTTTTTCGCCCCAGCCGAGATTATTCCCTGCGGCGGCAAACAGAATAAGCATCCCACCGAGCAATTGCACCGCGGATAACGCATGGTGGAAGACCAGATAGTCAACCACCATCGCCACCAGCGGATAAATAAAGGAGAGCGAACCGGTAACGGGCGTCGGCAGTTTCTGTATCGCGCTATATAAAAGCTGATACATGATCCCGGTATGGACGATGCCGAGGATCAGCAGATAGCGCCAGGGGAAGCTGGCCGTCAATTCGGGGGCATGCACCAGCGGCAGCAGCATCACGACGCCGACGAGAACCTGAATGAAGGCGATATGTTGCGCGGGGAGCGGATGCAGTTTGCGCGCGATGATGGCGGTCAGGGCATAGAAGAATGCCGCGCCCAGCGCCAGCAACACGCCGGTGGTAAGCCCCTCTTCGTGTGCAGGCGTCAGCTCGCTCGACAGCAGGATCACTACGCCGCCAAAGGCCAGCAGTAACCATCCCCATTTCACGGCGCTGACCCGTTCCCCCAGCACCATCCCCATCAGTACCAGCATAAACGGCTGGGTGTTATAGACCACGGTGGCCATACCGATTGAGATCCGCGAATAGGCGGCAAACAGCAGCAGCCAGTTGACGACCAGCGCCGCGCCGCCAATCACCGCCAGAGCGAGAGTGAAACGCGTTAGCCGGTTGAAGGGCTGGCGGCTTAACACGATAAACACCAGCAGGGTTAGCGCGCCAATCAGGCAGCGCCAGAACACCACATCAGTCACCGGCAAACCAGAGAGCAGCACGAACGCGCCGATCGAGCCGGAGATTATCATTGCCAGGCTCATCTGCCAGACGCCGCGGGTAAGTTGCATTTTTCACCTCCACCATTTTTTAGTTATTGTGCGAAAAACCCTGACAGGGTGATATGGCTGAATTAAGGTAGAAGGGGGGAAGTGCCTTTTATAATTAGGTGAAATATATGAATGACGTACTTGATGAAATTGACCGGGCGATCCTCACCTGCCTGACTCAGGATGCCAGAGTTTCGCTCAAGGTCCTGAGCGCGCGGGTGGGGCTGACCTCGCCGAGCACCGCCGAGCGGGTGAAGTGCCTGGAGGAGCGGGGTGTCATTCAGGGCTATGGGGCGCGGGTAAATCTCGCCGCGCTGGGCTATAGCCTGCAGGCGCTGGTGCGGGTCCGGCCGCTGCCTGGGCTGCTGCAGAAGGTGGATAAATATATCCAGGCGATGCCGGAATGTATTGAAAGTGACAAGGTGACCGGGGAAGATTGTTTTGTGATGCGTCTCGTGGTGCGCGATATTGCCCAGCTGGATACCCTGCTGGACGGTCTGGCGGAGTATGCGCAGTGTAACACCTCGGTGGTGAAAAGCTCGCCGGTAAAAAGGCGGTTGCCACCGCTGTGAGTTTTTCCGGAGGCGGTGCTGCGCACCTGTCCGGGCTACCAGACGGCACCACTTGTAGCCTCGCTAAGCGAAGCGCGAGCGATGAGACAGCAGAACAGGTGGCTGAGAGTGCAACAGTGGTGGGGGAAGAATTACTCGGCGCTAAAGCGCCTCGCCTTCGGGCCATTGCCAGCGGCAACGTTCTCTCGCTTCGCTCGAGTCGAACCTTAGTCGAACCTTAGTCGAAGCTTCTCATCCTTCCCTGTAGGGCAGAATATAGAATACCGTAGGTAGATTATGCTGGGCATGGCATGGGGAGATGGTGGTGGGGGAAGGATTACTCGGCGCTAAAGCGCCTCGCCCTTCGGGCCGTTGCCTGCGGCAACGTTCTCTCGCTTCGCTCGAGTCGAACCTTAGTCGAAGCTTCTCATCCTTCCCCATGGGGCAGAATATAGAATATCGTAGAATAATTGGATTGAGGTGTTTTTTAAGAAGATGGTGGTGGGGGAAGGATTCGAACCTTCGAAGTCGATGACGGCAGATTTACAGTC
>NZ_JBPYUI010000008.1:0-95605 GCF_051858335.1 Klebsiella sp. K47
TCCATGTCACTTTGAGTGCCCACACAGATTGTCTGATAAATTGTTAAAGAGCAGTTGCGACGCGCTTTAGCGCTCTGTCGCGAGGTGGCGTATATTACGCTTTCCTCTTTCAGAGTCAACCCGTTTTTCAGGATTTTTCTCTGCAACCGAACCGGCTGTTTGTGTGAAGTGATTCACATCTGCCGTGTCGATGGAGGCGCATTATAGGGAGCTCTCCGGGAATGACAAGCGGAAAAATACAATTTTATTTCAACCGCTCATCTTTTAAACGCAACGCTTATTTTTGCTGCTTTTTAATCGCCGCCGGCAGCTCAGCCAGGCTATTTAGCACCCAATCCGCCGCTTTTTCCGCTTCTTCAGTCAGGGGCTTACCGGTGCGCACCAGTACTTTAGTCCCGACATCCGCAGCCGCTGCCGCCTGCATATCTTCCAGTTTGTCCCCTACCATATAAGAAGCAGCCATATCGATATGCAGATAGTCGCGGGCGGAAATCAGCATCCCCGGATGCGGTTTACGACAATCACAGGTCTGGCGGTACTCCTCAACCGCACCCTGCGGGTGATGCGGGCAATAGTAGATACCGTCGAGGTCGACGCCGCGGTCTGCCAGAGACCAGTCCATCCATTCGGTCAGCGTTTCAAACTGGGCTTCGGTAAATTTACCGCGGGCAATACCGGACTGGTTAGTGACCAGCACCAGCGCGTAGCCCATCTCTTTTAGTTCGCGCATCGCGTCAATGACGCCATCGATAAATTCAAAATTGTCGATTTCGTGGACGTAGCCATGATCGACATTAATAGTGCCGTCACGGTCGAGAAAAATTGCGGGTACTGACTTTGCCACCGGTTTGCTCCTGAAAAAGACTAGTGCCGCTAGTATCGCATGTTTCCGCATGCAAGAAAGTGCTCATTATAAAGAGTCAGATTGATTTAGACGTCTGGATGCCTTAACATCCATTTCATTGCCAGGCATCGCCTGGATACGGCAGAAGAAAATGCCACGGCAAACGGCTAAACGATAATAAATAACTGATGATTAAACTTTCCAATATCACCAAAGTATTCCAGCAGGGGAATCGCAGCATTCAGGCGCTGAATAACGTCAGCCTGCATGTCCCTGCCGGACAGATTTACGGCGTCATCGGTGCCTCCGGCGCCGGTAAAAGTACGCTGATTCGCTGCGTGAACCTGCTGGAGCGCCCGACCGAGGGCAGCGTACAGGTTGACGGTCAGGAACTGACTGCCCTGTCGGAGAAAGAGCTAACCCGCGCTCGCCGTCAAATTGGCATGATTTTCCAGCATTTTAACCTGTTGGCCTCGCGGACCGTTTTCGGCAACGTGGCATTACCCCTGGAGCTGGATAACACGCCGCAGGCTGAAATCAAACGCCGTGTCACGGAGCTGCTGGATCTTGTCGGTCTGGGTGATAAGCACGACAGCTACCCGGCCAACCTCTCCGGCGGCCAGAAACAGCGCGTGGCGATTGCCCGCGCGCTGGCCAGCAATCCTAAAGTATTGCTGTGCGATGAAGCCACCAGCGCCCTGGATCCGGCCACTACCCGTTCCATTCTCGAACTGCTGAAAGACATTAACCGTCGCCTGGGACTGACCATCCTGTTGATCACCCATGAAATGGACGTGGTTAAACGTATCTGCGACTGCGTGGCGGTCATTAGTAATGGTCAACTGATCGAGCAGGACACCGTGAGCGAAGTCTTCTCCCATCCGAAGACGCCGCTGGCTCAGCAGTTTATTCAGTCCACTCTGCACCTCGATATTCCGGATGACTATCAGGCGCGCCTGAAACCTACCGCCACAGCGGATAGCGTACCGATGCTGCGCATGGAATTTACCGGCCACTCCGTCGATGCGCCGCTGCTCTCTGAAACCGCGCGTCGCTTCAACGTGAATAACAACATTATCAGCGCGCAGATGGATTATGCCGGCGGGGTGAAGTTCGGCATCATGCTCACCGAAATGCACGGTACACAGGAAGACACTCAGGCGGCCATCGCCTGGCTGCAGGAACATCATGTAAAAGTAGAGGTATTGGGTTATGTCTGAGGCAATGATGTGGCTGCTGTTGCGCGGCGTATGGGAAACGCTGGCAATGACTTTTGTCTCTGGCTTCTTCGGTTTTGTCCTCGGCCTGCCGGTGGGCGTGCTGCTGTACGTTACCCGTCCGGGGCAAATCGTCGCCAATGCCAAACTGTACCGTACGCTGTCGGCGCTGGTGAATATTTTCCGCTCCATCCCGTTCATTATCCTGCTGGTCTGGATGATTCCGTTTACCCGCGTGATCGTCGGTACCTCTATCGGCCTGCAGGCAGCGATTGTGCCATTAACAGTTGGCGCCGCGCCGTTTATCGCCCGCATGGTGGAGAACGCCCTGCTGGAAATCCCCACCGGCCTTATTGAAGCCTCCCGCGCGATGGGCGCCACGCCGCTGCAGATCGTGCGCAAAGTCCTGCTACCTGAAGCATTGCCGGGTCTGGTCAACGCCGCCACCATCACGCTCATCACGCTGGTGGGTTATTCCGCAATGGGCGGCGCGGTGGGCGCCGGTGGCCTGGGTCAGATTGGTTATCAGTATGGCTATATTGGATATAACGCCACCGTGATGAATACCGTACTGGTATTGCTGGTTGTTCTGGTTTATTTAATTCAATTCTCTGGCGATCGCATCGTCCGGGCTGTGACTCACAAATAACGTTATTGGCAGACAACACTCATTCTTACAGGAAGGAAATAACATGGCCTTTAATTTCAAAACTTTTGCGGCAGTTGGCGCGTTAATCGGTTCTCTGGCGCTGGTGGGTTGCGGTCAGGATGAAAAAGATCCGAATCATATTAAAGTCGGCGTTATCGTCGGGGCGGAACAGCAGGTCGCTGAAGTTGCACAGAAAGTAGCAAAAGAGAAGTATGGCCTTGACGTAGAACTGGTGACCTTCAACGATTACGTTCTGCCGAACGAAGCGCTGAGCAAAGGCGATATCGACGTGAACGCCTTCCAGCATAAACCGTATCTCGATCAGCAGATTAAAGACCGCGGCTATAAGCTGGTGGCTGTCGGTAACACCTTCGTCTACCCGATCGCGGGTTATTCGAAGAAAATCAAATCGCTGGACGAACTGCAGCCGGGCTCACAGATCGCCGTCCCTAACGATCCGACTAACCTCGGTCGTTCCCTGCTGCTGCTGCAGCAGGTCGGTCTGATTAAACTGAAAGACGGCGTGGGCCTGCTGCCGACCTCGCTGGACATCGTCGAGAACCCGAAAAACCTGAAGATTGTTGAACTGGAGGCGCCGCAGCTGCCGCGTTCCCTGGACGATGCGCAGATTGCGCTGGCCGTTATCAACACCACTTACGCCAGCCAGATTGGCCTGACCCCGGCGAAAGACGGCATCTTTGTTGAAGGTAAAGAGTCTCCTTACGTGAACCTGATTGTGGCGCGTGAAGACAATAAAGATGCTGAGAATGTGAAAAAATTCGTTCAGGCTTACCAGAGCGATGAAGTTTACGAAGCAGCGAACAAGATCTTTAACGGCGGTGCCGTGAAAGGCTGGTAATCTTTTCTCACCGTAATATCATTCAGGACGGGCTTCACGCCCGTCTTGTCATTTATGCAAGCACCTGATTCAATAACGCCCTGTTTTTTATTCATTGAGGAAATACTATGCGTGCTTTACCGATCTGTTTGTTAGCACTCATGTTAAGCGGTTGTTCCATGCTAAGCAGATCTCCCGTTGAGCCTGCTCAAAGCACTGCAACCCCGCCGGTTAAATCTGAGCCGAGCAAACCGCGCGCCACCCGCCCGGCCCCAGTACGTATTTACACCGATGCGTCAGAGCTGGTTGGTAAACCGTTCCGCGATCTGGGTGAAGTATCTGGCGAGTCCTGCCAGGCTTCGAATCAGGATTCTCCGCCGAATATCCCCACCGCGCGCAAGCGCCTGCAAATTAATGCCGCGCGTATGAAAGCTAATGCCGTCCTGCTTCACCGCTGCGAAGTGACCAGCGGTACGCCAGGCTGCTACCGTCAGGCCGTTTGCCTGGGTTCAGCGCTTAACGTCTCGGCGCAATGAGCGCATTTCAGTTCGCGCAAATAGGCGTCATCCGTTCGCCGTATAAAGAGAAGTTTGCCGTTCCTCGCCAGCCAGGCCTGGTGAAACACGGCGGCGGAGAACTCCATCTGGTCGCGCCCTATAACCAGGCCGACGCCGTGCGTGGCCTGCAGAGTTTCAGCCATCTGTGGATCCTGTTTGTGTTTCATCAGACAATGGAAGGCGGTTGGCGTCCGACGGTGCGACCTCCCCGACTGGGCGGCAATGCGCGGATGGGCGTCTTCGCCACCCGTTCAACGTTTCGCCCTAATCCCATCGGCATGTCGCTCGTTGAGCTCAAGGGCATTCGCTGTCAGAAAGATCAGGTAATACTGGAACTCGGCAGCCTCGATCTCGTCGACGGGACGCCGGTGGTTGATATCAAACCGTATCTTCCTTTCGCCGAAGCCCTGCCGGACGCCAGCGCCAGCTATGCACAGCAGGCGCCGCTGGCGGGTATGAACGTCAGCTTTACGCCGGAAATAGACGCACAGTTACTCACGCTGGAAAAACGCTACCCGTATATCAAAGCGTTTATCCGCGAGGTGCTGGCGCAGGATCCGCGTCCGGCCTACCGAAAAGAGGAACAAGCGGGAAAAACGTATGCCGTCTGGCTGCTGGATTTCAACGTCCGCTGGCGGGTGACTGCCTCCGGTTTTGAAGTCTTTGCCCTCGAAGCGCGCTAATTTTATTTTCCTCTCTTTTGGCATCTTTGCCACACTGGTAAACTAAACCACTTTTTTTGTTTCAGGCTGGGCAACCAGCCTGTTCCGCTCGTTTAACTGGAACCGTTACAACATGCGTACTAGCCAATATCTGCTCTCCACTCTGAAGGAGACACCTGCCGACGCCGAGGTAATCAGCCATCAGCTGATGCTGCGCGCCGGGATGATCCGCAAGCTGGCCTCCGGGTTATACACCTGGCTGCCGACCGGCGTGCGCGTCCTGAAAAAAGTCGAAAACATCGTGCGTGAAGAAATGAACAACGCCGGTGCGATCGAGGTGTTAATGCCGGTCGTTCAGCCATCTGAACTGTGGCAGGAGAGCGGGCGCTGGGAGCAGTACGGCCCGGAACTGTTGCGCATTGCCGATCGCGGCGATCGTCCGTTCGTCCTCGGCCCAACCCACGAAGAGGTCATTACCGATCTGATCCGCAACGAGCTGAACTCCTATAAACAGCTGCCGCTGAACTTCTATCAGATCCAGACCAAATTCCGCGACGAAGTACGCCCGCGTTTCGGGGTGATGCGCTCCCGTGAATTCCTGATGAAAGATGCCTACTCTTTCCATACTTCGCAGGAATCGCTGCAGGAAACCTACGACGCGATGTATGCCGCTTACAGCAAAATCTTCAGCCGTATGGGGCTGGATTTCCGCGCGGTACAGGCTGACACCGGTTCTATCGGCGGCAGCGCCTCTCATGAATTCCAGGTGCTGGCGCAGAGCGGCGAAGACGATGTGATCTTCTCCGACAGCTCCGACTACGCGGCAAACATCGAGTTTGCGGAAGCCGTTGCGCCGAAAGAGCCGCGCGCAGCCGCCACCCAGGAGATGACCCTGGTCGATACGCCGAACGCCAAAACCATCGCCGAGCTGGTGGAGCAGTTCAACCTGCCGATCGAAAAAACCGTGAAAACTCTGCTGGTGAAAGCGGTTGAAGATAGCGCTTCCCCGCTGGTTGCCCTGCTGGTGCGCGGCGATCACGAGCTGAACGAAGTGAAAGCGGAAAAACTGCCGCAGGTCGCCAGCCCGCTGACCTTCGCCACCGAAGAAGAGATCCGCGCCCTGGTGAACGCCGGTCCGGGCTCCCTGGGCCCGGTGAACATGCCGGTACCGGTGATTATCGACCGTACTGTAGCAGTGATGAGCGATTTCGCCGCTGGCGCCAATATCGATGGCAAACACTACTTCGGCATCAACTGGGACCGCGATGTCGCGACGCCGGAAGTGGCCGACATCCGTAACGTCGTCGCCGGCGACCCGAGCCCGGACGGTAAAGGTACCCTGCTTATTAAGCGCGGTATCGAAGTGGGTCATATCTTCCAGCTGGGGACGAAGTACTCCGAGGCGATGAAAGCCGCGGTCCAGGGCGAAGATGGCCGTAACCAGATCCTGACCATGGGATGCTATGGTATCGGGGTGACTCGCGTGGTAGCGGCGGCGATTGAGCAGAACTTTGACGATCGCGGTATCGTCTGGCCGGATGCGATTGCGCCGTTCCAGGTGGCGATCCTGCCGATGAACATGCACAAGTCTTACCGTGTGCAGGAGCTGGCAGAGAAACTGTACGCCGAGCTGAGCGCCCAGGGTATTGAAGTGCTGATGGACGATCGTAAAGAGCGTCCGGGCGTGATGTTCGCCGATATGGAGCTGATCGGTATCCCGCACACCATCGTGCTGGGCGATCGTAACCTCGACAACGATGATATCGAATACAAGTATCGTCGCAACGGTGAGAAGCAGCTGATTAAGACCGGGGATATTGTGGAATATCTGGTTAAAGCGATAAAAGGCTAACACCCACCTCAGGGCCCTGAACGGATGTCAGGGCCTTTTTTTTACAAGGACAGTACCAATGACTGCACATCTCCTCCGCAGCGGACTGCTTACTTTTGCCCTGCTCCTGCTTACCGCCTGTACCCTGGACGTCGGCCGCAGCTCGCCTTCCACATCTGCTGCCGATGACCATTCATCATCCTGGGCTGTTACCCTCCAGCGTCAAAGCTCGATTGCCGGCAGCGGACTGCGCGAAATCGCCGAAAGCGACCTGCGCTCCGGCGACCTGCTGTTCTCCTCCAGCCTGGGCGTCACATCGCTTGGGATCCGCGCCTTCAGCGCCTCTTCTGTAAGCCACGTCGCGCTGTATGTTGGCGAAGGTCAGGTTGCGGAAGCCACCGGCGCCGGCGTACAAGTGATTACCCTTCAGCAGGCGCTGGCGCACAGCGATAAACTCTTTGCTCTCAGGGTGCCTGACCTGACGCCGGACCAGGCGACGGCGATGAAAAGTTTTGCCTGGCAGGTCAAAGACAGCGGGTATAACTATCGCGGCATTATTCAGTTTATCCCTTATATGGTCACCAAACCGCTCTGCTCGCTCAACCCCTTCTCACGAGACTTTCGCCAGCAGTGCGTCAGCGGCCTGGCCAAAGCGCAGCTGGGCGATGCGGCAAGCGGCGACAAGAAAGCGTGGTTTTGCTCGGAGTTTGTCAGCGAGGCCTTTGTCCGAGCCGGGCATCCGCTGACGCTCGCGCAGGCGGCGTGGATCAGTCCTTCCGATCTGCTGCACATGCGGGAAGGAGACGTCGCCACGTTTAAACCCGAAACGCAGCTCCAGTATGTCGGGCATTTGAAACTGGGAGTTTATCTTCAGGCCGGTAAGCTGGTGGGGCTGAACAAACCGAAGGACGGTGCGGAGTAAAGAAACGATTGACGCTTTTCCACCAGCCAGATCCACGCTCACTGTTGATGTGACAGGGCTAATAACAGGAGGAAGTAGGTGGTACTGCGCGGGATCATCCCCTGCCCGTTACCCGGACAGGGGCCTGACAATCAATGGCTGCAGTCTTTACCGGGAATAAAT
Source organism: Klebsiella sp. K47 (assembly GCF_051858335.1). Classification (NCBI taxonomy): domain Bacteria; kingdom Pseudomonadati; phylum Pseudomonadota; class Gammaproteobacteria; order Enterobacterales; family Enterobacteriaceae; genus Klebsiella; species Klebsiella sp. K47. The sequence goes on from NZ_JBPYUI010000008.1 coordinate 7,683, forward strand.
TTGCCGGCTTGATCCGTCATCAGCGTTTTCATCATCTCGCCGGTATCCGGGTTCGCCTCGAGAGTAAAGTGCCCTTCTACCACCAGCAGTACCGGGCGAGTATCGGTCCCGCGCGCGGCGGCATAATCCCGTTCAAGCTGGGCATTGTTCGCCACCGCGACGCGTTTACCGGTCGCACAATCGGTAAAGGTTGCCGCATCGGCCATATAGAAATACATGCCGCGCATCGCCATCGGCGTCGTCGGCAGGCTGGCCTTCACTGGCTCCAGGGTATAGTTGAGAGGAGACTGAATGGGGCTTCCGTTGCGGTCGAGCATCTCCAGCTTGTCGCCTTTCGCGCGAAAGTAAGATTTCTCGCCCTTGCTGTTGGTCAGCACCAGCTTATCCGCGGTACGTGCCCAGGTGCCGTACGAGGCAAAGGATGACGGCTCACGACGGGCGTCCTGGTAGTGCTCATTCATCACCCAGGTCCCGTCTTTTTCCAGGAACAGCGAGGTGTCGATACCTTCGCAATCCGCGCAAGGCAGCACGCCTCGCCAGCTTTGCTGCATCGGCTTGAGCTCTTCCATCGCCGCTGGCTGGACCGTGTCAGTCTCGGCGCGATGGTTACAACCAAACAGCGCGAACAGCGAACAGGCCGCTATCACGGAGAATACGATTTTCTTCACTTTGCTTTCCTTATCATCCATTTCACCCGTTCGCCGACGCCTTCACTGGCGAACTTTCCCACGCAGCGCCTTGACTGAGGACTTCTGTGCCTTGGAAGCAAGGCGTCGCTCTTTCGATGCCCGAGTCGGTCGCGTCTCCCGGCGACTTTTTTGCACTGCGGTTAATTCTTTAATAAGGGCCACCAGCCGGGCGATCGCCGCTTCACGGTTCATCTCCTGGCTGCGGTATTCCTGAGCCTTAATGATAACCACACCGTCAGCAGAAATTAAGTGGTGGCTGGCGGCGAGCAGGCGCTCTTTGTAAAACTCCGGCAGGCTTGAAGCTTTAATATCAAAGCGCAGATGGATCGCCGTCGACGCTTTGTTCACATGCTGCCCCCCTGCTCCCTGGGCGCGAATGCCTGACAAGACGATCTCGTCGTCGGCGAGGGCTACGCTGCGGCTAATAGTAATCATGCCGACGCTTGCCAGGCGGTAAGCTGAATTTCCAGATTATTCCGAGCGTCGGATAACCAGATACTGCCCTCCTGCAGAGTGGCCTGCAGCGTCATGGTACGGTCGGCAAAGGCGCTAAGCAGTGCCAGTTGCGCATCATCAAGATACCAGATGGTCAGCTTCGGGTACGCCGCAAGCTTGCTCTGATTCTGCTGCCACCAGATTTCAGCTGCCCGGCTATTATAAGCAAACAGCGCCACCGCCTGCGCCCGTGAGCAGGCTTTCTTAATCCGCCGCTCATCCGGCAGACCCAGTTCGATCCACAGATCGACCCCGAGATGATCGTTAAGCAGCCACAGCTCCGGCTCGTCGTCCGACGACAGACCGCGGGTAAACTGTAGCCGTTCATCGGCATATTTGATCCATGCCAGCAGGCGCAGCATCATGCGCTCCTGGGTTTCTGACGGATGCTGAGCCAGCGTCAGGTTAGCATCCAGAAACTGGTTGCGATCCAGATCGGCTACATTTACCGCAGCTTTATATATAGTCGCTTTCAGCGCCATGAATAAACTCCTGAAAAGAATGGCGTACATTGTAGCGAAACTGGCGGCAAAAGGCTGTCGTCAATCGCAGCAACCTGTTTCATCCTGCTGAAATTGCTTAAATGACTATGATATAGTTCCCTTGCTAAACAGAGTTTATCTTCGTAGGCTTAAACTTGCATCCCACGGTTGAGTCAGAACGCTGACAGGAGGGCATGTGGACCACTATTGTGAGTTAATACGCAAGCGGTATGCGGAAATAGCCAGCGGAGACTTAGGGTATATCCCGGATGCGCTGGGTTGCGTGTTGAAAGTATTGAATGAGATTGCGGCGGATGAGGCCCTTTCGGAGTCAGTCAGGGAAAAGGCCGCTTATGCGGCAGCAAACTTACTGGTGAGCGATTATGTCAATGAATGATACTTATCAACCCATTAACTGCGATGATTACGACAACCTGGAGCTGGCCTGCCAGCATCACCTGGTGCTGACGCTGGCGCTGAAGGATGGCGAACAGCTGCAGGCAAAGGCCAGCGATCTTATCTCGCGAAAAAATATCGAGTATCTGGTGGTCGAACTCGCCGGCAACGTCCGCGAGCTGCGCCTGGATAAAATCGCCAGCTTCAGTCACCCGGAAATCGGCACCGTGGTGGTGAGCGAATCCTGAATCAAAAACGGGCTTAATCGCCCGTTTTCCTCCACATCAGCCTGACCCCTTCCCCGTCCTTCACTTCACCTTCTGTGGTCACAAACAGATCGTCCGCTGCGGCAATCGGCGTTTCGCCGTAAAAAAGCAGCGGCGTGGTGTCTCGTCGCCACGGAGCAACGCCCAGCTCCTGCCAGAGCTTCTTAAGCTTGCGTCCGCCATGGCGCCCGACAATATGCAGGTGGCCGCTGGCGCGAAAGCGGACGGTGACCGGCTCATCCGCCGACGGCGGGCGCAGCCTGCCGTCGGGCTGCAGCGTCAGCTCGCCGAGACCGTCCGCCAGCCGCAGCGGCTGGCGCCAGTCGGGCCAGCGCTGAACGCTGTCCGTCTGACCGGGAAGATACTTCACCCAGTACAAACGCTGTTGAAAACGGCGGACGGTAAATTCCCCCAGCCGCAGACAGGGGCTGGCATCTTCCCGCGCCAGCGCCACCTCGTGCCAGAGGCGCTCAGGCACCTCGCGGGCGGGCATCGGCGCCTGCTGCCCGGCGAGCCAGCGACGCAGCAGCGCCGCTCGGCGCGGCGGACTCATCGTCGCCAGCGGCGCGATAGCCAGCGAGCCATCTTCGGCCACCAGCGACGCCAGCTCCGCCGCCAACATCTCGTCCAGCAGTTGTTCCTGCTCGGCGCACAGGCTGGCGCTGCGGGCGACGGCCTCGCTAAAGTGCGGCCAACGCTCGCGCAGCACCGGGATCACCCGCAGGCGCAGGAAATTGCGGTCATAGGTATCATCCTGATTACTCTCATCTTCGATCCACGACAGCTGATGGGCGAGCGCCCACTGGCGTAGTGATTCGCGGGTTTCATTGAGGAGAGGACGCAGTAGTCGACTGCCGGCAAAGGCAGAGGATGGCGCCATCGCCGACAGGCCGGTAGGACCGCTGCCGCGTTTTAACGCCAGCAGCAGGGTTTCGCACTGATCGTCCTGGTGCTGGGCGGTCACTAACACCTCGCCGGCATTGAGCGTATCCTGAAAGGCCTGATAGCGCGCCGCACGAGCGTGGGCCTCGACGCCCAGCCCTCCCCGGGCTAACGTCACGCGATGCACCACCAGCGGCACCTGCCACTGCTGGCAAATCTGCCGACAATGCGCCACCCAGTCGTCTGCGTGGGCGCTAAGGCCGTGGTGAACATGCACCGCCCGCAGCGTCAGCGAGGGATCCTGTTCCCGCAGCAGCACCAGCTGATGCAGAAGAACCGTCGAGTCCAGACCGCCGCTGAAGGCCACCAGCAGCTGGCGATGGGGATGAAGCGTATGCGCAATATCAGCCGTCATATCCACGAACATACCGAGAAGTGATGGCCCGGCACGTTACCGGGCCAGGGCCGCGCTGGCAAGATTTACTGCTGATATATTTCCAGCGGCAGGTCGTCCGGATCGCTAAAGAAGGTAAAGCGTTTACCGGTAAAGGGATCGACACGAATCGCTTCGCACTCCACGCCATGCGCGGTGAGATGGGCTACCGCGGCGTCGATATCATCCACGCTAAAGGCCAGATGACGCAGCCCGCAGGCTTCCGGACGACTGGGGCGGGCTGGCGGAAACGGGAACGAGAACAACTCAATCACATACTCGCCGTTGAGCGCCAGATCGCCTTTCCAGGAATCGCGCTCGGCGCGATAAAACTCACTTTGCAGCGTAAACCCCAGAATATCGCAATAGAACGCTTTACTGCGGGCGTAGTCGGTCGCAATGATGGCAATATGGTGAACCCGTTTCAAACCCAGCATGGTTAAACTCCTTCTGTTAAGCCAGCCACGTTACTCGTGCGCGCCGTTAACGCGCAAGCCTTTCGTCATTTTTTAAGACTCGTACCCGATACACACCGTCCTCATCGCGCTTGGCGCCGTGAATATCGGTCTCAAAGCCCGGGTAATGACGGCCGATAGAGCAAAGCATCAGCAGAAAATCGAGCACCGCCCGGCTTTCCTCGGTGATCATCTCTCCCGGCATCAGCAGCGGAACCCCCGGCGGATAAGGGAGGATCATGTTGGCCGAAATCCGCCCCACCAGGTTCTCCAGTTCAATAGTTTCCACCTCCCCCTTGATCTGGCGCTGCCAGGCGTGATGCGGCGTCATTTTCATTTCCGGCAGGACGTCAAAGGCGCTGAGCATCAGCTGCGGCAGCTGATGCTGACGGATCAAGCGGTGGATCCCCTGCGCCAGATCCTGGATCCGCATGTTGCGGTAGAAGTCGGGATCTTCGGCGTACAGATCCGGCAGCATATTTTTCACCCGCAGATTGAGATCGTAGGCGCGTTTAAACTCGGTCAGGCCGCGCAGCAGCCCCATCGCCCGGGTTTTATCGATGCCGATACTGAACAGGAACAGCAGATTGTAGGGGCCTGTTTTCTCTACCACCACGCCCCGCTCGTCGAGGAACTTCGCCACCAGCGCCGCCGGGATCCCCTCTTCATCCATATTCCCCTGCTCGTCCATGCCCGGCGTCAGAATGGTGACCTTCACCGGATCGAGATACATATGATCCGCATCGGCATCTTTGAAACCGTGCCAGTCCTCGCCCGGCGCTACCGGCCAGCACTCGGCTTTATCTACGGCTTCCGGCTGCCAGATATCAAAGAACCAGCCGTCCGACTCCTCGCGCAGTCGCTGCACCTCTTTGCGGAAGTCCAGCGCCCGCTCAATGGAGCGCTGGATCAGACGTTTACCGGAGTTGCCGCGCAGCATCGCCGCCGCGGTCTCAATCGACGCGACGATGGGGTAGCTCGGCGACGTAGAGGTATGCATCATAAAGGCTTCGTTAAAGGTCTCTTCATCATAATTGCCTTTAATGTGGATCAGCGAGGCCTGCGACAGCGCGGCCAGCATCTTATGCGTCGACTGCGTCTCGAAGATGACTTTCCCGGGGATCCGCTCCCCGCTCATACCGCTTTTCCCCTGATATATCGGATGGAAATGGGTATAGGGCACCCAGGCGGAATCGAAATGGATCGACGGGACATCGAGCGTCTCCTTAAGCCAGGTGGTGTTATAGAGCAGACCATCGTAGGTGGAGTTGGTGATCACCGCATGCACGGGCCACTGCGCCCCGCCCGTGTCGCGCACTTTCTGCTGAATGCTGTCGCGGGTAAATTCGCGCCGGGGGATACCGCCGAGGATCCCCAGCGCGTTGCGGGTCGGCTTCAGCCACAGGGGAACCACATCGCTCATCATCAGCAGGTGGGCCAGCGATTTGTGACAGTTACGGTCAATCAGCAGGGTGCTGCCGGCGGGCGCCGAGTACATGCCGACAATTTTATTGGACGTCGAGGTGCCGTTGGTCACCATATAGCTTTGCTCGGCGCCAAAGGCGCGCGCGATATACTCCTCCGCCTCCAGGTGCGGGCCGGTATGATCCAGCAGGGAGCCCAGCTCGGTGACCGAAATCGAGACATCCGCCTTCAGCGTATTCCCGCCAAAAAAATCATAGAACAGGCAGCCCACCGGGCTTTTCTGATAGGCGCTGCCGCCCATATGGCCCGGCGTACAGAAGGTATATTTTCCCTCCTGGACATAGTTGAACAGCGCGCGGGTAAACGGCGGAGTGATATTCTCCAGGTACTCGCGGGTGTACTGCCCAATGCGGGTGGCGATCTCTTCGGAGAGTCCCAGCGCATATTCGAAGAACCACAGCGTCATGCGCAAATCCTGACTGCTGACATCCATCGTCGAGTGGGCGTTAATGAAAGCGTACAGAGGAAGGTATTCATTGAGCTGATTGATATCGCTGCACAGATCGACGCTGTATTCATCCCAGTCGAAGATCACCCCGCAGATGCGCGGGTTGTGCTCGATAAACTGCAGCAGGTCGGCGCTGTTTTGCGGCCAGATGGTCTGGAAGCCCTGGCGCTGCAGCGCCGCTTCCAGTTCTTTGATCGGCTCGTCTTTATGGTAGACGCCGTGAGGCCCCATGATGGCGATGATATTCACGCTTTCCTCCTGGTATTCACCTAAGTCAAGCATCATAGCAATCCCCCGGGCGCACCGCACATAAAAAAAGGGCCGGAAAATCCGGCCCTTAGTGTTTAGTCCTGACGAAAAAGTTAAGCGTAACCGTAGCTCATCAGACGCTGATAACGGCGGTTCAGCAGCTCTTCTTCGCTGAGCAGATCGAGGTCTGCCAGGTCTGCCAGCAGCTGCGCCTTCAGGCTCGCTGCCATCGCTTCCGGGTTGCGGTGAGCGCCGCCCAGCGGTTCCGGAACGATAGAATCGATCAGCTTCAGCTCTTTCAGACGCGGGGCGATAATGCCCATTGCTTCCGCAGCCAGCGGCGCTTTATCCGCGCTCTTCCACAGAATGGAGGCGCAGCCTTCCGGCGAAATGACCGAATAGGTGCTGTACTGAAGCATGTTGACCTTGTCGCCCACGCCGATCGCCAGCGCGCCGCCGGAGCCGCCTTCACCGATTACGGTGCAGATAACCGGCACGCTAAGACGCGACATCTCACGCAGGTTGCGGGCGATCGCTTCCGACTGGCCACGCTCTTCCGCGCCGACGCCCGGGTAGGCGCCCGGGGTGTCGATAAAGGTGATGATCGGCATTTTAAACCGCTCAGCCATCTCCATCAGGCGTAGCGCTTTGCGGTAGCCTTCCGGCGCCGGCATCCCAAAGTTGCGGCGAATTTTCTCTTTGGTTTCACGACCTTTCTGGTGGCCGATGATCATCACCGGACGACCGTCAAGACGCGCGATACCGCCGACAATCGCTTTATCGTCAGCGAAGGCGCGGTCACCGGCCAGTTCGTCAAATTCGTCGAACGCCAGGCGGACATAATCCAGGGTGTAAGGACGGCGCGGGTGGCGCGCCAGTTGCGCAACCTGCCATGCACCGAGATCGGCGAAGATTTTGCGCGTCAGCTCTACGCTTTTCTCACGCAGACGATGCACTTCTTCGTCGATGTTAATATCCAGTTTCTCATCCTGACGGCTTACCGCAGTCAGGGAATCGATTTTCGCTTCCAGCTCTGCAATCGGCTGTTCAAAATCTAGGAAATTCAGACTCATAGTATTCCTGTATTAGTCAAACTCCAGTTCCACCTGCTCCGAGCCGATAAGGCCCCGCAGATCGTTAAGTAAACGATCGCTCGGAGAGACGCGCCATGTTGCGCCGAAACGCAACCGCGCGCGTGCATCCGCCCTCTGATAGTAGAGGTGCACTGGAATGGTTCCCGAACGGTGGGGTTCCAGAGACTGACGGAGTCGGTTTAAAAGCTGGTCATCAATTTGCCTGTCCGTCAGCGAGATAGCAAGCCCGCGAGCATATTTTTCCCGGGCTTCGTCAATGTCCATGACTTCACGGGCGGTCATTTTAAGCCCCCCGCTAAAGTCATCAAAGCTGACCTGTCCGCTGACGATAAGTATGCGGTCTTTTTCCAGCAACTGCTGATATTTATCCAGCGCGTCGGTGAATAACATCACTTCCAGCCGCCCGGAACGGTCATCCAGGGTACAGATGCCGATACGATTGCCGCGCTTGGTGACCATTACCCGCGCCGCAATCACCAGCCCCGCCGCCGTGGTGACTTTCCCACGTTCGGTCGGATGCATGTCTTTGAGCCTCACGCCGCCGACGTAGCGCTCAATCTCCTTCAGATACTGGTTAATCGGGTGTCCGGTGAGGTATAGCCCCAGGGTCTCCCTTTCACCATCCAGCACCACCTGCTCAGGCCATGGCTGGCAGCTGGCGTAGGATTGCTCAATTTGCTCGGGCTCTTCCGCCAGCACGCCGAACATATCAGCCTGGCCGATGGCCTCGGCTTTCGCGTGCTGGTCAGCGGCTTTCAACGCATCGCCCAGCGAATTCATCAGCGCCGCGCGATGTGGGCCGAGACGATCGAACGCCCCGGACATAATCAGCTTTTCCAGCACCCGACGGTTGAGCTTTTTAATATCGGTTCGCGCGCAGAGGTCGAACAGCTCGCGGAAATAGCCGCCATTGTTGCGCGCCTCAATAATCGCTTCGATCGGTCCTTCGCCGACGCCCTTGATGGCGCCAATGCCGTAGACGATCTCGCCATCGTCGTTGACGTGGAAATGGTACAGGCCGGAGTTAATATCCGGGGGCAGGATTTTTAGCCCCATTCGCCAGCACTCATCCACCAGGCCAACCACTTTCTCGGTGTTGTCCATATCGGCGGTCATCACCGCCGCCATAAACTCGGCCGGGTAGTGCGCCTTAAGCCACAGCGTCTGGTAGGAGACCAACGCGTAGGCGGCGGAGTGCGATTTGTTAAATCCGTAACCGGCGAATTTCTCCACCAGGTCGAAGATTTTCATCGCCAGTTCGCCGTCAATGCCGTTTTTCTTCGCCCCATCCTCAAAGATAGAACGCTGCTTGGCCATCTCCTCCGGCTTTTTCTTACCCATCGCACGACGCAGCATGTCCGCGCCGCCGAGGGTGTATCCGGACAGCACCTGGGCAATCTGCATGACCTGTTCCTGATACAGGATGATGCCGTAGGTTGGCTCCAGCACCGGTTTCAGGCTTTCATGCTGCCACTGCACGTCCGGATAAGAGATCTCCTCGCGGCCATGCTTACGGTCGATAAAGTTATCTACCATCCCCGACTGCAGCGGGCCCGGGCGGAACAGGGCCACCAGCGCGATCATATCTTCGAAGCAGTCCGGCTGCAGGCGCTTAATCAGATCTTTCATGCCGCGCGATTCAAGCTGGAACACCGCAGTGGTTTCCGAGCGCTGCAGCATGTCAAAGCTTTTCTTGTCATCCAGCGGGATAGCGGCGATATCCAGCGGCCCTTCGCCGTTCTTCTCACGGCGCTTGTTAATCATCTCCAGCGCCCAGTTAATGATAGTGAGCGTACGCAAACCGAGGAAGTCGAACTTCACCAGCCCGGCGTATTCCACGTCGTTCTTATCAAACTGGGTGACCGGATGCAGCCCCTGTTCATCGCAATACAGCGGCGCGAAGTCAGTGATTTTAGTCGGAGCGATAACCACCCCACCGGCGTGTTTACCGGCGTTTCGCGTCACCCCTTCCAGCTTACGCGCCATGTCTATAAGCGCTTTAACTTCTTCGTCCGCTTCGTAGATCTCCGGCAGCTGCGGTTCGGCCTCAAAGGCTTTCGCCAGCGTCATGCCCGGATCGGGCGGCACCAGCTTAGAGATACGGTCGACAAAGCCGTACGGGTGACCCAGTACGCGACCCACGTCGCGGATAACCGCTTTCGCCGCCATGGTACCGAAGGTAATGATCTGCGATACCGCATCGCGGCCGTACATGTCCGCCACGTGCTCGATAACCTGGTCGCGTTTCTCCATGCAGAAGTCGACGTCGAAGTCGGGCATCGAGACACGCTCCGGGTTAAGGAAACGTTCGAACAGCAGGTCGAACTCCAGCGGGTCAAGATCGGTTATCTTCAGCGCGTAGGCCACCAGAGAACCGGCGCCGGAACCGCGGCCCGGGCCTACCGGCACGCCGTTATCCTTCGACCACTGGATAAACTCCATCACGATCAGGAAGTAGCCCGGGAAGCCCATCTGGTTGATAACCTGCAGCTCGATGTCCAGACGTTCGTCGTACTCCGGTCGACGCTTTGCGCGCTCTTCCGGATCCGGAAACAGAAACGCCAGACGCTCTTCCAGACCCTCTTTCGATTTCATGACCAGGAAATCTTCGGTGGTCATATCGCCCGTCGGGAACTGCGGCAGGAAATATTCGCCAAGCCGCACGGTGACGTTGCAGCGCTTGGCGATTTCTACGCTGTTTGCCAGCGCTTCCGGGATGTCGGCGAACAGCTCGCACATCTCCTCCTCACTGCGCATATATTGCTGCGGCGAGTAGTTACGCGGCCGTTTCGGATCGTCGAGCGTGAAGCCGTCGTGAATGGCGACGCGGATTTCGTGGGCGTCGAAGTCGCCGGTTTCAAGGAAGCGGACATCGTTGGTCGCCACCACCGGCAGGCCGCGCGCTTCCGCCAGCGCCACGGCGGCATGGAGATAGCTCTCTTCATCCTGACGACCGGTACGGATCAGCTCCAGAAAATAGCGGTCAGGGAAATGCTCTTCATAGAAAGCGACGCACTGTTCCACCAGCGGCATATTGCCGCGGATCAGGCTGACGCCGACGTCACCTTTACGGCCGCCGGAGAGCAGAATCAGCCCTTCCTGATGTTCCACCAGCCAGTCGCGATCGATCCACGGCCCCAGGGCGCCGTAGCCGCGCTGATAGGCACGGGAAATCAGCAGCGTCAGGTTCTGGTAGCCGGTGTTATTCGCCGCCAGCACCGTCAGTTCGGTAAACTCATCGCCGAGCAGGTCGCACTGCACGTGAAAGTCGGCGCCGACGATCGGCTTAATCCCCGCGCCGTGTCCCGTCCCGTAGAACTTCACCAGCCCACACAGGTTAGTGAAATCAGTGATCGCCAGCGCTGGCATGCCAAGCGAGGCCGCCTTCTTCACCAGCGGCCCGGTCTTCGCCAGCCCATCGATCATGGAATAGTCGCTGTGCACCCGCAGGTGTACGAAACGTGGTTCAGCCATCTTAAGATCCCGGTGACTTAGTTGGACGCCAGGCCCAGGGCACGCTTCACCGGGCCAAAACTGCGCCGGTGATGCTCTGTTGCGCCGTGTTCCTGCAGCTTCTGCAGGTGAACAGCGGTGGGATAGCCTTTATGCTGGGCAAATCCGTAGTGGGGAAATGCGAGGTCCAGCGTGGCCATTTCGGCGTCACGAGTGACTTTTGCCAGAATAGACGCTGCGCTGATTTCTGCCACCCGGCTGTCGCCTTTCACCACCGCCTGGGAGGGCATCGGTAGCGACGGACAGCGGTTGCCATCGATCAGGACAAACTCAGGAACAATGCTCAGGCCGGCGACGGCGCGCTGCATCGCCAGCATAGTGGCATGCAGAATATTCAGCTCGTCGATTTCGTGCGGCTCGGCGCGCCCCAGGCTCCAGCACAGCGCTTTCTCTTTAATCTCATCGAACAGCGCCAGACGACGCTTCTCGCTGAGTTTTTTGGAATCATTCAGACCCACAATCGGCTTCGCCGGATCGAGGATCACCGCCGCGGTCACCACCGCGCCAACCAGGGGGCCACGCCCGACCTCATCGACGCCGGCAACCAGATGGGTATGCGGATAGACGAACTCCATCATTGTTTTGCTAACTCCAGTACGGCGTCCGCCGCCTGCTCATCGGCGTTGCAGCGGATCTGCTGATGCAGGGCGCGGAACGTCTCATGCATCTCATGGCTGGTTTTGCCATCGGCCAGCAGCGGCTGCAGAGCGGCTGCCAGCGCCTGGGGCTCGCACTCATCCTGCAGCAGCTCTTTAACCAGTTCGCGACCGGCCAGCAGGTTCGGTAACGAGACGTAGTCGGTTTTTACCAACCGCTTCGCCAGCCAGAAGGTGAACGGCTTCATCCGGTAGCCAACCACCATCGGGCATTTCGCCAGCATACACTCCAGCGCTGCCGTCCCGGAGGCCAGCAGCGCGGCGTCGCTGGCGATCATTGCATCGCGCGCCTGACCGTCCAGCATATGCACGATCATATCCGGCGCCGTCTCAGCTTTAATACGCTCAAACTGCTCCCGCCGTTTAGCATTAACCAGCGGCACCACCACCTGCAGATCGGGATAGGTGGTGCGCAGAAGCTGCGCGGTTTTCAGGAAGTCGGCGCTAAGCATTTCGACTTCCGCGCCGCGGCTGCCGGGTAGCAGAGCGAGGCAGCGCACGCTGTGCGGGATCCCTAACCGGTCGCGCGCAGCGCCTTTGTCAGGATCCAGCGGCATCGCATCCGCCATGGTATGACCGATAAAGCGGCAGGGGACGTTAAATTTGTCATAAAACGCCTTTTCGAAAGGCAGAAAGGCCAGCACCAGATCGGTGGATCTGCCGATTTTGAAAACGCGTTTTTGTCGCCAGGCCCAGACCGACGGGCTGACGTAGTGAATGGTTTTGATGCCCTGCTTTTTCAGATTTCCTTCGAGGGTGATATTAAAGTCAGGGGCGTCGATGCCGACGAAGACATCGGGACGCAGCTCGCCGAAGCGGCGGGTCAAATCGGCGCGAATATGGAGTAAGCGACGCAGGCGACCGAGCACTTCAACAATGCCCATCACCGCCAGCTCTTCCATTTCATACCAGGCTTCGCACCCTTCCGCCTGCATTAGCGGCCCCGCCACGCCGACAAAGCGCGCATTCGGGATGCGTGCTTTAAGCGCGCGGATGAGACCAGCGCCTAGAATATCGCCGGAGGTTTCTCCGGCGACCAGGGCAATCGTCAGGGGACGCTGTTCAGCCATTAACGAATCAAGCCGCGGGTAGAACGAGCGAAGAAATCGACAAACGGCTGAACCTCAGGATGCTGAGCAGCCAGTTCGGCGATTTCCGGCTTGGCTTCTTCCAGCGTTTTGCCGCTGCGGTACAGCAGTTTATACGCGTTGCGGATCGCGGTGATTGCTTCCCGGCTGAAGCCGCGGCGTTTCAGCCCTTCGATGTTAACGCCGAACGGCGTCGCATGGTTGCCCTGGGCAATTACGAACGGCGGAACGTCCTGCGCCACGCCGGAGCAGCCGCCAACCATAACGTGTGAGCCAATGACGCAGAACTGATGCACCGCCGTCATGCCGCCGATAATGACATAATCATCCAGCGAAACATGGCCCGCGAGCGTCGCGTTATTGGCCAGAATGCAGCGATCGCCAAGCGTACAATCGTGCGCCACGTGGGCGTTGATCATCAGCAGGTTATCGTTGCCCACCTTTGTTAATCCACCGCCCTGTACTGTGCCGCGATGAATGGTGACGCTTTCGCGAATGCGGTTGCGATCGCCAATTTCCACCCGGGTCGGTTCGCCAGCATATTTCAGATCCTGGTTAACTTCGCCGATGGAAGCGAACTGATAGATCTCATTGTCACGGCCGATTTTGGTGTGGCCGTTAACGACAACGTGAGACTTCAGCACGGTGCCTTCGCCGATTTCGACGTTAGCGCCAACAATACAAAACGGACCAATGTGGACGTTAGCGCCAATCACGGCGCCTTCTTCTACAATGGCGGTAGGATGAACAAAAGCGGTTTTATCAATCACGTATCAGGCCTCCCGGCTACGCGCACACATCATCGTCGCTTCGCAAACCACTTTACCGTCAACCAGCGCAACGCCTTTGAAACGGGTCAGGCCGCGGCGGGTTTTCTCGAAAGTGACTTCCATAATCATCTGATCGCCTGGTACTACCGGGCGTTTGAAGCGTGCTTCATCGATACCCGCGAAGTAGTACAGCTCGCCTGGTTCCAGTTTTCCGACGCTTTTGAACGCCAGAATCCCGGTGGCTTGCGCCATTGCTTCCAGAATCAGGACGCCCGGCAAAATCGGCTTACCAGGGAAGTGCCCCTGGAAAAACGGCTCGTTTACAGAAACATTTTTTACTGCGCGCAGAAAACGACCTTCTTCAAAATCCAGCACGCGGTCTACCAGCAGGAACGGGTAACGGTGAGGCAGAAGTTCCAGAATCTCTTCAATGTGCAGAGTATGAGTGTCAGTAGTCAAAATACTCTTCCTGTCTAAATGTACTAAAAGGCAATAATAACACGGCCTGCGGCAATCTTTTAGCGAATGCAACAGGCCGGAAATGTCATGTGACCAAATGATGAATTAGTCTTGTTGATTAACCTTGCGCTCAATCGCTTTCAGGCGCTTGCTCATCTCGTCGATATTCATCACCAGCGCAGCGGTTTTACGCCACGCCTTGTTCGGCTGCAGCGGAATACCGGAGGAATATACGCCAGGTTCGCTGATAGGACGCATCACCATCCCCATCCCCGTGACGGTGACCTTATCGCAGATTTCCATATGGCCGTTAATCACGCTGGCGCCGCCAATCATGCAGTAGCGGCCAATTTTCAGGCTGCCCGCCATGATAACGCCGCCAGCGACCGCGGTATTGTCGCCAATCACCACGTTATGCGCAATCTGGCACTGGTTATCAATGATAACCCCGTTGCCAATCACGGTATCGTCCAGCGCACCACGGTCAATCGTGGTGCAGGCGCCAATCTCCACGCGATCGCCAATAATGACGCGACCCAGCTGCGGGATCTTTACCCAGTTACCGCGATCGTTAGCGTAGCCGAAGCCATCCGCGCCAATCACCGTGCTGGACTGAATCAGGCAATTCTCGCCGATCTCAATCTCATGGTAAACGGTCACATTAGCCCACAAACGCGAGCCGGCGCCTATTTTCGTATTTTTCCCAACGAAGCAGCCTGCGCCGATAACTACGTTATCGCCCAGCACTACGCCGGATTCGATAACCGCGTTGGCGCCGATGGCAACGTTGCTACCCAGCTTCGCCGACGGATCGATGACCGCGCTCGGCGCGATATCCTCAGCCGGCTGCGGCGTGGTATCCAGAATTTGAGCCATGCGCGCGTAGGTCAGGTAGGGGTTACGCACTACCAGCGCGGCGCTATGGGCAAAAGGTAAATCATCCTGCGTCATCACAACGGCAGAAGCCTGGCAAGCGGCCAGGTGCTCACGGTACTTAGGGTTGACCATGAAAGTGATTTGGCCCGTTTTCGCGCTCTGCATGGACGCAACGCCGGTGATGACGATATCGCCATCACCGTGTAATTCTGCATCCAACTGCTGCGCGAGATCAGCCAGTCGAATTGAAGGCATTACTTATTTAACCTGTTTCAGCACATCAGCGGTGATGTCTTTTACATCGCTGCTGTTATATGCAACGGCATTCGCGTCAACCACCAGATCGATGCTCTGATCTTTCGCTACGCTCTGTACGGCAGTCTGGATACGGGTAACCAGTTTGCCACGCTCTTCGTTGGAACGACGTGCGCGATCCTGTTCAAACGCCTGCGCTTTCTGGGAGAAGGTCTGGCGCTGTGCCATCACGTCTTTTTCCAGTTTGGTACGATCGGCGCCCGGCTTCATGGACTGCAGACGCTGCATTTTGGACTGCAGGTCGCCTTCCATACGCTGCAGTTCGCTAGCGCGGCCTTTGAACTCGTTTTCCAGCGTGTTGGAAACGCCAGTTTTCTGGGCAACCTGTTGGAACAGGCTGTTCATGTTCACCAGGGCAATTTTATCTGCCGCCTGAGCGGAAGTTACCATTGCCAAACCCAGACCTGCAGCTAATAACCACTTTTTCACAATAAACTCCTTACCATCCCATGAGTACCCAGGGGTACCGTTATTTGCGTGGCGAGGCGATAAACGCGTTATCGCCTACGGTCAGCGCTATACTGCACTTGCATTCCGTTGCCGCCAACAATTACCAGGTTTTACCAATGTTAAACTGGAACTGTTCGGCTTTGTCTCCATCGTACTTTTTGAACGGTTGGGCGTAGGAGAAGACCAACGGCCCCAACGGCGACATCCACTGCACGGCAATACCCGCAGACATACGGATGTTGCTCGGATCGCTGTAATCCGGATATCCAGCGTACGCGCTCGAATCCCAGTGAGTATCCCATACGGTACCCATATCCCAGAAGACGGAAGTCCGGACCGAGTTCGCATATTTGTCACTAATAAACGGCGTCGGGGTAATCAGCTCCAGGCTGGCCACCGCCATGGCGTTACCGCCCACCGCATCATCGGATTTACACGGTGCGGATTCGGTGCTCTTACAGTCGTTGGTATAGCCGCTGTCGCCATCATGACGGCTGCTCGACGGGAAGTACACCGCCTTCGGACCAATGGTGTTCGACTGGAAGCCACGCACGGTGCTGGAACCACCGGCATAGAAGTTCTCATAGAACGGCATCTCTTTGCCGCCGATACCATCGCCATAACCAAAGCGCGTACGACCCAGTACTACCCACTGATGATCGTTGTCGATCGGCACGTAGGTCGCGGTATCCAGCGTCGCTTTGTAGTACTCGTTGTCTGAGCCCGGAATGGTCACCTTACCGTTCAGGTTGACGCGCGAACCTTCCGTTGGGAAGAAGCCGCGGTCAAGCTTGTTATAGGTCCAACCGTAGTTGAAGGTGAAGTCATTCGCACTGAACGAGTTCCGGTCGTTGGTGTTGTCCGGATACTGGCCCATCGAGTTAAGGTAACGCCACATTGCCACCTGCGGCTGCATATTGGACAGGGAGTTATGCACATAACCGACGCCGGCGCGCAGCGTGTTGTATTCGTTGACCGGGAAGCCCAGCGTAATGTCTGTACCATAGCTTTTGTTGGTATAGTCAGACAGATCCGCATCGTTCGCATCAAAGTCATTATAGAAGACACGACCGCCGAGGCTTACACCGTCTACGGTGAAGTACGGGTTGGTCACCGACAGCTCGGTATAGGTCTGGTAGTCGTTTTTGGTACCGTTGATCCCGACAGCATAGCCAGTACCTAACCAGTTATCCTGCTGAACGCCCGCCTGGAAGCTGACGCCGCTCTCGGTGCCGTAGCCGATACCGAAGTTGAAGCTACCGGTGTTACGCTCTTTCACCTTGTAGACAACGTCGACCTGGTCCGGGCTGCCCGGCACGCGCTGGGTATCAGTATCCACCGTTTCAAAGAAACCTAAACGATTGAGACGGTCTTTACCCTGATCGACGAGGTCGCTGCCCAGCCATGCGCCTTCCATCTGGCGCATTTCGCGGCGCAGTACGGCATCTTTAGAGGTGTCGTTGCCTTCGAAGCGAATTTTACGCACGTAATAACGGTTGCCTGCGTCGACGTTAACGTGCAGCTTAACGGTTTTATCGCTGTCGTTGATCTCCGGCTGCGACTGCACGCGCGGATAGGCGTAACCATAACGACCCAACAATTTCTTGATGTCGTTTTCCATCTTGGTCACTTTCGCGCCGTTGTACAGTTCGCCTGGCTCAACTTTAGTCAGCGCTTCGATTTCCGCGGAATGGCCAGCAAGGTTGCCCGTCACCTGCACTCCGGAAAACTTGTACTGATCGCCTTCGGTGATGTTGACGGTGATGTAGATCCCTTTCTTATCCGGAGTCAGGCTGACCTGGGTAGAATCGATGTTGAAACGGGCATAGCCGCGATCCAGGTAGTAGCTGCGCAGGGTTTCAAGGTCGCCCGCTAGCTTCTGCTTCTGGTATTTACGGTCGCCGACCACGTTCCACCACGGCACCTCATCGCGCAGCTGGAAGTGGGAGATCAGCTCATCGGTCGAAAACGCATGGTTGCCGACGATGTTGATCTGTTGAATTTTTGCGGAGACGCCTTCCTGGAAGACCAGCTTCAAATCGACACGGTTACGCGGCAGCGGCGTAACGACTGCTTTGACGCTGGCGCTGTATTTACCGACGCTGTAGTAGAAGTCTTCAAGACCCTTCTCGATATCCGCGATGGTCGTGCGGTCAAGCGACTCGCCCACCCGAACGCCTGAGGCCTCAAGGTTCTGCTTGAGCATGTCATCTTTCACCGACTTGTTGCCGGAGAAGGTGATGCTGGCGATCGTCGGACGCTCTTTCACCTGCACCAGCAGGGTATCACCATCGCGCAGGACGCGGACGTCCTCGAAGTTGCCAGTGGCAAACAGCGCGCGAATAGTGTTACTGATATCATCGTCGGTCACCGTATCGCCAGGACGCACTGGCATACTGAGGAGGGCCGCACCAACAGCGACACGCTGCAAGCCTTCGAAATGAATGTCCTTCACCACGAACCCTTCAGCACCGTATACAGTCGCGCTGCTAAACAGCAGCGACGCTATGAGCAACTTTTTCATCGCCATCGTTATTATGCGTTCTTCCTAACAAACTCTCTTATAACCGAGAGAAATCATTGAAAAGTGCAAGCCCCATTAACAGCACCAGCAGTATTGAGCCAATGCGATAACTAAAGTCTTGAACTCGCTCGGATACCGGCCCGCCCTTCAGCTTTTCAATCGCTAAAAACAGCAGATGTCCCCCATCCAGTACGGGTAGAGGGAACAGGTTGATGATTCCGAGGTTCACGCTAATCAGCGCCAGGAACATCAGATAATAAATCAACCCAAACTCCGCTGACATTCCAGCCCCCTGAGCGATAGAGATCGGCCCACTGAGGTTGTTCAGTTTGACATCACCGGTTATCAATTTACCCAGCATCCTGACCGTCAGCGACATCAGCTGCCAGGTTTTATCCGTGGCTTCAGCGATGGCGGCAAACGGTCCGTACTGACGTACTGTCTTGTATTCTTCAGGCAGCGGGATGACCTTTGGCACCACCCCTGCGAACCCTTCCGCCTTACCTTTCACCGTTTTCGCATCCGGCGTCAGGGTTAACGGCAGCGCACTCCCCTGCCGTTCAATCTCCAGCGCCAGCGCTTTGCCCGGATTATCGCGCACCAGATTAACAAACGTCATCCACTGCGTTAACGGTTGACCATCGACTTTAACGATCCGGTCGCCCGCTTGCAAACCCGCTTTCTGGGCTGCCGATCCCGCCTGAACCTCAGCCAGCACCGTATCAATCTGCGCGCTGCGCGGCTGGATCCCCAGCGAGGTCACGGGATCTTGCTTGTCTGGCTCAAACGACCAGTGCCGCAGATCGACGATTTTATCCTGGCGCTGATTGGTCCCGAAAGGGGCGACGGTAACTATTGTTTGCGGGTTGCCGATTTTGGCCACCAGCTGCAGACGCACCGCATCCCAATCAGGCGTTTCGATACCATCTATCGCTTTAAGTTCCGTTCCTTTTGCAATTTGTGCTTGCGCGGCAACCGAATTGGGTGTTATTTCACCCACCACCGGCCGCACGCCGGGAACGCCGATGATAAAGACCAGCCAGTAAGCAAAGATAGCGAAAATGAAGTTAGCGATGGGGCCGGCGGCAATCACCGCCGCACGCTGACCGACGGTTTTATTGTTGAAGGCATAGTGACGCATCTCCGGCGCCACCGCTTCAACACGCTCATCCAGCATCTTGACGTAGCCGCCCAGTGGGATCAGGGCGATGACGAACTCTGTGCCCTGCTTATCCATCCGCCGCCACAGCGCTTTGCCGAAGCCGATAGAAAAACGCTCAACCCGGATACCGCAGCGGCGCGCCACCCAAAAATGGCCAAACTCATGCACCGTAATCAGTACGCCAAGCGCAATGATAAAAGCCGCCAGATTCCAGAGCACGCTCAGCATATAACCTTCCGTCAAATCGTCCTGAAGACCAACAGTAGCAGACAGGCGAAGACCGGTACCGCCGCCGTCAGGCTGTCGATACGATCGAGAATACCACCATGTCCGGGAATCAAGTGCCCGCTATCCTTAATGCCGGCCTCGCGCTTAAACATACTTTCCGTCAGGTCGCCCAGCACCGAAGCCAGGGCCGCCACCACCGAACAAACCAGCAGCACCGTCGGCGTGACGTCAAGATGGGCCCACACGCCGTAGGCCCAGGAAATCACTGCCGCGGTCAGCAAACCGCCAAAAAAGCCCTGCCAGGTTTTACCCGGTGAGACCTTCGGCGCCAGCTTGTGCTTGCCAAACATTTTACCAAACATATAGGCGCCAGAGTCCGCGCCCCACACCAGGATCATGACGTACAGCAGCCACAGCGCGCCGCTATAGTGGTTATCGGCATAGTGCCAGGCGCGCAGCGCCAGCATGCCCCAGAAAAACGGGACGATGGTCAGAATGCCGAAGATGAGGCGCAGCACCTTAGAGTGGCGCCAGAATGCCGCCGACGCCGGGTATGAGAGCACCAGCAGTAACGCGACGATCCACCAGGCAAAAGAGGCCCATAGCGACCCTTCAACCATCGGTTGATGAACGTCATAGTGGTATTCAGGCAGCAGAAAAAGCATCGCCGCCAGCAGAAGGCCGCACAGCACCGCCAGCCAAACCCGCTGCGACGTCGAGGTAAAACCGCTCAGTTGTCCCCACTCCCAGGCGGCGAGCATACAGACCACCAGGGTGACGATAGCAAAGCCCATCGGCGGCAATAAAAACAATGCCGCAATGACGATGGGGATTAAGACGAAAGCAGATATCAGGCGATACTTCAGCAAAAGTGACCCCCATCAGGCATGACTGCCACCCGGCTCAGTGCCGCCGAAACGACGCTCTCGATTAACAAAGGCATGGAGTGCACCTTCAAAGTCCTGTTCAGCAAAATCGGGCCAAAGAACATCCGTAAAGTAAAGTTCGGCATAGGCAATTTGCCAAATCAGAAAGTTACTTATTCGGTGCTCTCCCCCGGTCCTAATAACTAAATCAACGGGAGCCAGTTCATGCATGCAGACCTGCTGACTCAGCATGTCTTCCGTGATCTGCTCAGGCAGCAGCGTCCCGTCCTGTACCTGTTTCGCCAGCAAACGAACGCCCTGGGTAATATCCCAGCGACCGCCGTAATTGGCTGCAATATTCAGCGTTAAGCCGGTATTGTTTGCGGTTAGCGCTTCCGCTTTGCGGATCCGCTCCTGCAGGCGCGCATTGAAGCGCGTGGTGTCGCCAATAATCCGCAGACGCACATTGTGTCGGTGCAGGCTTTTGACTTCGCTATCCAGCGCCCAGACGAACAGTTCCATCAGCGCACTGACTTCCTGAGCCGGACGGTTCCAGTTTTCGCTGCTGAACGCGTATAACGTTAACGCCTCAATCCCATTATTCGCCGCGAAGGAGACCGCGCGACGCACGGATTTCGCACCGGCCTTATGCCCGAAAGCGCGAATTTTACCTTGCCGTTTCGCCCAACGGCCGTTGCCATCCATAATAATGGCGACATGACGGCAGCCATGGGTGGGCGATATTTCGCTGACAGTTTGATTAGCAGACAACATCACGCGTTTTAAGTCCATAATAAGGATTAACTAGCCACCAAACAGAGGCCACCGGGCCGCGCTGGATACGCATTTTTATCCGGTGCCGGGGCTGCAGCCAATCGCAGAGAACAACCAAAAGCTTTACGCAAAAAAGCCGTGTTTTGTCACGGCCACCGTAATCTTTAACAACAAAATGCAACGATCGGGTGGCGCAGACTATATCACCGAAGCCTTGCGCCCACAAATATCACCGCGTTACGCCTGCGCAACCAACCGCTGCAGCTGCTGGTGAGCGATTGCGCGCGCCTCGGCGTCGATAACCAGAACATCATCAATGCTTTGCGGCTCCTGCAGGTCCATCTTATCCAGCACCGCCAGGTTAACCGCCGCAATATCGGTAAAGCGGATATCGCCATGCAGAAACGCGGCAACCGACTCTTCATTAGCCGCATTCAGCGTCGTGGTCGCGGCCTGGCCGACGTCAAACGCGTCCATCGCCAGCTTCAGGCACGGATATCGCGTATAGTCCGGCGCGGAGAAGCTCAGATTGCTCAACTGACAGAAGTCCAGCGGTTTAACGCCGGAATTCAGTCGCTGCGGCCAGCCCATGGTATGGGCGATCGGCGTGCGCATATCCGGCTCCCCAAGCTGGGCCAGCACGCTGCCATCCTGATAGCGAACCATCGAGTGGATCACCGACTGCGGATGGATCAGCACTTCCATCTGCTGGGCCGAGGCGTTAAACAGCCAGCGCGCTTCAATATATTCCAGGCCTTTGTTCATCATCGTGGCCGAATCGACGGAGATCTTGCGCCCCATCGACCAGTTGGGATGACGGCAGGCCTGATCCGGGGTCATCGCCGCCAGTTCAGCCACGGCCGTCTCGCGGAAAGGCCCACCGGAGCCGGTCAGCAGGATTGACGAGACGCCATTCCGGGCAAGATCAGCGTATCCCAGATGCTGCTGAATTGTCTCCGGCATACTCTGAAAAATAGCGTTATGCTCGCTATCGACCGGTAGCAATCGCGCCCCCGACTGTTGCACCGCCTCCATGAATAAGCGACCGCAGGTCACCAGCGATTCTTTATTCGCTAACAATACCGTTTTCCCGGCGCGGATCGCCGCCAGCGTCGGCACCAGTCCCGCCGCGCCGACGATTGCCGCCATGACCTGATCGACCTCATCCAGCGCCGCGACCTCTGCCGCCGCCTGCTGGCCGCTCAGCACCTCGGTGCGACTGCCATGCTCATGCAGACGGGTGCGCAACCGCTCAGCGCTTTGCGCATCGTCCATCACCGCGTAACGGGGGGTAAATTCCAGGCATTGTTCAACCATACGGTCAACGTTTTTCCCCGCGACCAGCGCGGCGACGGAAAAGCGACCAGGGTTATGGCGCACCACGTCCAGCGTGCTACAGCCAATGGAGCCGGTCGAACCGAGAACGGTTAATTGCTTCATGAGACGTCCAGAAGAGTGGAAACAGAATAAAAAGCAAAACGCCGCCAGCAAGCCCCTACGCAGCAACTATCGGGGATGAGACGGCGGCATTAGGCCTTCAACTAAGCGCTAAAGGCTACAAGGCCAGCGGTTGCAACGCAATCCCGAGAATTGAGCGTACAGTCTTCTGTACGGCGTTTCAGATTTTACTCAGGCCAGAGCCTGTCTGGCCCGAGTAAGGGCAGAGCATTAGAACTGCATCAGTTCCGCTTCTTTGTCTGCCAGCGCCGCGTCAACTTTTTTGATGGCGGCGTCAGTCATTTTCTGCACGTCGTCCTGAGAACGGCGATCGTCATCTTCGCTGATCTCTTTTTCTTTCAGCAGCGCTTTGACTTTATCGTTGGCGTCACGGCGAACGTTACGCACGGCAACGCGCGCCTGCTCGGCTTCACCACGCACGATCTTGGTCAGGTCTTTACGACGCTCTTCGGTCAGCGGCGGCAGCGGGACACGAATATCGCTGCCGGCAGAGCTTGGGTTCAGACCGAGGTCGGAGGCCATGATCGCTTTTTCAACGGCCGCGGACATAGAACGGTCAAAGACGTTGATTTTCAGGGTACGGGAGTCTTCGACGGTGACGCTGGCCAGCTGGCGCAGCGGGGTCGGAGTACCGTAGTATTCAACAACAATCCCGTCCAGCAGGCTCGGAGAAGCACGACCCGTGCGAATTTTGCTGATTTGGTTTTTGAATGCTTCGACGCATTTTTCCATGCGGATTTCAGCATCTTTTCTGATATCGCTAATCACGTTACGAATCCTTGAAAGCTTGTCTCAGTCAGACCAGACGGGACACCCGTCGGAAAATGAGCTAAGTATAGTCAGATTTAATGAAAATCACCGGGCAATATCCCCGCGAAAGTAAAGCGGAATATTACCCGGATTTGGCGCTGACGGGAATTATTCCGTGATCAATGTGCCTTCTTTTTCGCCCATCACCACGCGACGCAGGGCGCCAGGTTTGTTCATGTTGAAGACGCGAATCGGTAATTTATGGTCACGCGCCAGGGTGAAGGCCGCCAGATCCATGACTTTCAGCTCTTTTTCCAGAACTTCGCTGTAGGTCAGCTGATCGTACATGGTGGCAGAAGGATCTTTTGCCGGGTCAGCGGTGAATACGCCGTCAACCTTAGTGGCTTTCAGCACCACATCGGCTTCAATTTCGATACCGCGCAGGCAGGCTGCGGAATCGGTGGTAAAGAACGGGTTGCCGGTACCAGCGGAGAGGATCACTACGCGGTTGTTGCGCAGCAGGCTGATCGCCTCTGCCCAGCTGTAGTTGTCGCATACGCCGTTCAGCGGAATGGCGGACATCAGACGAGCGTTCACATAGGCGCGGTGGAGCGCATCACGCATTGCGAGGCCGTTCATGACCGTTGCCAGCATGCCCATGTGGTCGCCCACAACGCGGTTCATACCCGCTTTCGCCAGACCAGCACCACGGAACAGGTTACCGCCACCAATTACTACGCCAACCTGAATACCCAGCTCAACCAGCTCTTTGATCTCCTGAGCCATGCGGTCAAGTATGCTTGCATCAATACCGAAGCCTTCTGAGCCCTGCAGCGCTTCGCCACTTAATTTCAGCAGAATACGTTTGTAGACGGGTTTTGCATTGGTAGCCATGTTTCTTTCCTGAGACTGTCAACGAATGAGATGTGTTAATTCCGGCGACATTGTATGTCGCATTTCAGCGCGGCCACTATAAGCAGTTGGCTGAATTTACAAAATGGGCGCAAAAAGAAGCCGCCCTCAGGCGGCTCCTTTTTTTAAAAATTAAGACTGCTTGGACATCGCAGCAACTTCTGCTGCAAAGTCAGTCTCAACTTTCTCAATGCCTTCGCCCACTTCAAAGCGGATGAAGCCAGTCACGTCAGCGTTGTGCTCTTTCAGCAGCTGGCCAACAGATTTGCTCGGCTCCATAACGAAAGGCTGACCAGTCAGAGAAACTTCGCCGGTGAATTTCTTCATGCGGCCTTCAACCATTTTCTCTGCGATTTCTTTCGGCTTACCGGACTGCATCGCGATGTCCAGCTGAACCTGGTACTCTTTCTCTACCACTTCAGCAGACACGTCTTCCGGCTTAACGAATTCCGGCTTGCTTGCAGCAACGTGCATTGCCAGCTGCTTAACCAGCTCTTCGTCAGCGCCTTTAGCGGCAACCAGAACGCCGATACGCGCACCGTGCTGGTAGCTGCCCAGAACGTCGCCTTCCAGAACAGCGATACGACGGATGTTGATGTTCTCGCCGATTTTAGCAACCAGCGCAACACGTTCTTCTTCGAACTGCGCTTTCAGAACTTCAACGTCGGAGATTTTACCTGCAACAGCGGCGTCCAGTACTTTGTCGGCAAATGCCTGGAAACCACCATCTTTAGCAACGAAGTCAGTCTGGCAGTTAACTTCCAGAATGTAACCGTAGTTGCCTTCGATTTTGGTTTTGATCACGCCGTCAGCAGCCACGTTGCCTGCTTTCTTCGCCGCTTTGATCGCGCCGGATTTACGCATGTTTTCGATTGCCAGCTCGATGTCGCCATTCGCTTCAGTCAGCGCTTTTTTGCAATCCATCATGCCTGCGCCAGTACGTTCGCGCAGCTCTTTTACCAGGGAAGCGGTAATTTCAGCCATTCTAAAATCCTCGGGAGATGTGGATACTGCCCGGCCAACGGCCAAACAGCGTAAATTGAAAAAAGGGGCCGATAATGGGCCCCTATTCATACACGGTACTAATAAGGGCTTAAACCTTATTATTCAGCTTCTACGAAGCTTTCTTCCGCCTGAGAAGCCAGGTCCTGAGAGCGACCTTCACGAACGGTAGCAGCAACAGCGCCCAGGTACAGGCTTACTGCGCGGATTGCATCGTCGTTACCCGGGATAACGAAGTCTACGCCGTCCGGATCAGAGTTGGTATCAACGATAGCAAATACCGGGATGCCCAGGTTGTTTGCTTCTTTGATAGCGATGTGCTCGTGGTCAGCGTCGATAACGAACAGTGCGTCCGGCAGGCCGCCCATATCTTTGATACCGCCCAGGCTGTTTTCCAGCTTGTCCAGCTCACGAGTGCGCATCAGCGCTTCTTTCTTGGTCAGCTTGTCGAAAGTACCGTCCTGGGACTGAGTTTCCAGGTCTTTCAGACGTTTGATGGACTGACGAACGGTTTTCCAGTTAGTCAGCATACCGCCCAGCCAGCGATGGTTCACGAAGAACTGATCGCAGCTCAGAGCAGCGTCTTTTACCGCTTCGCTTGCAGCGCGCTTAGTACCAACGAAAAGGATTTTACCTTTACGAGCAGCGATCTTGTTCAGTTCAGCCAGAGCTTCGTTGAACATCGGTACGGTTTTCTCAAGGTTGATGATGTGAACTTTGTTACGCGCGCCGAAGATGAAAGGCTTCATTTTCGGGTTCCAGTAACGGGTCTGGTGACCGAAGTGAACACCAGCCTTGAGCATGTCGCGCATGGAAACAGTTGCCATGTTTAAAACCTCTATAGATTAAATTGGGGTTATGCCTCCACGTATCCCATATTACCGACCCCGAAGGGCACCCCGGAATATGTGCCGATACGTGTGTGTTATTACACAAAGTGAGCTATGTCGCTTACGTCCATCCTTGTGTATCTGAGATGGAACGGAAGTCCGGCGCGCTTTATACCACAAAATCCATCCAGACACCAACTCTTGTTGACGTCGCGTGCTGTTAATGATTCTCAGTTTGGCACCAGCCTGCCCGGACTGTTACCATTGACAGGACTTACTCTATTATTGTCGAAAATATCGACACTGCTGGACATACTCCATGGCTATCTCTATTAAGACATCTGAAGACATCGAAAAAATGCGCGTTGCCGGCCGCCTGGCCGCCGAAGTGCTGGAAATGATCGAACCCTACGTCAAACCGGGCGTCAGCACCGGCGAACTGGACCGCATCTGTAACGACTATATCGTTAACGAGCAGAAGGCCATTTCCGCCTGCCTCGGCTATCACGGCTATCCGAAATCCGTCTGCATTTCGGTCAATGAAGTGGTCTGTCACGGTATCCCTGATGACGGCAAGCTGCTGAAAGATGGCGATATCGTCAATATCGACGTGACCGTCATTAAAGATGATTTCCATGGCGATACCTCCAAAATGTTTATCGTCGGCAAACCGACGATTCTCGGCGAGCGCCTGTGCCGCATCACTCAGGAAAGCCTGTACCTGGCGCTGAGAATGGTGAAGCCAGGCATCAACCTGCGCGCGATCGGCGCGGCGATCCAGAAATTTGTGGAAGCCGAAGGTTTCTCCGTGGTGCGTGAGTACTGTGGCCACGGCATCGGCCGCGGGTTCCATGAAGAACCTCAGGTTCTGCACTACGATTCGCCGGAGACCAACGTCGTACTCAAACCAGGCATGACCTTCACCATCGAGCCGATGGTCAACGCCGGTAAAAAAGAGATCCGCAGCATGAAAGACGGCTGGACGGTGAAAACCAAAGACCGGAGCTTGTCTGCGCAGTACGAGCATACTATTGTGGTGACAGACAACGGCTGCGAAATTCTGACGCTACGCAAGGATGACACCATCCCGGCGATAATCTCGCACGATGAATGATGAAAAGCCGGCGCCCGCCGGCTTTTTTATTAGATAGTTTTTTCTTATGGTGACGCGATGAGCAACTCATTACCTGACACAGCCTCCCCTCTCCTGCCCGTCCCGCCGGAACACCCGGTGAGTTGGCCCCAGGGCGATCTGAACTGTGCCGCAATCAAGGCGCACATCGATACCTTCCAGCACTGGCTGGGCGAGGCGTTTGACTCCGGCATCGTCGCGGAGCAGCTCATCGCGGCGCGCACCGAATTTATCGACCAGTTGCTGCAGCGATTATGGATCGCCTGCGGTTTTGAATCCGTCAGCGACCTGGCGCTGGTCGCCGTCGGCGGCTATGGCCGTGGCGAACTGCACCCGCTCTCAGACGTCGATCTGCTGATCCTCAGTCGTAAAAAACTGCCGGACGACCAGGCGCAAAAAGTCGGCGAACTGCTCACCCTGCTGTGGGACGTCAAGCTGGAGGTAGGCCACAGCGTACGCACCCTCGTAGAGTGCCTGCTGGAAGGTCTCTCGGATCTGACCGTTGCCACCAACTTAATCGAATCGCGCCTGCTGATCGGCGACGTCGCGCTGTTCCTTGAACTGCAAAAACATATTTTTAGCGACGGCTTCTGGCCATCGGAAAAGTTCTTCGCCGCCAAGGTCGAAGAGCAGAACGTCCGTCATCAGCGCTATCATGGCACCAGCTATAACCTCGAGCCGGACGTGAAAAGCAGCCCCGGCGGCTTGCGCGATATCCATACGCTACAGTGGGTGGCTCGCCGCCATTTCGGCGCCACCTCAATGGATGAGATGGTCGGCTTCGGCTTTCTGACCGAAGCCGAGCGCAATGAACTCAATGAGTGTCTGCATCAGCTGTGGCGCATCCGTTTCGCGCTGCATCTCGAACTCACGCGCTATGACAACCGTCTGCTTTTCGACCGCCAGCTCAGCGTGGCCCGCCGGCTAGGCTATGAAGGCGACGGCAACCAGCCGATTGAGCATATGATGAAGGACTTCTTCCGCGTTACCCGCCGGGTGAGCGAGCTGAATCAGATGCTGCTTCAGCTGTTTGAGGAGGCTATCCTCGCCCTGACCGAGGATGAAAAACCACGCCCGATCGATGATGATTTCCAGCTGCGCGGCACCCTTATCGATCTGCGTGACGACACGCTGTTTATTCGCGAACCGCAGGCCATTCTGCGCATGTTTTATATCATGGTGCGCAACAGCACCATCACCGGCATCTACTCAACGACGTTGCGCCATCTGCGCCACGCCCGCCGTCATCTCACCCAGCCGCTGTGCTATATCCCGGAGGCGCGCACGCTCTTTCTTAGTATGCTGCGCCATCAGGGGGCGGTAAGTCGCGGGCTGCTGCCGATGCATCGCCACAGCGTACTGTGGGCCTATATGCCGCAGTGGTCGCATATCGTCGGCCAGATGCAGTTCGACCTGTTTCACGCCTACACCGTCGATGAACACACCGTCCGGGTGATGCTCAAGCTGGAAAGCTTTGCCAAAGAAGAAACCCGCAGCCGCCACCCGCTGTGCGTGGAGCTGTGGCCGCGCTTAACGCACCCGGAGCTGATCTTAATTGCCGCCCTGTTCCACGACATCGCCAAAGGGCGCGGCGGCGACCACTCGATCCTCGGCGCGCAGGATGTGCTGAAGTTTGCCGAGCTGCACGGGCTGAACTCGCGCGAAACGCAGCTGGTCGCCTGGCTGGTGCGTCACCACCTGCTGATGTCGGTCACCGCCCAGCGGCGCGATATTCAGGATCCGGAGGTGATTAAGCAGTTCGCCGAGGAGGTGCAAACGGAAAATCGTCTGCGCTATCTGGTGTGTCTGACCGTCGCCGATATCTGCGCCACCAACGAAACCTTATGGAACAGCTGGAAGCAGAGCCTGCTGCGTGAACTCTATTTCGCCACCGAGAAGCAGCTGCGTCGCGGCATGCAAAGCACCCCGGACATGCGCGAACGAGTGCGTCACCATCAGCTGCAGGCGCTGGCCCTGCTGCGGATGGACAATATTAATGAAGAGGCGCTGCATCAGATCTGGAACCGCTGCCGCGCCAACTATTTCGTGCGACATACGCCGACGCAGCTCGCCTGGCACGCCCGCAACCTGCTGCGCCACGATCTGAATAAACCGATGATCCTGCTGAGCTCGCAGGCCACCCGCGGCGGTACGGAGATTTTTATCTGGAGCCCGGATCGCCCTTACCTGTTCGCCGCGGTGTGTGGCGAACTTGACCGTCGCAACCTCAGCGTCCACGACGCGCAGATCTTCACCACCCGCGACGGTATGGCGATGGATACCTTTATCGTCCTTGAGCCCGACGGCAGCCCCCTTTCCGCCGACCGCCACGAGGCGATCCGCCAGGGGCTGGAGCAGACCATCACTCAGCGCAGCTGGCAGCCTCCGGCCCCGCGTCGTCAGGCGGCAAAGCTACGCCATTTTTCCGTGGACACCGAGGTGAATTTCCTGCCGACCCATACCGACCGAAAATCGTTTCTGGAGCTGATAGCGCTCGACCAGCCCGGGCTGCTCGCCCGCGTCGGGCAGGTGTTCGCCGACCTCGGGATATCGCTTCACGGGGCGCGAATTACGACAATTGGTGAGCGAGTAGAAGATTTATTTATAATCGCCACCGCCGACCGGCGTGCCCTTAATAATGAGCTGCAACAAGAAGTGCAACAACGGTTGACAGCGGCCCTCAATCCAAACGATAAAGGGTGACGTATTTTTTTTAGTGAATGGAAAGAAACAATGCAGCAGTTACAGAACGTTATTGAGTCCGCTTTCGAGCGTCGCGCCGACATTACGCCGGCTAATGTGGATACCGTGACCCGCGAAGCGGTTAACCAGGTTATCGCCCTTCTTGATTCCGGCGCGCTGCGCGTCGCTGAGAAGATCGACGGTCAGTGGGTGACGCATCAGTGGCTGAAGAAGGCGGTACTGCTCTCTTTCCGTATTAACGATAACCAGGTTATCGATGGTGCGGAAAGCCGCTACTTCGATAAAGTGCCGATGAAATTCGCTGACTACGACGAAGCGCGTTTTCAGAAAGAAGGTTTCCGCGTGGTGCCGCCGGCCGCCGTGCGCCAGGGCGCGTTCATCGCCCGCAACACTGTGCTGATGCCGTCCTACGTTAACATCGGCGCCTACGTTGACGAAGGCACCATGGTTGATACCTGGGCCACCGTCGGCTCCTGCGCGCAGATCGGTAAAAACGTGCATCTGTCCGGCGGTGTCGGCATCGGTGGCGTACTGGAGCCGCTGCAGGCGAACCCGACCATCATCGAAGATAACTGCTTCATCGGCGCGCGCTCTGAAGTGGTTGAAGGGGTGATTGTCGAAGAAGGCTCCGTCATCTCCATGGGCGTTTACCTCGGTCAGAGCACCAAAATCTACGATCGCGAAACCGGCGAAGTCTTCTACGGCCGCGTACCGGCTGGCTCGGTGGTGGTCTCAGGCAACCTGCCGTCGAAAGATGGTAAATACAGCCTGTACTGCGCGGTGATTGTGAAGAAAGTCGATGCCAAAACCCGCGGCAAGGTCGGCATTAACGAACTGCTGCGCACCATCGACTAAAGCAAATAAAAAGCGGGAGATATCCCGCTTTTTTTATATTTGATGCTGGCGAAAATGGATTTTTTCGTTAATTATTCAATGGTTATGATGCTATCAAAGGTACCGTTATGTACGATAATCTGAAAAGTCTTGGCATTACCAACCCTGATGAGATCGATCGCTATAGCCTGCGGCAGGAAGCTAACAACGACATTCTGAAAATCTATTTTCAGAAAGACAAAGGCGAATTCTTCGCCAAGAGCGTGAAGTTCAAATATCCGCGTCAGCGCAAAACCGTCGTCGCCGACGGCGTCGGCCAGGGCTACAAAGAGGTCCAGGAGATCAGCCCCAATCTGCGCTACGTTATCGACGAGTTAGATCAGATCTGCCAGCGCGATCGCACTGAAATCGATCTCAAGCGTAAAATCCTCGACGATTTACGCCATCTGGAAAGCGTGGTCACCAATAAGATCAGCGAAATCGAAGCCGATCTGGAAAAGCTCACCCGTAAGTAAGAGCATCCCGGCGGCGCGTTGCCTGGCCGGGCTGGTGGTCTCTATCCACTCCAGACAGCATGCATCGTCCAGGCCGGGTATGGCGCGTCGCTGCCCGGCATTTTTTTGCCTCCACGTCTTAGCGTTGTTCGTCCAGCTGCAGCGCGATATACAGCAGCAGCCTGTCGTCAAAGCTACCGAGATCCAGGCCGGTCAGCTCCGAGATACGGTTCAACCGGTACTCCAGCGTATTGCGATGAATAAACAGCGCCTTTGACGTCGCCAGCGGCTGCACGTTATGGCGAAACCACGCCTGCAGCGTCCGCCGCAGCAGCCCGTTGTTGTCCATGGCCTTCAAACGCGCCAGCGGACGGGCCAGCTCATTGGCCTGCCAGCCGCCGCGCAGGCTGTCAAGCAGCACCGGCAGCATTAGATCCTGATAGAAATAACTGCGGCTCTCCGGCATCCGCTGCTTGCCAACCATCATTGTCGTCCGTGCGGTACGGTAAGAGCGGGCGATACTTCCTGGGCCGGTGAAGAAGTTGCCCAGCGCCACGCGAAAGCGCAGCTGGCCATTCTCTTTCATCCTGGCGATAAGCTGCTCGACGCGCCGGACGTGATCGTCAGCGTCCCAGCGGCCAAAGCTGTTCAGCGCCGGTTTCAGCACCACCATTTCCGTGAGCGAGACAATGGCCACCAGATTATTGCGATCGGGGGTGGTCAGCGCGTTCTGTAACTGTTGCAGTTCCGCCATCGCGCTGTCCACGCCGAGCTGACCGCTGTCTACCTCAATCATCGCCACCACGCGCGGCTGATTGAGATCGATGCCTAAACGCTGAGCCCATTCGTTCAGCGCCGGGGTATGCTCTTCCGCCTGAATCAGGTTCATCACCAGCTCTTCGCGCAGACGGCTGTCCTGGGCCAGGAGATGCATCAGCCGCGACTGCTCCAGCATCATCTCTGCTGTCATGCACACCAGCTCGCCATATTTTCGCAGCGACTCCGGCTCGCCGGTCAGGCCGATCACCCCGACGATCTCCCCCTCCAGGCGCAGCGGCAGGTTAATCCCCTGGCGAACCCCGTGCAGATGGCGAGCGACCGCGTCGTCGATATCCACCACCCGCCCCTGGGAGAGGACCAGCAGCGCGCCTTCGTGCAATTCACCAATCCTTTCCCGATCGCCGCTGCCGATGATCCGCCCGCGGGCATCCATCACGTTGATATTGGTATCGATGATGCGCATGGTCCGCGCCACAATATCCTGCGCCATTTTGGTATCAAGATGCCAGCCAGCCATGTAGTCCTCCCCTTTGCTGGGCACCAGCATAAAAGAGTCATCGTCGCGCTGCATTGTGCATTTGCACTAAGCCGGGGTGAGATATGTGGAGTTGTGGGGGCGGTCACAGAACGAAAAAAGCCCCTGCCCTCGGCGAGGGAAGGGGCTGGGAAGCGAGCGCTGGCGGTTACTGCAACAGCAGATAGATAGAGGCGTCGCCGCGCTGAATGTTCAGCGCCAGTACGGACGGTTTGGCGTCGAAGATTTTCCGCAGATCGGCGATGTTTTTCACCGGCTGCTGATTCGCCCCGACGATGACGTCGCCTTTCTTGAGGCCAATCTGTGCCGCCGGGGTACCGGCTTTCACATTATTGACCACCACGCCCTTATCCTGACCCTTATTGCTCATTTCCGCCCCTTCAATCCCGTTGAAGATGGTGCTGGAGTCAACCTGGGTCTGGTTGCTCTGCTGCAGTTCGACGGTCACGGTCACCGGTTTGCCGTCGCGCAGCAGACCAAGCTCAACTTTGCTGCCGATAGGCATGGTGCCGACCTGGGCACGCAGCGCGGCGAAGCTGCTGATCGCTTTCCCGTTGAGGGAGGTGATGACATCGCCGGCTTTAATGCCCGCTTTCGCGGCCGCCGAACCTGGCATTACCTGGCTGACGAAGGCCCCGCGCTGGGCATCGACTTTCATCGCTTTCGCCAGCTCAGAGTTCAGTTCGGTGCCCATAATGCCGAGCTCACCGCGTTTCACCTGGCCATATTTCACCATCTGCTCGGTCAGGTTTTTCACCATGTTGCTCGGGATAGCAAAACCGATACCGATGTTGCCGCCGTCCGGCGCCAGAATGGCGGTGTTGATACCGATCAGCTCGCCGTTGAGGTTCACCAGCGCACCGCCGGAGTTCCCGCGGTTAATCGCCGCATCGGTCTGGATAAAGTTTTCGTAGTTTTCCACGTTGAGGCCGCTACGGCCCAGCGCGGAGACAATCCCGGAGGTCACGGTTTCGCCCAGACCGAACGGGTTGCCGATAGCCACGGTGTAATCACCGACGCGCAGCGCATCGGAGTCGGCAAGCTTAATCGCCGTCAGGTTTTTTGGATCCTGAATCTGAATCAGCGCGATATCAGAGCGCGGATCTTTGCCGACGACTTTGGCATCAAACTTACGGCCATCGCTCAGCTGAACCTTAATCGTGGTGGCGTTGTCCACGACGTGGTTGTTGGTCACCACATACCCTTTGGCGGCATCAATGATGACGCCGGAGCCCAGCGCCATAAATTTCTGCTGCTGGCCGCCGTCAGGCTGACCGCCCTGTCCGCCGCCCTGGCAAAACGGCGAACTCTGGAAAGGAGAACCATCCTGGCAGAACGGCGAATTATCGCCAAAGAACTGCTGGAAGTTACGTGGCATCCGTGGGGTATTAACGGTGGTGCTACCTTCAACGTTAATGCTCACCACCGACGGCATCACCTTCTCCAGCATCGGGGCCAGGCTTGGCATCTGCTGTGCATTAGTGGCCGAAGATGCCGTTTCTGCCGCGCTCGCAGAGAGCGGGGACAACGCCAGACCTAAACTCAGAGCCAGTGCACTCATTGCTAACGTGGTTTTTTTCATCAGTTTCAATCTCAATATCAGGTAACGAAAGTTGCTGTGTACGTGACTATCAGAGTCATTTTATAACGCTAAGTTCCGGAATTAAGTTTCTGGAAAAAGTAAAAATTTATTGTCCATCTTTACAAAACTCCAGCCTATTCCACCGCCATGAGTCGCCGATATTCATCCCACGCATACAAATCCGTCATCCCGCTGATATAGTCCTGAATCAGACGGCAGCGATAATAGTATTCCATCAGCGCAAATTCGGGCGCCGTACGCGCCAGTTTATTTACCGCTTCAACATAGGCCAGCCGGTGACGGGTCGAAAGTTTCTGATACAGCCGGGAGGCAATGGGTAAACGTCGTACCCGCTCCTGCGCTACTAATTCGCTGAAATCCTCCAGCGATAATTTCAGCAGCGGCTGATAGATATCCAACAGGCCGCTGATCACCCGGTAGCCCTGCAATTCCAGCTGCTCAACATCCGGATGGCTAAAGACCTGTTTTATCGCCACATTTTTATAGAGCTCCAGTAGCTGACTGCAATCGCTGTCGTCCTCCAGCAACGCATGATTAAAGTCCCCCGTGAAGATTGCCGGCAGGTTGTCAATAAATCGGCGCGCCGCGTAGGGCACCAGCTTATTCAGCGTATTCACCCGCAAATACATAAAAAACTGATCTTCCGCGCTCTGCTTCAGATAATTGGCTCGCGATTTCTCCCAGGCATTTTCTACTACCTGCGAAAATAACGAGCCTTTTTCATGACTGCCCCAGGCGTCGTAAAGATGCTGATAGAGCTGTTCTGCGCTAAAAATACGTTTTTCCACCGCGTCCTCGAGATCCGCGACGCAATATGAGATGTCATCCGCAGCCTCCATAATCCAGGTTAATGGAAACCGATTGTAAGGCGCGAGATCCAGTTCTTTACGCAAACGCGCGACATACTCTTCTTCGGCTAAATAATAGCCAGGTTTCTTCATTAAATAACTGTGGCTGGCCGGCGTCTCCTCAGACCACCACGCCGGACGAGTATATTTCAGGATACATCCCACCTGCGCCCAGGTCAGGTTCATACGCATTAGCGTATGGACCAGACGAATGCCCTGCGCGTTGCCCTCAAAGCTGCAGAGATCCTGGCGCACTTTACGGCGCAGCGCATTAAGCGATGTCTCTCCGTCATGCAGGCGTAAGGCCTGCACTTCGCAGCGATCGTCGGTCAGCGGCTGCCCGAGCGCATCGCCGGGCGCCAGGCGCTGACGGAACCAGTCGTTAATCGCCGCTTCGCCAAAATGGCCAAACGGGGGATTGCCGATATCGTGCATCAGGCAGGCCATCTCCACCACGCTCTCGAATGGCCCGGTCAGCTCTTCCAGGCCATACTCTTCCAGCAGCCTCAGCTCTTTCAGCCGGCTCAGCACCTCTTTGGCGATATAGCGCCCCACCTGCTGCACCTCCAGCGAGTGGGTCAGGCGAGTGCGCACCGCCGCGTTGCGCTCGAGCGGGAAGACCTGAGTTTTTTGCTGCAGGCGGCGGATTGCCGGCGAGTTGACGATCCGTCCCCGATCGCTTTCAAAGATCCGCAGGATGTCGCGCTCCGTCTCCACCCGCGGCGGCGAACGGAAGCGTCGACGCCAGTTTATCTTGTTGCGAAAATCAATCTTTGCCATAGCCTCTCCCGCGCGAGCAATACGCTTCCCCTTAAGCGCATGATAGACTATGCAACTAAACCTGACACATCGCGAGTAAATCTATGAAAATTGGCATTATTGGCGCTATGGAAGAGGAAGTTACCCTTCTGCGCGACAAAATCGAAAACCGCCAGACCATCACCATTGGCGGAAGCGAAATCTATACCGGCCAACTTCACGGCGTTGACGTCGCTCTGCTGAAGTCTGGTATCGGAAAAGTAGCGGCGGCGATGGGCGCGACCCTGCTGCTGGAGCGCTGCCAGCCTGACGTGATCATTAATACCGGTTCTGCCGGCGGCCTGGCGTCGACGCTGAAGGTCGGCGATATCGTCGTCTCCGATGAAGCGCGCTACCACGACGCCGACGTCACCGCCTTCGGCTATGAATACGGCCAGCTCCCTGGCTGCCCGGCGGGTTTTAAGGCGGATGAAAAACTGGTGGCCGCCGCAGAGAGCTGCATTAAAGCGTTAGATCTCAACGCCGTTCGCGGCCTCATCGTTAGCGGGGATGCCTTCATTAACGGCTCTGTCGGTCTGGCGAAGATCCGCCATAATTTCCCGCAGGCGATCGCCGTGGAAATGGAAGCGACCGCCATCGCCCACGTCTGCCATAACTTTAAGGTTCCCTTCGTGGTGGTTCGCGCTATCTCCGACGTGGCCGACCAGCAGTCCCACCTCAGCTTTGAGGAGTTCCTTGCGGTCGCCGCCAGACAGTCCACCCTGATGGTGGAGAATCTGGTACAGAACCTGGCACGTGGCTAAGTCGCTATCCTTCGCGCTTGCCGCGCTGCTGTTACTCGCCCCGGCGTGGCTGCTGGCCGCGCCGCGGGTGATCACCCTCTCCCCCGCCAATACCGAACTGGCCTTTGCCGCCGGGATCACGCCGGTCGGCGTCAGCAGCTATTCCGATTATCCTTCGCAGGCCAAAACGATCGAACAGGTTGCCAGCTGGCAGGGAATGAACCTGGAACGCATCGTGGCGCTCAAGCCAGACGTGGTGCTGGCCTGGCGCGGGGGCAATGCCGAACGCCAGGTTAACCAGCTGCAGTCTCTGGGTATTCACGTCCTGTGGGTACAGACCTCGACCATAGAAGAGATCATCGCTACCCTGCGTGAGCTGGCGCAGTGGAGCCCGCAGCCGGAAAAAGCGCAGCAGGCGGCGCAGGCGATGCAGCAGGAATACGATGCGTTGAAAGCGCGCTATGCCAACGCGCCGAAGAAACGCGTCTTCCTGCAGTTCGGCTCCGCACCGCTGTTCACCAGCGGCCCCGGTTCGATTCAGGATCAGGTGCTAAGGCTTTGCGGCGGCGAGAATATCTTCGCCACCAGCCGCGTTCCCTGGCCGCAGGTGAGCCGCGAACAGGTGCTGGCCCGCCAGCCGCAGGCGATCGTGGTGACCGGGGATGCCAGCCGCATTGCCGAAGCGCAGCGCTTTTGGCAACATCAGCTCACCATTTCGTTGATTGCGTTACACAGCGACTGGTTTGAACGCGCCGGCCCACGTATTATCCTCGCCGCCAAACAACTTTGTGCGGCGCTTGACCAGGTAAAATAATCATCCGGCACACCGGATGTTCAGTGGGAATCAACGATGCTTGTCTATTGGCTGGATATTATTGGCACAGCTGTCTTCGCGATCTCCGGCGTACTGCTGGCCGGAAAACTGCGTATGGACCCATTCGGCGTGCTGGTGTTAGGGGTAGTGACGGCGGTAGGCGGCGGGACCATCCGCGACATGGCGCTGGCGAATGGCCCGGTATTCTGGGTCAAAGATCCCACCGATCTGGTGGTGGCGATGGTCACCAGCATGCTGACCATCCTGCTGGTCCGCCAGCCTCGCCGGCTGCCGAAATGGATCCTGCCCGTTCTTGATGCCGTCGGTCTGGCGGTGTTTGTCGGCATTGGCGTCAATAAAGCTTTTCTCGCTGGCAGCGGCCCGCTGGTCGCGGTGTGCATGGGGGTGGTGACCGGCGTCGGCGGCGGGATTATTCGCGACGTGCTGGCGCGGGAAATTCCTATGATTCTGCGTACCGAAATCTACGCCACCGCCTGTATCGTCGGCGGTATTGTCCACGCCACGGCACACGACACCTTTCATCTCCCGCTGGAGAATTCGGCAATGATGGGGATGGTGGTCACCCTGGTAATTCGTCTGGCGGCTATTCGCTGGCATCTGAAGCTGCCGACGTTTGCCCTGGACGATAACGGTCGGTAATAAAAGCAAAACGGTAACCTTAAGGTTACCGTTTTTAGGGTTTGCTCCCTCCCGCTGGGGGAGAACTCGCTTTAAACGCTGAACGAGGAGCCGCAGCCGCAGGTGCTTTTCGCGTTCGGATTGGTCACGATAAAGCGCGAACCTTCCAGCCCTTCGGTATAGTCGACCGAGCCGCCGACCAGATACTGCAGGCTCATCGGGTCAACCACCAGGCCGACGCCCTGTTTCTCAATGGTCATATCCCCTTCGTTCACCTGATCGTCAAAGGTGAAGCCATACTGGAAACCGCTGCAACCGCCGCCGGTGATATACACGCGCAGTTTCAGGTTCGGATTATCTTCATCCGCAATCAGGTGTTTTACTTTATTGGCTGCGGCTTCGGTAAACTCCAGCGGCAACGCTACGTCATCACTCATTTTCTGCTCCCATTGATACTTCCGGCCGGTTAAAGAATAACCGGACCTTTTGAGCCATTATCTAATACCCTGGTAAATCGTTCAAGTATTCTCCCGGGGAGCCTGCTGCGCTTTTGCCGCCTGCTCGGCTTCCTGCTTCGCCAGAGTACGCTGCAGAATGGTCGAATACAAAGGCTTACCGCCGAGGAATTGCGCCAGTAGTGTTGCGCCAAGGCAGGTAATAATCATTGGCAAAATGAGCTGATAGTTATCGGTCATCTCCAGCACCAGCACGATCCCGGTCAGCGGCGCACGCACCGAGGCGGCGAGCAGCGCCCCCATACCGGCAATCGCGAAGGTGCCGGCATCGAGATGGTAGGCCGGAAACAGCGGAATAGCCGCCATGCCGAACGCCGTGCCCAGCAGCGTGCCGAGCGCCAACATAGGCGCGAAAATGCCCCCTGGCGCGCCGGAAGAGAAGCAGATCAGCGTGGTCACCACGCGGGCAATAAAGATAAACAGCAGCAGTCCGACGGAGAAGTTACCGGCAGCGGCGATAGGGATCAAGTTAAAGCCACCGCCCACCGCGGAGGGCTGCATCAGCCCCAGCAGACCGCAGAGCCCGCCGATTAATCCGCCAATAAACACCCATTTTTTGATGTTGCCGCCGTGGATGCGCTGGAACAGATCCTGAGTGCGCAGCACCAGAAAATTAAACAGCGGGCCAAAGCAGCCAAACAGCATGCCCAGCACCAGATACAGCCATAGGGTATTTACCGGGGCGTTGCTTAGTTTACCCACCTCAATGATCGCCGCTTCGCCGTTGAAAATGCGAAACACAATGCTCGACATGATCACGCCGGTAAACACCGCTTTAATGGAGATCAGATTGTAGCGGAACTGCGGGCGCATCTCTTCGATGATAAACAGAATACCGGCCAGCGGCGCATTAAAGGCCGCCGAAAGCCCCGACGCCGCACCGGTCGCCAACAGCGTATGCCGCGCTTCCGGACTGCGCATGCGGAAAACGTCCAGCACCATGCGCCCAATGTTGCCGCCAAGCTGTACCATCGGTCCTTCACGACCCAGCACCATCCCGGCGCCAAGGGTCCCCATGCCGCCAACGAATTTCACCGGCAGCACGCGCCACCAGCGCACCGGCCGCAGCTCCTCCAGCGCGCCCTCAATTTCCGGAATCCCGGAGCCGCCGGCCTCCGGCGCAAAGCGACGCACCAGAAAATAGCCGACCATCGCCAGCAGCGCCGACAGGATAAACGCCAGCGGCCAGACCAGATACCAGTGGTCCGCCACCTGCGCCAGCGCGCCGATCCGCTGGTTCTGCACCCAGTTCACGCTCTTTTCAAAGGCGACGCCCACCAGCCCCGCCAGCGTGCCGACCACTGCCGCCATAAACAGCACCGCCAGCGGCGTTTTATCGCGTTGAATCAGACGGCGCACCGCATCGCCGCGACGCACCCGCACAAACTGATGTGCTTCAAAAGAGGGAGTTTCTGCTTTCATGCCGTTATCAATTATTGGTAATACAAATGAAGAGAGCGGCATTTTAGCCGTCCCGGCGCGCTGCGTCGTCAAAAAAATGCCCTTGCGGCACATTGTTTCAATTGGGCAAAACTTTCATAACCATCCTGGAATAACTTAGAATAGCCGATAAAACATTTTTCACGAACCAGGACCCTGGCCATGAGCAAATCTGAAAATCTGTACCACGCTGCGCGCGAACTGATCCCCGGCGGCGTTAACTCGCCGGTGCGCGCTTTCACCGGCGTCGGCGGCACACCGCTGTTTATCGAACGCGCGGATGGCGCTTACCTCTATGACGTGGATGGGAAAGCCTATATCGATTATGTCGGTTCCTGGGGTCCGATGGTGCTGGGCCACAACCACCCGGCTATCCGCAATGCGGTGATCGAGGCGGCATCCCGCGGCCTGAGCTTTGGCGCGCCGACCGAAATGGAAGTGAAAATGGCGGCCCTGGTGACCGAGCTGGTGCCGACCATGGATATGGTGCGGATGGTGAACTCCGGTACCGAAGCCACCATGAGCGCCATTCGCCTGGCGCGCGGCTTCACCGGACGCGACAAAATCATTAAGTTCGAAGGCTGCTACCACGGCCATGCCGACTGCCTGCTGGTGAAAGCCGGTTCCGGCGCGTTGACCCTCGGCCAGCCGAACTCGCCGGGCGTCCCGGCCGATTTCGCCAAACATACCCTGACCTGCACTTATAACGACCTCGCCTCGGTGCGCGCGGCGTTCGAGCAGTATCCGCAGGAGATCGCCTGCATCATCGTCGAGCCGGTGGCCGGAAATATGAACTGCATTCCGCCGCAGCCGGAATTCCTGCCGGGCCTGCGCGCCCTGTGCGACGAATTTGGCGCCCTGCTGATTATCGACGAAGTGATGACCGGCTTCCGCGTGGCGCTGGCAGGCGCTCAGGCTTACTACGGCGTGGAGCCGGATCTGACCTGTCTGGGGAAAATCATCGGCGGCGGGATGCCGGTAGGCGCCTTCGGCGGCCGCCGTGAGGTGATGGATGCCCTGGCTCCCACCGGTCCGGTCTATCAGGCGGGCACCCTCTCCGGCAACCCGATCGCCATGGCGGCTGGCTTCGCCTGCCTGAACGAAGTGGCGCAGCCGGGGGTCCATGAAACCCTGACTGAACTGACTAACCAGCTGGCGCAAGGCCTGCTGGATGCGGCACGTGACGCCGGGATCCCGCTGGTGGTCAATAACGTCGGCGGCATGTTCGGCATCTTCTTTACCGATGCCGAAACCGTCACCTGCTATCAGGACGTGGTGAAGTGCGACGTTGAACGCTTCAAGCGCTTCTTCCATCTGATGCTGGAGGAAGGCGTGTACCTGGCGCCGTCAGCGTTTGAGGCCGGCTTTATGTCCGTGGCCCACAGCGAAGAAGATATCGACAACACCATCGACGCCGCGCGTCGGGTATTTGCCAAGCTGTAAGGTGCTTGAATGCCTGGTGGCGCAGGGATTTTCCCGGAGGAGGCGCATTGCGCCTTATCCGGGCTACCAAATCGCACAGCGCTGTAGCCCCGGTAAGCGATAGCGCCACCGGGGATGTTGAAGCCATCCAGGACCGTTAGCGACTCTGCTTTCTCAGCAAATAAATAAAGTAAGGCGCGCCGATAAAGGTCGACAGTAGCCCCGCCGGGATCTGATACGGGAACATCATCATCCGTCCGCACCAGTCGGCGAAGACCAGCAGCAGCCCGCCAGTCAGCCCTGAAATCACCATATGCGGTAGGGTTCGCCGGAAGCCCATCATCCGCGCGATATGCGGCGCCATCAGCCCGACAAAGCTCAGCGGGCCGATGGTCAGCGTCGCCGCCGCCGTCAGGCAGGCCGCCAGCAGCAGCAGAACAATCCGCGATGACGTCAGCGCCATGCCCACCGCTCGCGCCGCCTCCCCGCCCAGCGGCAGGATGGTTAACCAGCGACGACAGAGCGGCGCCAGCGCCAGCAGCGCCAGCATTACCGCGCCGCTACGCACCACCCTCTCCGGCGTCGCGCTATATGTCGACCCCGAGATCCACGTCAGGATCTGCGCCATACGCGGATCGCCGCTGGCCTGCAGCATCATCAGCAGCATAGTGAAGGCGGTGCTCAGCGCCATCCCCGCCAGCAGCATCCGATGCGGCGAGAAGCCGCCGCGCCCGGCGGCGAGCATAATGATCAGCAAGGTGGCCGCCGCGCCAAGGCTGCCGGCCGGCAGCAGCCAGCCAAAGGCGTCGCCAGGCACGAAGAACAGCATCAGCACCACGCCAAAAGCCGCGCCGGAGCTGATGCCCAGCACTTCCGGGCTGGCCATCGGGTTGCCGGTCAGGCGCTGGATAATACAGCCGGCGACCGCCAGCATGACCCCGGCGAACAGCGCCGACAGCACCCGCGGCCAGCGCCAGGGCAGCAGTTGCTCCAGCAGATCGCCGTGGGCCCACAGCCAGCCGTGGGCATCGCGACCAAAGGCCAGCGCCACGCTCACCGCCAGCAGCAGCAACGCGACGCCTGCGAGAACAAACCATTGCACATGATAGCGCTCAGGCTGCACATTATCGCCGCCGTTCATCACCGGGGCGCTGATGCTGCGCAACCGCGGCAGCAGCCACAGCAGCAGCGGCGCGCCAATCAGGGCGGTGACCGAGCCGGTGGAGACTTCCCGCCATACCCGGCTCAGCCAGAGGATCACCTGATCGGAAAGCCACAGGAGCAGCGCGCCGATCAGCGCCGCCAGCAGCAGCCGCGCCAGCAGCCGACGGGCGCCAAGCATTTTCGCCAGCAGCGGCGCGAACAGGCCGATAAAGCCGATAATCCCTACCGCGTTCACCAGCAGCGCGCTGATGACGATCGCCAGCGTCAGGGCGCCGAGGCGCGCCAGGGACAGCGCCAGCCCGAGGTTACGCGCCACCCCGTCATCGAGCCCCATCAGGGTCAGCGGCCGCAGCAGCAGCAAGGTGAGTATTGCCCCGCCAAGCAGCTGCGGCCACAGGCGCTGCGCCACGCTCCAGTCGGTCTGCGTCAGCGTCCCGGTGCTCCACAGGAACATGCTTTGCAGCTGGTCGTGATGGAAAATCACCATCAGCTGGTTAAGCGCGCCACAGTAAAGGCTGACCACCAGCCCCGCCAGGATCAGCGTTACCGGCGACAGGCGCTTGCCCCACGAGACGCCAAACACCAGCGCGCCCACCAGACAGGCCCCGGCCAGCGCGGCGAATTGCGACGCCAGCACGCCGGGAATAGCCCATAACGTGGTGACCGTTATCCCCAGCTGCGCGCCGGTGGCGACGCCAAGGGTGGTCGGTTCCGCCAGCGGATTACGCAGCACCTGCTGGAACAGGACACCAACCAGTCCCAGCCCGGCGCCCACCAGCAGCGCAACAGCCAGTCTCGGTAACAAACTGTAATGAAACAGCATTTGGGCAATATCATCGACATCCGGCTGCCACAGCGCCTGCCGCCACTGCGCATAGGGCAAGGCGACATTGAGGTTGACGATGCTCAGCGCGAAGGCGACGCCCAGCAGCCCGGCCAGCAGGATAATAGCTAACGGCGAGAGACGCGTATTCATGCCGGACTCCCCTGGGCATCAGCCAGCACGCGGGCAAAATGCATCGCTGACAGCGTCGCGCCGTAGAACCAAACCGCCGGAACGCGCTGGAAGCGGCCCGCGCGCACGAAGGGCATCGCCTGCCATAGCGGCGTCGCCAGCAGTTGAGCCATATCTCGCTCATTGCCATGGTCGAAACAGATGACAT
This sequence comes from Klebsiella sp. K47, assembly GCF_051858335.1. Classification (NCBI taxonomy): domain Bacteria; kingdom Pseudomonadati; phylum Pseudomonadota; class Gammaproteobacteria; order Enterobacterales; family Enterobacteriaceae; genus Klebsiella; species Klebsiella sp. K47. Next base: position 51,317 of record NZ_JBPYUI010000008.1, read on the forward strand.
CGGCTTCGTTAAATGCCGCCAGCCTGTCGATGCCAACGCTAACGCTTCCCCAGAATGCCGCTTCGCCGTGCCAGGCGTTTTTAATACCAAAGCGATCAAGCACCTCCTGGAACAGGCAGTTTTCGCCAAACACCAGCACGTGGCGGGGATCGAGCAGAGAGATCATCAGCAGCGGACGATCGCCGCGCCCGGCAAAACGCGGACGCAGGCTCTCCATCAGCGCGTCGAACTCCGCCAGATGGCGCTTCGCCTGCTGCGTTTTGCCCAGCAGATCGGCCATTTCCAGTAGCGAACGCTGGGCCATCGCCAGCGGCCGTTTGCCGTCGCTGAAGGTGAAACCGCGGCCGGGCGCGATACGCGCCAGCTTCTCCGGCGACGGGCCGTAGCCCGCCGACCAGACGATAAACGACGGTTTCATCTGCGTCAGCAGTTCAAGGTTGGGTTCGGTACGCAGACCAACATCGATCACCGAGTCGGGCAGCGCGGGTTCGTTCACCCACAAGCGATAGTTGGGAATATCGGCCACGCCATAGGGCGTCACGCCGAGCGCCAGCAGCAGCTCCGCGGGCAGCCACTCCAGGGCGACCACGCGCTGCGGGTCGACGTCGGCCGCCTGCGCGCCGCGCATCTGCCACAGCAGCGGCGAGAGCGCCATCGCGATCAGCAGGCGGCGTCGGGTTATCAGAGTTGGGTTCATCATCAATAGACAAAGCTTACCGGCGCCGCACCGGCCGGGTGTGGCAGGATCCCCATCGGGATGCCGTAGATCTGTTCCAGAGTGTCGCTGCGCATCAGTTCCGCCGGCGTCCCCTGAGCAATCATTTCTCCGCCGCGCAGGGCCACCAGATAGTCGCAATAGCGGGCCGCCATATTAATATCGTGCAGGACGGCGATCACCGTCAGGCCGCGCTGCTGGCTGAGACGATGCACCAGCGCCAGAACATCGACTTGATGAGCAATATCCAGCGCCGAGGTGGGTTCATCGAGCAGCAGGCAGCGACTGTCCTGCGCCACCAGCATGGCGATCCACGCCCGCTGGCGTTCACCGCCGGAGAGGCTGTCCACCAGACGATGAGCGAGCGGCTTCAGCCCCACCAGCGCAATCGCCTCTTCTACTTTCTCACGGTCCGCTGCGCCAAAGCGACCCAGCGCGCCGTGCCATGGATAGCGGCCGATCGCCACCAGCTCGCGCACCGTCATACCTTCGGCCGGCGGCAGCTGCTGCGGCAGATAGGCCACTTTGCGGGCAAAGGCTTTGCTGCCCCAGCTCTCCAGCGGCTGCCCGTCCAGCAGCACTTCGCCTGCGGAGGGCGGCTGATGACGGCCAAGCATTTTCAGTAACGTCGACTTGCCGGAGCCATTATGGCCGATCAGGCCTGTGACTTTTCCGGTCGGGAAGGTGAGCGAGAGCGGATGGAGCAATGTGCGGCCAGGCACACGGAAAGTGACGCGATCCAGCGCGAAGGTGGTTTCTGCGTGCGGAGTCTGTTCCTGCATAGCGATAACCTGATAGAGGGCGCGGCGAACCGCGCCCGTAGGTGGTTAGAAACGGAAGGTGGCGGTGGCGACGACCTGACGTCCGGCGCCCCAGTAGCAGGCGTATTCGCTGTAGCAACTGGAGACATATTCGCGGTCGAACAGGTTGTTGACGTTGACGCCGACCGACGATCCCGGCAGGCCAAAGCGCGCCAGATCGTATTTCACCGTCGCATCCATCAGCGCATAACCGGCCACACTAAAGGCATCATTTTTCTTACCGGTGCTGGTGTCATTTTTGTAGTAGCTGACCGTTGAACCGATATAGCGCGCCCCGGCCCCAATCGTCAGACCACTCAGCGCGGTTTCGTGGAAGGTATAATCCGCCCACAGGGAGGCCATGTTACGCGGCACTTCCGCCGGACGTTTGCCGTTGAACACCGTATCGTGAGTGTACTCCGCATCGGTGTAGCTGTAGGCTGCGGTGACGTTAATATTGGCGTTCACCGCCGCCTTCGCCTCCAGCTCAAGGCCGCGGGAGCGGATCTCGCCGGTCTGGATGCTGAACGCCTGGTTAGCCGGATCAGCCGTCAGGTTCTTGTCTTTGGTCAGCTGATAGACCGCCGCGGTGACCACCACCGGCATATCTTTCGGCACGTATTTCACGCCGGCTTCATACTGCTTACCGCGCGACGGATCGAACGGCTGGCCGCGGCTGTTGGAACCCGATACCGGTTCAAACGATTCGCTGTAGCTGAAGTACGGAGAGATGCCGTTATCGAACAGGTAGTTGATGCCGCCGCGCCAGCTGAACTGCTGGTCGTGATTCTCCGCCAGGCTGTTGGTGGCGCGGGTTAACGTTGAGGTCGTGGCGTAATCGTAACGGCCGCCCAGGGTCATCACCCATTTATCCCACTCCATCTGATCCTGCGCGTACAGGCCGGTCTGCTCCATCCGGTTGAGGACCGCGTACGGGAAGGTGACCTGAATATTCGGATTGCCGTACTGCGGATTGCTCATGCTGATAGGATCCGCCGTCCCGTAGTCGGCATCCACATCGTTACGCATCCGCGAGTAGTCCACGCCGGTCAGCAGCGTATGGCTGACCGCGCCGGTGGCGAAATCAGACTGCAGCTGGGTATCGACGGTGAAGGTGTTCAGGTGCTCGTCGGAGCGCACGTAGGCGCGATTCATGTAGCCCGGCGCGACATAGCCGTTGCCGTATACCGAACGATAGAGCGTATGCACATCGGCATAGCGCAGGTTCTGCCGCACGGTAAAGGTGTCATCGAACTGATGGGAGAAGCTGTAGCCCACCATCTTCTGGCGGCGGGAGATTTTATTATCGGACTCGCCTTCGTTGAAATCGGTCGGCAGCTTGTGCGCCTTACCGTTGGCGTCGTAATACGGCACCACGGTGCCTTCGCGCGGCAGCCAGCCGTAGTAGCCCGCATCCGGGTCATTCTGGAAGTTGCTCAGGAAGGTGAAGTCGGTTTTATCGTCCGGACGCCAGCTAAAGGAGGGCGCCACCGCGTAGCGAGTCGATTTCGCCATCTGCTGCTGGGCATCCTGACTGCGGCCAAGGCCGGTCAGGCGATACGACCAAACGCCGGCATCATCAATGGCGTCGCTAAAGTCAAACCCGGTCTGCCACAGATTGTCGGTGCCCATCTTAAACTGCACTTCTTTCAGCGGCTCGGTAGTCGGGCGCTTGCTGACCATGCTGACGATACCGCCCGGGTTGCTGTTGCCGTACAGCACCGAGGTTGGCCCGCGCATCACTTCCACACGCTCGAGGAAGTAAGGATCCATGGAGACTTCAGAGTAGTTATTCCCCTGCAGCTTCATGCCGTCCAGATACTGGTTGGTGTTGACGGTCGTCGAGGTGGTGAAGCCGCGAATGGTGACCACGTCATAGGTGGTCGAACTGCCGCGAGTGGAGAAGACGCTGGGCGTATAGGAGAGCGCCTCTTTTACCGTCGTCGGCTGGCGCATCTCCATCTCCTGGCGCGTCACCACCGACACAGACTGCGGCGTTTTTTCAATCGGGGTATCGGTTTTGGTCGCCGTGGCGGAGCGTTTTGCCGCGATAGTCGGCGCCGGTCCCCAGGCGCTTTCCTGGGCGGCCGGGGCGGCAACGACGGTGATGGTTTCTTCTTGCTTCGGTTGTTCTGCTGCCTGTGCGTAGACAGACATGCCGCTAACCGCCGTGGCTACTACAGCTGCGACTTTACGCAGCGAGTGATTTGGCTGAGCAGTTTTTGGACGCGCCATGGGTATATCTCTGATGAAAGTGAATGATAACGTAAACGAGAATTATTATTATGACGGGCGATATAATAGGCGAAACGTCGAAGGCAAGGCAAGCGATATGCCTGTCGCCGCCGGTCGAAGGCTGAATTAATAACCAGATAGTTATTATGGAGTTAAAGAGCCGTTAACTTTTTTACAGGCATAAAAAAACCCCTTAATACTTTCGTATTAAGGGGTCTGGTCGTGCGGTCAAAATCAGTTACTGCCGAACATATCCTTGATCCAGCCCGCGACGCCGTCGCTCTTTTCCTGCTGCTTCGGCGGCTGTTGCTGCTGTTGCTGCTGCGGCGGCTGCTGCTGCCCGGACTGATTAAACGGATTTTTCGCTTCCTGTTGCTGCAACTGCTGCTGTTGCATCATTTCGCCCTGACGGCACAGCGCATCCGGCTGCGTGGTCCAGACCGGCAGCGAACGCATACCGCCGCTGCAGACGAAGTTGCCGTTGCTGTCCACGCCCATATCAACCACGTCTTCCGGCACCGTCAGCACCAGCGGCGTTGGCGTCTGGTTCGCCAGATAGCGCTGGTAAATCGACATCGCGCCGCTGGCGCCGTACAGTTTGGTCGGCTGGTTATTGTCGCGCCCCACCCAGGTGATGGTCACCTGACTACCGTCGATGCCGGCGAACCAGGTATCGACGTTATTGTTGGTGGTCCCGGTTTTCCCCGCCAGATGCAGGCCCGGATACTTCGCCCCCAGCTGACGCCCCGTACCGCGCTGCACCACCTGCTGCATAGTCCACAGCGTCATGTAGGCCGCCTGGGCAGGCACCGCGCGCTCCGCCTGCGGATAGCTCTGGTAGAGCACAGTGCCATCTTCGGCAATCACTGACCGCAGCGCGGAAAGCGGCGCACGGTTCCCACCGCTGGCGATGGTCTGGAAGGCCTGGGCCACTTCAATCGGTGTCAGGTTCAGCGCGCCAAGCAGCATCGACGGCACCGCGTTGAGCTGATTCTTCGGCGCCCCCAGTTTAGTCCAGGTATCGACTACCGCCGGCAAGCCCAGCGCCATCCCGAGGTTAACCGTCGGGACGTTCATCGAGCGAGTCAGGGCATCGACCAGCATCACCTGACCGCTGAAACGACGATCGTCGTTCTGCGGGGACCACGTCTGACCGTTGGACAGGCGAATCGTCACCGGCGCATCGGCGATCCAGGTATTCAGGCGATACTGATTCGGCTGGCTCAGCGCGGTCAGATAGGTCGCCGGCTTGGCCAGAGAACCAATCGATCGGCGGGCCTGCATCGCGCGGTTATAACCGGCGAACTGCGGCTCCGCGCCGCCGACCATCGCCCGCACTTCGCCGGTGAAGCGGTCAACCACCACCATGGCGGTTTCCAGGTCTGCCAGCTTACGCTGTTTCTTCAGAACCGGGATCCCTTCGGAGGCCGCTTTTTCCGCCGCATCCTGCGCCACCGAGTCGAAAGTGGTGAAGATCTTCACGCCGGAAAGATCTTTCACTTTATCGCCCAGCTTCGCCTGCAGTTCCTGACGAACCATCTGCATAAACGCCGGCTGCGGTGAAATCACCCCGCCGCGCGGCTGCACGCCCAGCGGACGGGCGCTGAGCATGTCGTACAGCTCCTGGTCGATAACCTGCTGCTGCTGCAGCAGACGCAGCACCAGATTGCGTCGTTCAAGGGCCAGTTTCGGGTTACGCCACGGGTTATAGACCGACGCCCCTTTCACCATCCCCACCAGCAGCGCCTGCTGGTCGAGGCTCAGCTCTTCCACCGGACGGCCGAAGTAATACAGGCTGGCCAGCGGGAAGCCGCGAATTTCGTTATCGCCGCTCTGGCCGAGGTACACCTCGTTCATATACAGCTCAAGGATGCGATCCTTGCTGTAGCGGGCGTCGACGATCAGCGCCATATACGCTTCGTTGGCTTTACGCCAGTAGGAGCGTTCGCTGGAGAGGAACAGGTTTTTCACCAGCTGTTGGGTCAGGGTACTCGCCCCCTGCACCGTTCGGCCTGCCGTCAGGTTCGCCAGCACCGCGCGGCCGATGGAGTAGAGACTGATCCCATCGTGCTCATAGAAGTGGCGGTCTTCGGTCGCCAGCAGGGTATCCACCAGCAGATCGGGGAAGCCGCTGCGCTTCACGAACAGGCGCTGCTCGCCGTTCGGCGACTGCAGCATGGTGATAAGGCGCGGATCGAGGCGGAAGAAACCGAACTGGCGGTTATTATCCATATTCTCGATGGTCTCAAGATGGTCGCCGTCGAAAGTAAGACGCGCGCGCACCTGCCCTTCCTTACTGTCCGGGAAATCGAACGGACGACGGATCATCTCGATGCTGTTAGCCTGCACGGTATATTCGCCGGGGCGCGTCATCGCGCTGACCTGGCGATACTGCGTGGCGTTGAGCAGACGCACCATCTCGTTTTTGCTGATCTGCATGTCCGGCTCAAGGTTGACCATCCGGCCATAGACCGCGGCCGGCAGCTCCCAGACTTTACCGTCAATGCGGCTGCGGATTTTCTGGTCGAGGTAGACGCCATAGGCGGCAATCAGCACCGCGAAGACAATCCCCAGCTTGACCAGCAGCCACAGCCAGCTGCGCTTCCGACGAGGCTTGCCACCTTTGCCTTTGGCTTTTCTCGGCACCGGTTTCTCATCCTCATAATCATCGTCATCATACTCGTCGTCGTAGTCCTCTTCCCGGACCCGGCGACGGGTGACTTTCTGTTTAGTCGGACGTGAGGGTCTTCCCTTACGTCCGATAGGCTCGCGGTCATCTCCCGCCATGCTTTTTCTCCGCAACGTTCAGGCGCAAAGGCCTGATTCTCAATACTTCCCCTGTTCAGAGGAAGAAGAAATCTCTCAAATTAACGTCCAGGCTGCTTATCCTTCGGACGACAACCTGCTGGCAGGCAGGACGCGCCGCCAGCCTTTCAGAGGGTTGGTTTGCTTCATGTTACATGATACTAACAATAAAAATTCACCATAAAATCATTGTGTTAAACGCATCATCGGCAGAATAAGTCAGAACATAGCACGTAATGTTCAGGGCATACAGGATAGCACTAAAATGCGACATTCTTAACCAGCATTTTACCTCCTGCGCACGTAACAAGATGGGAAAGAGTATGTTTTTTAATAACATAAAAAACGGCGCGCTTCCTGCCGGTCAACGCAGTGGCATCATCCGCAGATGAAAATATATTTTCCCAGCGCCAACGTTTATTATTGATAAAAGTAAAGTCGATTTAGCGCCTTTCCGTTGATAAAAATGAGAGCCTGTTAACATTTATGCAGAATAATATTTTATGATGACACCAGGGAAATATTTGTTAAACTAGCGGCCAGTGATTCATTATTTTGATTACTCTATGATGCGTATTCCGCTTATATTTCCGCTTTGCATGGTAGCCCTTCTCTCTGGCTGCCAACAAAAACCCGCCTCAACGCTCAGCCCGGCTATCAGCAGCCAGGCGCAGCTCGAGCAGCTCTCGTCCGTGGCGGCCGGGACGCGCTATCTCAAGAATAAATGTAATCGTAGCGATCTCCCCGCTGATGAAACGATATATCGGGCAGCGGTGAATGTCGGTAAAGCGCGCGGATGGGGAAATATTGACGTGGCGACGTTAAGCCAAAATAGCGACCGGCTTTACCAACAGCTATTACAGGACAGTACCCCGGAAGCCACACAGTGCAGTCAATTTAATCGTCAGCTCGCGCCATTTATTGCCAGCTTGCGCAGCGACTAAGCGAAATATCCTCAGCGCGCCGGTTATTGTGCGCGCTTTTATTCCTCTTTCGGCTCCTCGTCAATTTTTCCGCCCGGCCAGTCCTCCAGCGCCGCGAGGGTAAAGGTCGTGCCGTTGAAGCTGAAGATCGTCACATCCTGCTGGATCTGCTCCACCACCAGATTGGGCAGGGGTGAATCGCCCTCCGTCCACGCTTTGCCGTTTAACACAATGCTGCGCTTTTCCGGTAGCGAGGCATAGACATGGGCGCTGTAGCGCAGAGGCGGCAGCGTATCGCTGTCCACTTCCGGCGCCGCGGGCGCGCTGGCTTTTGCCGCCGGCGGCGGCGTCTTTGGCGCGGCCTCTCCGGCAGCGGTTAACGGCAGAAGCGCCGCATGCGCCACCGGCAAGGGCAGCGTTTGCGGCGGTGCCGGGTGACGCCACTGCTCGCCGCCAAACCAGCCGAGCGTGATAAATAATCCGGCGTACAGCGGGATAATCCAGCCGGGGATCTGCACCATCCGTCCGCGGATCACCGGCGCATCATCCAGCGAGGACGGCGGCTGATGCGTCACCAGCGGCGGGATCCCTCTTTCACTGTCATCACGAACAATCACAACCGTCTCCTGTTCCCTCACCATAACGAGAAGGCGCCCTTACGGATGCCCCAGACTGCTGACAAAGTGCAATCTTCAGGAATTGCCCGGCGGCGCTACGCTTGCGCGGGCCTACAGATAACTGCATAACTGTTTGATATTGTAATCTTTCGTAGGCCGGGTAAGGCGAAAGCCGCCACCCGACAGAAAGGCGAGCACAATAACGAAACAGGTTTGTCATCAGCCAGAGGCGCCCTTACGGGCGCCCTACGTTATGTTATTTACTGCTCACCGGCAGGCCAGCGCCCTGCGACTCGCCCTGCGGCAACTCGAGAACGGCAACCGACCAGGCCGGCAGCGTGACCGAACCGTCAGCGGCAACCTGCACGCCGCTCGCCAGCGACCGGTCGCCCGCCGCCTGCTGAATAGCGCTCAGCTGGAGCGATGTGCCGGCGAAGTCCTGCAGCGTCCGGCTTTCCGGCGCGGCGTTGATCGCCACCACGATGCCGTCGACACGGCTGTCCAGACTGGCGCCAGCCTGCATCCCGTCATCGATGGTCATCACCAGCAGACCCGTCTGCTGATCGGCGCCAGTATTGCGGAAGTCCACGCGCTTCATCACCGTCGCGCCGTCGCCGAGGGTAAACAGCGGAGACGATTTACGCAGCGCGGTCAGCTCCTGATAAAACGCGGTCATCTGCTTGAGCTCCGTTTCACCCGGAGTAGCCACCGCGTCTTTCACCCGGGCGATAATGTCATAGTTGCTGCCATCATCGCTGCTGCGCGGCATACCGACGTTGTAGTTGTTGTCCTGCAGGGAGTAGTCCACGCGGTTAAACCAGTCGCCGGAATCATACGAATCGCGGGTAAAGGATTTAGAGCGCAGCAGCTCCGAGCCCTGCTGGTCAAAGGCGATCCCCTGGCCGAGCATCACCGTCGCCAGCGACACCGCCTGCATCCGGACGCGGGTATCGAGATCCGCCTCCTGAGCGGCTTTATAGCTGATCATGTCCCACAGCGTCTGGTTATCGTGTTTTGACACATAGTTCACGACTTCCGTCGGATCAGCCGCATAGCCGCCTGGCGCGCCGTTATAATCAATCTCGCTGCCTCTCTTCACCGCGCCGTCTTTGTCGATCAGCACAAAGTCCGCAAGGTTACCGGCCATGCCGAGACGGGTCAGATCGGCGAGGTGACGCGCCTGATCGTCGCTCAGGGTGGTCAGCTCATTCGGCAGAACGCCGGCCCCGCTGCCCACGCCCTGGTTCTGGCGTAATGCGTCACCGGAGTCGAACGGCCCGCCGCCGCGCACGGCGTCGCGCAGACGATCGGAGAACGTGCCGATCCCGGTGCCTTTGAGATTGATTTGCGAGGCAATTTCAAAGCGATCGCTCTGGTTGGAATCCCAGCCTTCGCCAAAGAAGTAGATATCCGGGTTCAGCGCTTTAATGCGTTCCCAGGCCGAGAGGATCTGCGCTTTCGGGTGGTAGCCCATCAGGTCGAAGCGGAAGCCATCGATCTTATAATCGGTGGTCCATACCGCCAGTGAATCGGCGATAAGCTTGGCGAACATCCGGTGCTCTGGCGCCGAGTCGGAGCAACAGGTAGCCGATTCCACGCTGCCGGTGGTTTCGTTCAGACGCTGGTAGTACCAGGGGACGATCTTATCCAGTACCGAGGTGCGATCGGTCGGGCCGGCGGCGTTGGTGTGGTTGTACACCACGTCCATAATGACGTTCATTCCCAGATCCTGCTTGATCGCCTGAATCATGGTGCGGAACTCTTTAATGCGCGCCGTGCCTTCCGGATCGGTGGCGTAGGATCCTTCCGGCACCGTGTAGTGGAACGGATCATAGCCCCAGTTATAGGAGTCGGTCTGCGCCACCAGCGTATTCAACGCCTGCACCTGCGGGTTATCCTTGCTGTCGTTCTGCTTCAGCTGGGTCAGCACCTCTTCGACCGTCGAACCGCTGTCGCAATAGCCCGCGAACTCGCTGCTCTTCACCGCGCTATTGACCTCGCACAGGCGGCTGAACGGCTGCTGAATATCGGCGACCTTGTCGCTGAACTCATTGACCGTCGCCAGATCGAAGACCGGCAGCAGCTCAATATGGGTCACGCCCGAGGCCGACAGCTGTTTCAGATGCTGGACCATATTGCTTTCCTGGGCGGTGAGCGCCAGATACTTACCGCGCAGCTCCGCAGGAACGGTTTGATCCCAGGCGGAGAGATCGCGAATATGCGATTCGTGAATCGTCATTTTCGCCAGATCGGCTTTGGTTTTCTGCGCGTGCGGCATCGTCAGCCCGTCCCAGCCTTCCGGCTTCAGCGCGCTGTCGTTCAGATCGACCACCTGGCTGTACTCCGAGTTGGTCGACAAACTGTGGGCGTAGGGATCGGTCACTTCGTACTGCTCGACTTTACGCGACTGCGGGTGGTAAACGGTCATCGCGTAGCGGTAGAAGGCGCCCTTCAGGTCGCTTCCCCCCTGCCAGGACCAGGCGCCGGAGGCGCTGTCGCGGGTCATCGGGTGACTGGCTATCACTTTCTTGTCCGCGCTATAGATCACCAGCTCGACCTGCTGCGCCGTGGGCGCCCAGACGCGGAAGGTCACGCCGCTATCGGTTAGCTGGGCGCCATAGCTCAGCGCCTCGGCGGCGGCGGCATAGGTATCGTCCAGCACGCCGGCGGTCTGCACCTGGGTGGCTGAGCTCAGGATCCCATCGCTTTCCGCGGCTATCGCCACCGTCTCGCCCTGCAGCAATTCATCGACGTTAACATCATCCGGCAGTTTAAAGGCTGGATAGCTGGCGAGATGCGGGAAGCGCATGCTTACCTGCTGGCTGACGGTGGTGGGGGTCAGCTTGACATATTTATCGCTAAATTCGCCGTTACTGTCGGCGGCCACCTTACTGCTGTGGCTGTAATAGAGGCGCACAATGGGTTTATTTTCCCCACCCGGCCACAGCAGAGTAGTCTTATCGACCCAGTGCGCATCGGCCAGCGCCACGCCAAAGGCGGCGCGGAAGGCGTCGGCGCGGGAGTCATAGACCGCGCTGTTGCCGGCGATGACCGATACCGTCCGATCGGTGAAGTCACTGAAAGAGACGCGCAGGTCGCTGTCGATAAGCTTATTGGTGCCATCGCGGACGATAACGTTGATGCATCCGCTCTCTTTAGTCAGCGGGATCACCCAGTAAGGGCCATATTTGTCGCTGCCGGTCGGCGTGGTGCTGACATCATTCCAGTCCGCCACCGGCGCGCTCAGCGCGTCACAGGTTTCGTTGTTCCATAAATAGAGGTTTTTCGTCGCATAGTCGGCCGGCGTGCTGCTGGTGATGCCGGCGATATCGACGAGATGAATGACAGCCTGCCTGGCGGAAGCCTGCACCGCTTCGCCTGGGACGGCAACGTCCGGTAAGCGGACGACGACATCCTGCGGGTCGGGCGTGCCGGGAGTGCCTGGGTTGCCAGGATTGCCTGGTGAACCCGGTGAGCCAGAGGTAGAAGAGGAAGAGCTGTTATCACAGCCACTCAATAATACTAACGATCCAAGAAATAGGGCATGACAGGTATATCTGAGCATTCGATAGTCCCTAATATGCTTATTAAATTATAAAAGGTAAGAAAGGATGAATATCTTTACAGCGCGCTAATTAGATATTTTTGCTTTCCCAGGCGCAATCATCCCCCACAAATGAGCGGGGGGCGTAGGAAGCCGGGGGAGTAAATCAATAAAGGGAATGACGACCCGAAACCGCAAACTGATTATGATTCGCCACGCTTATCGCCACTCTCCGGCAATAAATAATTCAAAAGCCAATAATCACCTACCTGTTTCGGTAGGGTATTACGCCAACGTGCAGAAAAATAAATTAGCAAAGGAATTAAAATGCCAGTTTCTGTGATGAGGTTAACAAATATAAATAAAGGGATAATTAAATTATTACCACAAATTGTGACGCTCATCATATTAATAACCGCTATCCCACAGCTGGCGAAATTAACCTGGCGCGTGGTATTCCCTGTGAGTCCTGAGGATATTTCCGCTCTACCGTTAACCATGCCTCCGCCGGCAGATCCGGAATTAAAAAATGTGCGGCCCGCATTTACCCTGTTTGGCCTGGCGGTGAAAAATAGCCCCACGCCAACGGATGCTGCCAGTCTCAATCAGGTGCCGGTTTCCAGCCTGAAGCTACGCCTGGCCGGGCTACTCGCCAGCAGCAACCCGGCGCGCTCCATCGCTATTATCGAAAAGGGAAATCAGCAGGTTAGCCTTAGCACGGGCGATCCCCTCCCAGGATATGATGCGCGGATCGCCGCCATTCTGCCTGACCGGATCATCGTCAACTATCAGGGGCGCAAAGAGGCCATTTTATTATTTAACGACAGTCGCGCGCCGTCGCCGCCGCCCACCGCCGCGGGCAACCCGCCCCTCGTGAAGCGACTCCGCGAACAGCCGCAAAATATCCTCACTTATTTATCTATTTCGCCGGTACTCAGCGGCGACAAACTGCTGGGTTATCGACTAAACCCAGGCAAAGACGCCTCGCTGTTTCGCCAGTCCGGCCTGCAGGCAAATGATTTGGCGATTGCCTTAAATGGCATCGATTTACGCGACCAGGAGCAAGCGCAACAGGCGCTGCAGAATCTGGCCGACATGACCGAAATAACGCTAACCGTTGAGCGGGAAGGCCAACGACACGATATTGCTTTCGCGCTGGGGGATGAATAATTGCCAACCATGAAAAGCCTGCGAAAAATGCTGCCTGCGCTGCTGATATTAACCCCGCTGCTATTTTCTCCGGCCGCCGCGGAGGAATTTTCCGCCAGTTTTAAAGGCACCGATATCCAGGAATTTATCAATACCGTCAGCAAAAACCTGAATAAAACGGTGATTATCGATCCCAGCGTACGCGGCACTATCACCGTGCGCAGTTACGATATGCTCAATGAAGAACAATATTATCAATTCTTCCTCAGCGTGCTGGATGTATATGGCTTCGCCGTGATCAATATGAATAACGGCGTGCTAAAAGTGGTCCGCGCCAAAGACGCCAAGACCTCGGCCGTGCCGGTCGCCAGCGCGGCCGCGCCGGGCGAAGGCGATGAAGTGGTCACCCGGGTGGTGCCCCTGACCAACGTCGCCGCCCGCGATCTCGCCCCGCTGCTCCGCCAGCTGAACGATAACGCTGGCGCCGGCAGCGTGGTCCATTATGAGCCCTCCAACGTACTGCTGATGACCGGCCGCGCGGCGGTTATCAAACGCCTGCTGACCATTGTCGAGCGCGTCGACAACGCCGGGGATCGCAGCGTGGTGACCGTGCCCCTTTCCTGGGCCTCCGCCGCGGAAGTAGTCAAACTGGTTACCGAGCTTAATAAAGATACCAGCAAGTCGGCGCTGCCGGGCTCGATGGTGGCGAACGTGGTGGCCGATGAGCGCACCAACGCGGTACTGGTGAGCGGCGAACCAAACTCGCGCCAGCGCATCATCGCCATGATCAAACAGCTCGACCGCCAGCAGGCGGTACAGGGTAACACCAAAGTGATCTACCTGAAGTACGCCAAAGCCGCCGATCTGGTGGAGGTTCTGACCGGGATCAGCAGCTCGCTGCAGAGCGACAAGCAAAGCGCCAGGCCAGTGGCCGCGATCGACAAAAATATTATTATCAAAGCCCACGGCCAGACCAACGCCCTGATCGTCACCGCGGCGCCGGACGTGATGAACGATCTTGAGCGGGTGATCGCCCAGCTCGATATCCGCCGCCCGCAGGTGCTTGTGGAGGCGATTATTGCCGAAGTGCAGGATGCCGATGGCCTTAATCTCGGTATCCAGTGGGCAAACAAAAACGCCGGCATGACGCAGTTCACCAACAGCGGTTTGCCGATATCGACGGCTATCGCCGGCGCCAACCAGTACAACAAAGACGGTACCATCAGCAGCTCGCTGGCCAGCGCCCTCGGCTCGTTTAACGGTATCGCCGCCGGCTTCTATCAGGGGAACTGGGCGATGCTGCTCACCGCCCTCTCCAGCAGTACCAAGAACGATATTCTGGCCACCCCCAGCATCGTCACCCTCGATAACATGCAAGCCACCTTTAACGTCGGCCAGGAAGTTCCGGTATTAACCGGTTCGCAAACCACCTCAGGCGACAACATCTTCAATACCGTCGAGCGCAAAACCGTCGGCATTAAACTGAAGGTGAAGCCGCAGATTAACGAAGGCGATGCGGTGCTGCTGGAGATTGAGCAGGAGGTATCGAGCGTTGCCGACTCGGCCTCCAGCACCAGCAGCGATCTCGGGGCGACCTTCAATACCCGGACGGTGAATAACGCCGTGCTGGTCGGCAGCGGCGAAACGGTGGTGGTTGGCGGGCTGCTGGATAAAACCGTCACCGATACCGCTGACAAAGTGCCGCTGCTCGGGGATATCCCAGTGATCGGCGCCCTGTTCCGCTCCGACAGCAAGAAAGTGTCGAAACGCAACCTGATGCTGTTTATCCGCCCGACCATCATTCGCGATCGCGATGAGTACCGCCAGGCATCTTCCGGCCAGTACACCGCCTTCAACAATGCGCAAACTAAACAGCGGGGTAAAGAAAGCAGCGAAGCGTCGCTCAGCAACGACCTGCTGCATATCTATCCGCAGCAGGAGACCCAGGCCTTCCGCCAGGTCAGCGCCGCCATTGACGCCTTCAATCTCGGAGGCCGCCCATGACGCCAGCCGCCGAACGCCGTCCGCTGTTGCCCTTCGCCTGGGCCCGCGCGCACCATCTTGTGCTGCTCAGCGACGGCGAATGCTGCGAAGCGCTGTGCCGCCCCGATACCGCCGCCCGGGCGCTGCTGGAAGCGCGCCGCCTGGCGGACGGCCCGATGCGCGTCAGCCGTCTGGCGCCGGACGCGTTCGAGAAAGTGCTGGTGCTCAGCTATCAGCGTGATTCGGCGGAGGCGCACCGCATGATGGCCGACATCGGCAACGAGCTCGACCTCTATACCCTCGCCGAAGAGCTGCCGGACACCGACGATCTGCTCGACAGTGAGGACGACGCGCCGATCATCCGCCTGATCAACGCCATGCTCACCGAGGCCATCAAAGAGAAAGCCTCGGATATTCATATCGAAACCTACGAGCGCCATCTGCAGATCCGCTTTCGCGTCGACGGCGTGCTGCGCGAAATTCTGCGCCCGCAGCGGCGGCTGGCCGCCCTGTTAATTTCGCGCATCAAGGTGATGGCCAGCCTGGACATTGCCGAAAAGCGGGTCCCTCAGGATGGCCGCATGGCGCTGCGCATCGGCGGGCGAGCAATCGACGTGCGCGTCTCCACCCTGCCCTCCAGCCACGGCGAACGCGTCGTCCTGCGTCTGCTGGACAAAAACAGCGTCAACCTGGATCTGCTGACGCTGGGCATGCCGCCCGCCCTGCTCGATCGGGTCGATGCGCTGATCGCCCGCCCGCACGGCATCATCCTGGTCACCGGTCCGACCGGCTCCGGGAAAAGCACGACGCTCTACGCCGCCCTCAGCCGCCTCGACGCCCGGGAGCGCAACATCATGACCATTGAAGATCCGGTGGAGTATGAGCTGGAGGGCATAGGCCAGACCCAGGTCAACGCCAAAGTCGAGATGACCTTCGCCCGCGGCCTGCGTGCCATCCTGCGCCAGGATCCGGACGTAGTGCTGGTGGGCGAAATCCGCGATGGCGAAACCGCCCAGATCGCCGTTCAGGCCTCGCTGACCGGGCACCTGGTGCTGTCGACCCTGCACACCAACAGCGCGCTGGGCGCCATTTCCCGTCTACAGGATATGGGCGTGGAGCCTTTTTTACTCTCCACCTCGCTGCTGGCGGTGATGTCGCAGCGGCTGGTGCGCCAACTCTGCCCGCACTGCCGTCAGCCCTGGCAGGCGGATGCCAACACCGCCCGGCAGATGGCGGTCCCGGTCGGCGCGCGGCTGTGGCAGCCCAAAGGCTGTCCGGAGTGTAATTTCATCGGCTATCGCGGGCGTACCGGGATCCATGAACTGCTGCTAATCGACGATCGCGTGCGCGCCGCCATCCACCGCGGCGAGAACGAGATCACCCTGATCCAGCAGCTGGGGCCAGCCTGGCAAACCCTGCGTCATGCCGGACGCGACAAAGCGCTGGCGGGGATCACCAGCTGGGAGGAGGTGATGCGGGTCACCGAACAGCAAACGACGGAAAGCGTCTAAGATGGCCCTGTTTCGCTATCAGGCGCTGGACGCGCAGGGCAAAACCCGCCGCGGCCTTCAGCAGGCCGACTCCGCCCGCCACGCCCGCCAGCTGCTGCGGGACAAGGGCTGGCTGGCGCTGGAAGTGACAACTGCCGACCCGGCGCGCCGACTGTGGGCCGGCGGATCCCTTACCCGGCGTACCAGCGCCGGTGATTTAGCCCTGCTCACTCGCCAGCTGGCGACTCTGGTTGCCGCCGGGATCCCGCTGGAAAAGGCGCTCGATGCCGTCGCCCAGCAGTGCGAAAAGCCGTCGCTAAGAACGTTAATGGCCGGGGTGCGCAGCAAAGTGCTCGAAGGCCACTCGCTGGCGGAGGCGATGCGCGGCTATCCCGCCTGCTTCGACAGGCTGTTCTGCGCCATGGTGGCGGCCGGCGAAACCTCCGGCCATCTCGACGGCGTACTGAACCGGCTTGCTGACTATACCGAGCAGCGCCAGCAGCTCCGCGCCCGCCTGCTGCAGGCGATGATCTACCCCATCGTACTGACGCTGGTCGCTATCAGCGTGATCGCCATTCTGCTCTCCACCGTAGTCCCGAAAGTCGTTGAGCAGTTTGTCCATCTTAAACAGGCCCTGCCCTTCTCTACCCGGCTGCTAATGAGCTTGAGCGACATCGTGCGCAGCGCGGGCCCCTGGCTGGCGCTGCTGTCGTTACTGGCGCTGCTGGCGCTGCGCTATCTGCTGCGCCAGCCTGCCCGGCGGCTCGCCTGGGACCGGGCGCTGCTGCGCCTGCCGGTCATCGGCCGCGTGGCCCGCAGCGTCAACAGCGCGCGCTACGCCCGCACCTTAAGCATTCTCAATGCCAGCGCGGTGCCGCTGCTGCTGTCGATGCGCATCAGCGCCGACGTCCTCAGCAACGCCTGGGCACGCAGCCAGCTGGCGGCGGCCAGCGAATCGGTACGCGAAGGCGTCAGTCTGCATCGGGCGCTGGAATCCACCGCCCTGTTTCCGCCGATGATGCGCTACATGATCGCCAGCGGCGAACAGAGCGGAGAACTGACCGCCATGCTGGAGCGCGCGGCGGAGAACCAGGACCGGGAGCTGAGCGCGCAGATCCAGATGGCCCTCAGCCTGTTTGAGCCTCTTCTGGTGGTCACCATGGCCGGCATGGTGCTGTTTATCGTGCTGGCCATCCTGCAGCCGATCCTGCAACTGAACACCCTTATGAGTATGTAACTGTATTAATGGAGAAAACTATGCAACGGCAACGCGGTTTCACGTTACTGGAAATTATGGTGGTGATCGTCATTCTCGGCATTCTCGCCAGCCTGGTGGTGCCTAACCTGATGGGCAACAAGGAGAAAGCGGACCGCCAGAAAGTCGTCAGCGATCTGGTGGCGCTCGAGGGAGCGCTGGACATGTATAAACTCGACAATAGCCGCTACCCCAACACCGAACAGGGACTGCAGGCGCTGGTGACCGCTCCGGCCGCCGAGCCGCATGCCCGCAACTACCCGGAAGGCGGCTATATCCGCCGTCTGCCGCAGGACCCGTGGGGGAATGAGTATCAGCTGTTAAGCCCGGGTCAGCATGGCGCCATCGACGTCTTCAGCGTCGGCCCGGACGGGATGCCCGACACCAATGACGATATCGGCAACTGGACCCTCGGGAAGAAATAGTGTCTCAGCGCGGTTTCACCCTCCTGGAGATGATGCTGGTCCTGCTGCTGATCGGCGTCAGCGCCAGCATGGTGCTGCTGGCGTTTCCCTCCGCCCGCACCCAGGAGGCCACACAGATCCTGGCGCGCTTTCAGACGCAACTGGATTTTGTCCGCGAGCGCGGGCAGCAAACCGGTCAGCTCTTCGGCATTATCATCCACCCTGAGCGCTGGCAGTTTATGCGCCTGCAGCCTGCCGACGATAGCACCCCGGCGGAGACGGATGACCGGTGGGGCAACGCGCAGTGGCTGCCGCTGCAGGCCGGACGCGTCACCACGGCGGAAACCCTCCCGCGGGCCAGGCTGACGCTGCGCTTTCCCGACGGCCAGGCGTGGACGCCGGGCGAGCAGCCCGACGTGCTTATTTTTCCCGGCGGTGAAGTCACGCCGTTTCAGCTGCGGATTGACGCCGCGACGGGCATCAACGTCGACGCCCAGGGCGACAGCCAGCCGCTGGCGGCGCGGGAGCAGCCATGAAGCGTGAAGCCGGAATGACGCTTATCGAAGTGATGGTCGCGCTGGTGATTTTCGCCCTCGCTGGCCTGGCGGTGATGCAGTCCACCCTGCAGCAGACGCGCCAGCTCGGGCGTATGGAAGAGAAAATCCTCGCCAGCTGGCTGGCGGATAACCAGCTGGTGCAGCTGCGGCTGGAGAAACGCTGGCCTGCCCTCAGCTGGTCTGAAACCACCGTGGAGGCCGCCGGGACGCGCTGGTTTGTCCGCTGGCAGGGAGTGGAAACCGCGCTGCCGCAGCTGCGGGCGCTGGACGTGGAGGTCCGGCGGCAAAAAAGCGATCCCGCGCCGCTGGCCACCCTGCGCACCTGGGTGACGCCGCCATGATAACGAAAATGCGCGGTTTCACTCTGATCGAAACGCTGCTGGCGCTGGCTATCCTCGCCGTCCTCAGCGCCGCCGCCGTGATGGTGCTGCAGAACGTCATCCGCGCCGATGGCCTGACCCGCGAGAAAAGCCAGCAGATCGCGGCCCTCCAGCGCGCCTTTCGCCAGATCGCCGACGATGTCACCCACATCATTCCCCGTCGCGCCAGAAACAGCGACACGTTTTTCTTCGCCGGACGTTTCCAGTTGCAGAGCGACGACTGGGGACTGGCCTTCAGCCGCAGCGGCTGGCCAAACCCGCTGGGGATCCTCCCGCGATCGGAGATCCAGAACGTCAGCTACCGTCTGCGCCAGCAGCAGCTTGAGCGTCTGAGCTTCGATCAGCAGGATCCGCTGACCGGCAGCCAGCCGACGGTCCGGGTGCTGCTGCGCGAGGTAACCGCGTTTCGCCTGCGGTTTTACGCCGACGGGCGCTGGCAGGAAACCTGGGACCGCCCGCAGAGGCTGCCGCAGGGGCTGGAGATCACCCTGACGCTGGCGAACAGCGGGGAGATAACCCGCCTGTTTTTACTCACCCCGGGAGGCGGCCAGTGATAAATCGGCAACGCGGCGTCGCGCTCCTGATGGTGCTGTTCATCCTCGCCCTGATGATGATCCTCGCCAGCGCCATGACCGAGCGCACCGCGGTCATGTATCAGCATACCGCCGTGACCCTCGATAATTTGCAGGCCAGATGGTACGCCCTGGCGGCGGAAAACATGGCCGCCGCGCTGCTGCAACGCGATGCGCTGGACTCGCCCAGTCAAACGAATCTGGCGCAAACCTGGGCGCAGGAGGGGCGCCGTTTTACCCTCGACGATGGCGAAATCCGCGCCACGATCCGCGACGGGCACGCCTGCTTCAACCTCAATGCTATTGACCATCGCGCGGATGAGGCTGGCGACGGAACGCCCTACCCGACCGACGTCTTCGTTCGGCTGCTGGCGCTGCTCGGCGAGCCGCCGCTGCGCGCCAGCCAGATCGCCGCCGCCCTTGGCGACTGGACGGACAGCGACGGCCAGCCGCGGCTGAACGGGGCGGAGGACGAGGTCTATATGGCGCAAACCCCGGGCTATCTCGCCGCCAACCAGCCGATGCAGGATGTCAGCGAGTTGCACCTGCTGGCCGGGATGGACGCCGCGCTCTATCAGCGCCTGCTCCCCTTCGTCTGCGTCCAGCCGGATGACGCGCTGCAGGTCAATGTCAACACCCTGCGCCCCTCCCAGGCCGCCCTGCTGGTGGCCCTCTTTCCCGGCGATCTGACGCTGCAGGAGGCGCAACAGCTGCTGCACAACCGCCCGCGAACCGGGTGGAGCAGCGTCGCCGCCTTTCTCGCGCAGCCGACGCTGCAGAAAACCGATACCACGCTTGCCCGTCCCTGGCTGACGGTGCACAGCGCACGCTTTATCGCCGCTTTTACCGTGGTGACTGGCAATCTCCGCTTTCAGCTGCACAGCGTCCTGCAACAATCGGGGCGCACGTTTACCGTCGTCCAGCGGCGATATGGACTCTCTATGGTGGTCGATGAACAAGATTAATGCTTCTCCCCAGGCCATGCTGATCGTGCGCCTCGCCGCCGCGCAGGCGCCGCTGCACTGGCAACTCTTCGCCCCCGGCGAGCCGCACCACGAGGCCAGCGGCCGGTGGCCGACTGACGACGCCAGCCCTTTCCCGGCGCTGGCTGAGCAGTACCCGGCCTGGGTGCTGATCCCGGCCAGCGACTGCGCGTTTCACTCGCTCACCCTACCGGCGGGCCTGCGTAAACCGCCGCTGCAGGTGGCCCCGTTTCTGCTGGAAGAGCAGCTGGCAGACGATGTGGAAGCCACCCATTTTGCTCTGCTCCACCGCCAGCAGGCCCAGTGCGAGATCGTCGCCGTACAGCGGCAAAAAATGCGCGACTGGCTGGCGCGCTGCGAATCGCTCTCCTTACAGCCCCTGGCGTTGACGCCCGACGTGCTGGCCCTGCCCTGGCAACCGCCGGCGTGGAGCGCGGTGCAGGTGGACGAGCAGTGGCTGATCCGCCACCAGCCGTGGGGCGGCATGGCGGCGGAAAACGTCTGGCTGACGGAGCTGCTGCAGAGCGAGGCGGAAGAGCACGTCATCGACAGCTATTCGCCGCCGCCCGCGGCGCCGGGCGTCTGGCGGGAGCAGCCTGCGCAGACATTGCTGACCCTTGCCGCACGCCATCCGGCAGCGCAGAAACTCAGTCTGCTGCAGGGGGAGTTCGCCGTCCGGCGGCGGTCTGCGCAGGCGAGCTGGCGTCCGGCGCGGTATGCCGCGCTGGCTCTGGCGTTACTGGCAGGGGCAAACAGCGTGCTGGACCATCGCGATCTGGCGCGTCAGGCCGAGGCGGCGCAACAGGCCAGCCGGGCCTTCTATCACCGCTGGTTTCCGACGGAGAAAAAGGTGATTAACCCACGACTGCAGATGCAGCAGCACCTGCAAACCCTCACCCGTCAGGCGCAGCATGCCCCCCTCGTCGACCGCCTCAGCGCCTTGCAAAACATCCTCAGCGAAACGCCGGGGATCCGTCTGCGAGCGCTGAGCTGGGATGCCGCGGGCAATCGTCTGCAGCTGGATATCGCCGCGGTCTCTTCCCGGGCGCTGGAGCAGTTTACCCAGCGGGCGCAGCCGCGGTTTCGCGTCCGGCCGGGCGACATGATCACGAAACCGGATGGCATTGAGGGACAACTGACGCTGGAGGAAAACGATGGCTAATCTGCTTATCTGGTGGCGGCAGCGCACGCCGTCGGAGCAGCGCCTGTTGCTTGGTCTGACAGGGCTGCTGGCGGCATGCGCCTTCTGGTATGGGCTGTGGCAGCCCTGGCGAGCCCGCGAGGCGCAGTGGCGGCAAACCCTGGTGAAAGAGCAGGCCAGCCTGCGCTGGATGACGGAGCAGGCTCCGCGCCTGCAGCAGCTCAGCCAGCAGCCCGCGCCGGCGGCAAAAGAGGAGCTCACCGCGCTGGTGATGCGCGAGGCGGCGAGCCACGGACTGACGGTCGTCCGCCTGCAGCCGCAGGGAAAACGTCTGCAGATCACCCTTCAGCCCTGCGCTGTCCAGGCGCTGATCGACTGGCTGGACGCTCCGGCGATGCGCGGCGTCAACGCGATTTCGCTGTCCGTGACCGGGCAGCCATCGCGGCCCGGCTGGGTCACGGTCAACCATCTGCTGCTGGAGCGCGACGATGAAGGCTAACTGGATCGCGGGCGGACTGCTGCTGGTCCTCTATCTGTTGTGGCTCACCGCCACGGCTCCGGCGCGCCTGCTGGCCCCCATGCTGCCGCCCGGCGTACAGGTGGGGCAGTTTAGCGGCAGCGTCTGGCTCGGCGCGGCGCAACCGGTCTACTGGCATGGGGAACGGCTTGAACGACTGGCGTGGTCGCTGACCCTGGCGGGCTGGCAGGTCTCTCTCAGCGATCCCCGCGGCGTGATGGGTCAGGCCCGGCTGTGGGGCCTTCGCGATCTGCGCCTACAGGAGGGGCGGCTCACCGCCCCCGCCAGCCTGCTCAGCCGCTGGTTGATGTCGACTATGCCCGTCAAGGCCGCGGGGGAGGTCACCTTCAGCCTGACCGAAGGGCGGTTCAGCGACGGACGCTGCCGGCATATCATCGCCGGAGGCGCGCAGTGGCGGCAGGCCCGACTGCACTCCCCGGTCGGCAGCCTGGAGCTGGCCCAGGTTAATGGCACCTTCCGCTGTACGGTGGACGGCGCCGTGGCGCTGACTCTCCGTCAGGACTCTCATCAGCTGAGCCTCAGCGGCCAGGGGACTCTGTCGCCCGATGGCCGCTATCTGTTTCGCGGCACGCTACAGCCCCGGCAGGGAATGCCGCCGCTGCTGGCGCTGCTGGTCACGCGCCCGACAGCGAATAACGCCCCGGGCCCGACGCCGTGGCAGCTGCAGGGAAAATGGTTACCACAGGAGCAAAAATGACGACACTAGCCGCGTTATCGCTGCACTTTCCCTTTGTCTGGTATGGCTTTCTGCTGCTGTTCGGCCTGGCGCTGGGCAGCTTTTACAATGTGGTGATCTATCGTCTGCCGCGCATGTTGACCCAGACCGCGGACGACGAGCGGATAACCCTCAGCACCCCGGGATCTTCCTGCCCGCAGTGCCGCCAGCCGATCGCCTGGCGGGACAATATCCCGCTGCTCAGTTTCCTCTGGCTGGGCCGTCGCGCCCGCTGCTGTCAGGCGCCCATCGCGTGGAGCTATCCGCTGACCGAGCTGGCCACCGGCCTGCTGTTTATCCTCGCCGGAGCTTTGCTGGCGCCGGGCCTGCCGCTGGCGGGCGGCCTGGTGCTGCTCTCGTTCCTGCTGATACTGGCGCGGATTGACGCCCGGACCCAGCTGCTGCCCGATCGCCTGACTCTGCCCCTGCTGTGGGCCGGGCTGCTGTTCAATCTTAACGAGGTGTACATTGCCCTGCCGGATGCGGTCGCCGGGGCGATGGCCGGTTATCTGGCGCTGTGGTCGGTCTACTGGCTGTTCCGCCTGCTGACCGGGAAAGAGGCGCTGGGCTATGGCGATTTTAAGCTGCTGGCGGCGCTGGGCGCCTGGTGCGGCTGGCAGGTTCTGCCGCAGGTGCTGTTGCTCGCTTCGGCCAGCGGGCTGGTGTGGACCCTACTGCAACGCCTGTGGACCCGGCAGTCGCTGCAGCAGCCGCTGGCCTTCGGCCCCTGGCTGGCGCTGGCCGGCGGGGGTATTTTTCTCTGGCAGCAGATGGTCTAGCGTTTGCGAACCGACTGGCCGGGCAGGATGCCGCCCGGCAGCGGCGGCTACGAGTATTTTTTGCTGCGGCGGGTCGGGGCGGCGTTGGCCGGATCGTCCGGCCAGACGTGCTTCGGATAGCGTCCCTTCATCTCTTTCTGCACCTCGCGGTAGCTCCCTTGCCAGAAGGCGCTCAGATCGCGGGTGATCTGCAGCGGACGCTGGGCAGGCGACAGCAGCTCCAGCACCAGCGGCACCCGCCCCTCGGCGATCACCGGCGTCGTGGCCTCGCCGAACATCTCCTGCATACGCACCGCCAGCGCTGGCGGGTTCTCCGCATGGTATCGGATCGCCAGGCGGCTGCCGGTCGGCACGGTATAGTGCGTCGGCAGCTCGCGATCCAGCTTCTGGCGCAGCGGCCATGGCAGCCAGTCCTGTAGCGCCTGACGCAGATCCAGCGCCTTCAGCGCCCGCAGGGAATGAACGCCGTTCATCTGCGGCAGCAGCCATGCCTCCAGCGAGGCCAGCAGCGAAGCGTCATCCACTGCGGGCCATGCCTCTTCCGGCAGCCACTGCGCCGCACAGTGCAGCCGCAGGCGCAGCTGCTCAGCCTCTGGCGGCCAGTTGAGCACCCCGAGGCCTTTCTCACGAATACCGTTGAGCATCGCCTGATGCAGCTCTGCCTCAGAGGGCTTCGCCAGCGGCTGGGTCTTGATCACCAACTGGCCGATCACCGTCCGCCGCCAGGCTTTCAGCGTCCCCTGCGCTTCATCCCACTCCACCGTGTCGGAACTTTTCGCCAGTTCAGGGCGGGCGGCGATCAGCTCGCCGATTTCCACTGGCAGAGCCAACAGCATGCGGGCATCCGGCGAAGCGCTACCCTGCAGCAGCAGCGGAGCGATAAGCCATTCATGACGGCCCAGCGCGTCGTCGGCGTCCAGCATCGCGCCCATGCCGTTCGCCAGCTGGTAGCGCCCCTCCTGACCGCGGCGGCGGGCGATGCGATCGGCGAAGGCCGACGCCAGCAGCCCCGCCATTAGCCCGACATCGGGCTGGCCGCCGCGGCGGGCCAGGCGCTTCATCAGCTGCTGCGCTCGCTGCTGCCAGTTGGCCTGCTGACGGGAAAAGACGGCCCCCAAATCCACCAGTCCGCCGCGCGGCGACTCCTCGAGGATCGCCGCCAGCTTTGCCGCTGTCGCCGCCTCGTCATCGGTCTGCGCGGCGGCCAGCATCGCCGCCAGCCGCGGCTCGTTGCCAAGCGCTGCCATTTTGCGGCCAAACGCCGACAGCCGCTCGCCGTCCAGCGCCGACAGCGCCTCCAGCAGGCGACGCGCGGCGGCCAGATTGACCGCGGGCGGCTGATCCAGCCAGGCCAGCGCGGCCGGATCGTGGCAGCCCCACTGCAGCAGCTCCAGCAACAGCGCCGACAGATCGCTGTGCAGGATCTCCGGCTCGCTCTGCGCCGCCGCCCGTTCCGCCTGTTCTTTGCCGAGCAAATGCAGGCAGATCCCCGGGGAGAGACGACCGGCGCGTCCGGCACGCTGCGTCATCGATGCCTGGCTGATGCGCTGCGTCACCAGCCGGGTCAGGCCGGTACGCGGGTCAAAGCGGGCGACCCGCTCCTGGGCGCTGTCGACCACCAGGCGGATCCCCTCGATGGTCAAACTGGTCTCGGCAATATTGGTGGCCAGCACCACTTTGCGCTTCCCGGCCGGCGCCGGGAGGATCGCTTTGCGCTGTTCGCTTAAGGGCAACGCGCCATACAGCGGGCAGAGAATGACATCCTCCGCCACGCGCTCCGTCAGCTGTTCCTGAACGCGCTGGATCTCGCCGACGCCCGGCAGAAACAGCAGCATCGATCCCTGTTCATGCCGCAGGAGCTCCGCCGCCGCTACCGCCACCGCCTCATCAAAACGCTGGTGCGCGGAGAGCGGGCTAAAGCGACGCTCCACCGGATAAGCGCGCCCCTCCGAGACCACCACCGGCGCCTCCGGCAGCAGACGCTGCAGGCGATCGTTATCGAGGGTCGCCGACATGATCAGCAGCTTGAGATCGTCACGTAACCCCTGCTGGACGTCCAGCAGCAGGGCCAGGGCCAGATCCGCCTGCAGGCTGCGCTCGTGAAACTCATCGAGGATCACCAGCCCCACGCCCGTCAGCTCCGGATCGCGCTGGATCATGCGCGTCAGGATCCCCTCCGTAACCACCTCCAGGCGGGTCTGCGGTCCGACGCAGGTTTCGGCGCGCATGCGGAAACCCACGGTCTCCCCCGGCTTTTCGCCAAGCAGTTCAGCCAGCCGCTGCGCGACATTACGCGCCGCCAGGCGCCTCGGCTCGAGCAGGATAATGCGTCCCGCGATGTTGCCCTCGGCGAGGATCTGCAGCGGCAGCCAGGTCGACTTCCCGGCGCCGGTCGGCGCGTTGAGCAAAACCTGCGGCGCATGCTGCAGGGCGGATAACAGTTCTGGAAGGACAGCGGCAACCGGCAATGAGGACACAAAAGGCTCCGGGGGTTAACATTCAGGGGTTCGCATTGTAGCATCCCCCTAATTCATTACCGAGTCTCTATCATGTCTGAGCCGAAAAGGCTGTTTTTTGCGCTTGAACTGCCGTCTGCCGTCCAGAAGCAAATTGTCCAGTGGCGGGCAACGCACTTCCCCGAAGATGCCGGCAGGCCCGTCGCGGCGGATAATCTTCATCTGACGCTGGCGTTTCTCGGCGAGGTGAGCGCGGAAAAACAGCGGGCGCTGGCCGCTCTCGCTGGCCGGCTGCGCCAGCCGGGCTTTACCCTGACGCTGGACGATGCCGGACAGTGGCTACGTTCGCGAGTGGTATGGCTCGGAACCCGCCAGCCGCCGCGCGGCCTGCTGCAGCTCGCCAGCATGTTGCGCGCTCAGGCGGCGCGCAGCGGCTGCTATCAGAGCCCGCAGCCGTTTCACCCGCATATTACCCTGTGGCGCGATGCTCGCCGGGCGGTGCCGATCCCGGCCCCCGGCTTTCGCTGGACATTTCCGGTGAACGAGTTCGTGCTCTATGAGTCCAGCTTTAGCCGGGGGCGCACGCGCTACACGGCGCTGGAACGTTATCCGTTTGATAAGGAAAGTTGATGCAGTTTGATCCGCCGTTGCAGCCCGCCATTTTGCTTAAACGTTACAAACGATTTCTTGCTGACGTGGTCACCCCCGATGGCCGCGAGCTGACGCTCCACTGCCCGAATACCGGGGCGATGACCGGCTGCGCCGCCCCGGGCGACACCGTCTGGTATTCCACCTCGGACAATGCGAAGCGCAAATATGCCCACACCTGGGAATTAACTGAAACCCAGCAGGGCGCAGTTATTTGCGTCAATACGCTGCGCGCGAATTCTTTGGCGAAAGAGGCGATTTCCGCCGGAATAATTCCTGAACTTTCAGGCTATAACCAGCTGAAAAGCGAAGTGAAATATGGCGAAGAGAATAGCCGTATCGATATTATGTTACAGGCAGATGACCGACAAAACTGCTATATTGAAGTGAAATCGGTTACGTTGGCGGAGAAAGAATACGGTTATTTTCCCGATGCGGTGACCACGCGCGGTCAGAAGCATCTGCGGGAACTGATGGCCGTCGCGGCAAATGGCGACCGCGCGGTGATTTTATTTGCCGTCCTGCATTCGGCAATTGACCGTTTTTCTCCCGCGCATCATATTGATGCCAGATACGCACAGCTGTTAACAGAAGCCCAGGACAAGGGGGTGGAAATTCTCGCCTGGAAAGCGGAACTTTCTACGACGAGGATGACTCTGAATAAGCCGATCGCCGTGGTGTTAAACCCCGGTAAATAAGTGGCTAAATAGTGTTCGGGTCGCAAGCGCGAATACGCTTTTCTTCACAGGGTTGTCAAGTGTAACGTTTAGATAATTGCTATCCGGAAAAGCATCTGCTATTTATAGCGGCCTGATTTTCCCCCACATGGGGATCGATAGTGCGTGTTAAGGAGAAGCAACATGCAAGAAGGGCAAAACCGTAAAACATCGTCCCTGAGTATTCTCGCCATCGCTGGGGTGGAGCCGTACCAAGAGAAACCGGGCGAAGAGTATATGAACGAAGCCCAGCTGGCGCACTTCAAGCGTATTCTTGAAGCATGGCGTAATCAACTCAGGGATGAAGTGGATCGCACCGTATCGCACATGCAGGATGAAGCAGCTAACTTCCCGGACCCGGTAGACCGTGCCGCCCAGGAAGAAGAGTTCAGCCTGGAACTGCGTAACCGCGACCGCGAACGTAAACTGATCAAAAAGATCGAGAAAACGCTGAAAAAAGTTGAAGACGAAGACTTCGGCTACTGCGAATCCTGCGGCGTGGAGATCGGCATTCGCCGTCTGGAAGCGCGTCCGACAGCGGATCTGTGCATTGACTGCAAAACCCTGGCGGAAATTCGCGAAAAACAGATGGCGGGCTAATCCCCTGCTGCCTCACTCTCTGGCGGGAGTCTCTCCCGCCTGGTTCTGTTGTCCGTACCATGACTGACTCACGCTATATAGGGCGCTTCGCCCCCTCCCCCTCCGGCGAACTCCACTTCGGCTCTCTGATCGCCGCGCTCGGCAGCTACCTGCAAGCCCGCGCGAACCAGGGCATCTGGCGTGTTCGTATTGAAGATATCGACCCGCCGCGCGAAGTCCCCGGTGCCGCCGATACCATCCTGCGCCAGCTTGACCACTACGGTCTGCACTGGGATGGCGACGTGCTGTGGCAGTCGCAACGGCACGAAGCCTACCGCGAGGCGCT
Organism: Klebsiella sp. K47; assembly: GCF_051858335.1. Lineage (NCBI taxonomy): Bacteria > Pseudomonadati > Pseudomonadota > Gammaproteobacteria > Enterobacterales > Enterobacteriaceae > Klebsiella > Klebsiella sp. K47. The sequence goes on from NZ_JBPYUI010000008.1 coordinate 79,647, forward strand.
GACGTGGCTGGGCGAGCAAGGGCTGAGCTATTACTGCACTTGCACCCGCGCGCGGATCCACGCCGTGGGCGGGATCTACGACGGCCACTGCCGCGATCTCGGGCTGGGGGCGGAAAACGCCGCGCTGCGCCTGCGCCAAACCCGTCCGGTGCTGCAGTTTAGCGACCGTCTGCGCGGCACGCTCATCGCCAATGAGCCGCTGGCGCGTGAGGATTTTATTATCCACCGTCGCGACGGGCTGTTCGCCTACAACCTGGCGGTGGTGGTCGACGACCACTTTCAGGGGATCACCGAGATTGTCCGCGGCGCAGACCTGATTGAGCCGACGGTGCGGCAGATTTCGCTGTATCAGCATTTTGGCTGGCAGGCGCCGGATTACCTCCATCTGCCGCTGGCTCTCAATGGCGACGGCAATAAACTCTCTAAACAAAACCACGCGCCGGCGCTGCCGGAAGGCGATCCGCGCCCCGAAATCGTCCGGGCGCTCCGCTTTCTGAATCAGGCGATCCCCGAGGAGTGGCAGGCCCTGAGCATCGATGATTTACTCGTCCAGGCCGTCGCCAACTGGCAGCCGGCGAAAATCGAGCATTCTCAAATGGCTCCCGCTGAGCTATGATTAGCCGCTATTTTTACACTGTACAGTTGATCTGAAGTCCGTCTGACACTACGAGGTGCACCATTTTTACCCGAGTCGCTAATTTTTGCCGTAAGGTGCTAAGCCGTGAGGAGCGCGAGGCAGAAGCCGCCGTCGAACCAACGCCTATGACGGTGATCCCGCGTGAGCAGCATGCTATTTCCCGCAAAGATATCAGTGAAAACGCCCTCAAGGTCATGTACCGCCTCAACAAGGCGGGCTACGAATCCTGGCTGGTCGGCGGCGGCGTCCGCGACCTGCTGCTTGGCAAAAAGCCAAAAGATTTTGACGTTACCACCAACGCCACGCCGGATCAGGTACGCAAGCTGTTCCGCAACTGCCGTCTGGTTGGGCGACGTTTCCGCCTGGCGCATGTGATGTTCGGGCCGGAAATCATTGAGGTCGCCACCTTCCGTGGCCATCACGAAGGGCATACCACCGATCGCGTCACCTCCCAGCGGGGCCAGAACGGCATGCTGCTGCGCGACAACATCTTCGGCTCGATCGAGGAGGATGCCCAGCGTCGCGACTTCACTATCAACAGCCTCTATTACAGCGTGGCGGACTTTACCGTTCGCGACTACGTCGGCGGCATGAAGGATCTCCAGGACGGCGTGATCCGTCTGATCGGCAACCCGGAAACCCGCTATCGCGAGGATCCAGTGCGCATGCTGCGCGCGGTGCGCTTTGCCGCCAAGCTCAATATGACCATCAGCCCGGAAACGGCTGAACCGCTGCCGCGCCTGGCCGCCCTGCTCCACGATGTGCCGCCAGCGCGTCTGTTCGAAGAAGTGCTCAAGCTGCTGCAGGCCGGGTATGGCTACCAGACCTACATGCTGCTGCGGGAATACAGCCTGTTCCAGCCGCTGTTCCCGACCATCACCCGCTACTTTACCGAGCGCGGCGACAGCCCGATGGAGCGGATCATCAGCCAGGTGCTGAAGAATACCGATACCCGCATTCATAACGATATGCGCGTCAATCCGGCCTTCCTCTTCGCGGTGATGTTCTGGTATCCGCTGCTGGAGACGGCGCAAAAAATCGCTCAGGAGAGCGGCCTGGCGTACTACGACGCCTTCGCCCTGGCGATGAACGATGTGCTGGACGAAGCCTGCCGTACGCTGGCGATCCCTAAGCGCATCACCACCCTTATTCGTGATATCTGGCAGCTGCAGCTGCGCATGTCCCGTCGTCAGGGCAAACGCGCCTGGAAGCTGATGGAGCATCCGAAATTCCGCGCCGCCTATGACCTGCTGGAGCTACGCGCCGGCGCCGAGAACAACCACGAACTGCAGCGCCTGACCAAATGGTGGGGCGAATTCCAGGTCGCCGCGCCGCCGGCGCAAAAAGATATGCTCAACGACCTCGGGGACGATCCGGCGCCGCGCCGTCGTCACCGTCGTCCGCGCAAGCGCGCGCCGCGCCAGGGTAGCGCATGACTCTGGTCTATATCGCTCTTGGCAGCAACCTTGCTTCTCCACTGGAGCAGGCGCAGGCGGCTATCCGCGCCCTGGGCGAAATTCCGCACAGCCGCGTGGTCGCCGTCTCTTCGTTCTACCGCACGCCGCCGCTGGGCCCGCAGGATCAGCCGGACTATCTCAACGCCGCCGTTGCGCTGGAAACCGCCCTGCCCCCCGAGACGCTGCTCGATCATACTCAGCGCATCGAACTGCAGCAGGGGCGAGTGCGCAAAGCCGAACGCTGGGGGCCGCGCACGCTGGACCTCGATATCATGCTGTTTGGCGATGCTGTCATTAACAGCGAGCGCCTGACCGTTCCGCACTACGATATGAAAAACCGCGGCTTTATGCTCTGGCCGCTGTTCGAGATCGCCCCGGACCTTCACTTTCCTGACGGACCGGCGCTGCGCGCCGTGCTGGATAATCTCGGCGCGGAAAAGCCCGCCAGCTGGTAATCCCCTCTTCCTTTTTTAGCATTTGCGGCGATCGTCGTAATCGGTTGCCCAAAATCATTGCCCCTCTGAATGCTGCTGTTAGAATGCCGGTTAATATGACTTTCATCATCAGGAAATGTTATGAAACCGACCACCATTGCCCTGCTGCAGAAATGCAAACAGGAAAAGAAGCGCTTTGCCACCATTACCGCCTACGATCACAGCTTCGCGAAGCTGTTCGCCGATGAAGGCATAAATGTGCTGCTGGTAGGCGACTCGCTGGGAATGACGGTGCAGGGTCACGACTCCACCCTGCCGGTTACCGTGGAAGATATCGCCTATCACACCCGCGCCGTCCGCCGCGGCGCGCCAAACAGCCTGCTGCTTGCCGACCTGCCGTTCATGGCCTATGCCACCCCCGAGCAGACCTTTGCAAATGCCGCCATCGTGATGCGCGCTGGCGCCAATATGGTCAAACTCGAGGGCGGCGCCTGGCTGGCCGACACCGTGAGGATGCTGGCGGAGCGCGCGGTGCCGGTTTGCGGCCATCTTGGCCTGACGCCGCAGTCGGTGAACGTATTCGGTGGGTATAAAGTGCAGGGTCGCGGCGATGCGGCGCAGACCCTGTTTGAAGACGCGTTAGCGCTGGAGGCGGCGGGTGCGCAGCTGTTGGTCCTGGAGTGCGTGCCGGTTGAACTGGCGAAGCGCATCACCGACGCTCTGACCATTCCAGTGATCGGCATCGGCGCGGGCAATGTCACCGACGGGCAAATCCTCGTGATGCATGACGCTTTCGGCATTACCGGCGGCCACATTCCTAAATTTGCCAAGAATTTCCTTGCCGAAGCGGGCGACATCCGCGCCGCGGTGCGGCAGTATATTGCCGAAGTCGAATCCGGAGTCTATCCGGGCGAAGAACACAGTTTCCATTAAGGAGTCTTGTTGTGCTGATTATTGAATCCGTACTGCTGCTGCGGCAGCATATCCGCCGTCTGCGTCAGGAAGGTAAGCGTATCGCGTTGGTCCCGACGATGGGCAACCTGCATGATGGTCATATGAAGCTGGTTGATGAAGCCAAAGCCAGTGCGGACGTGGTGGTGGTCAGTATTTTCGTCAATCCGATGCAGTTTGACCGCGTCGACGACCTGGCGCGCTACCCGCGCACCTTACAGGATGATTGCGAAAAGCTGAACAAACGTCATGTCGACTTTGTCTTCGCGCCGACGCCGGCGGAAGTGTACCCCCAGGGTACTGAAGGCCAGACCTACGTCGACGTTCCGGGATTATCCACCATGCTCGAAGGCGCCAGCCGCCCGGGCCATTTCCGCGGCGTGTCGACCATCGTCAGTAAGCTGTTCAACCTTGTTCAACCAGACGTCGCCTGCTTCGGCGAGAAAGACTTCCAGCAGTTGGCGCTGATCCGCAAGATGGTCGCCGACATGGGCTACGACATTGAGATCATCGGCGTGCCGATCGTCCGCGCGAAAGATGGCCTGGCGCTGAGTTCGCGTAACGGCTACCTGACCGCCGACCAGCGCAAAATCGCGCCTGGTCTGTATAAAGTGCTGAGCGCGGTGGCGGAAAAGCTGGCCGCCGGCGATCGGCAGCTCGATGAGATCATCGCTATCGCTGAACAAGAGCTGAATGAGAAAGGCTTCCGCGCCGACGACATTCAGATCCGCGATGCCGACACCCTGCTTGAGCTGACCGATGCCAGCCAGCGCGCGGTGATCCTGATGGCCGCCTGGCTGGGGCAGGCCCGCCTGATCGACAACCGGATCGTCACGCTCGCTCAGTAGACAGCGGGTAAAAATCGGGCAATACTGCCCGGGCTTTTCTCAGGGCGGGCGCCGTGTCCGCTCTGCTACATTAAGGTTGAAGGGTAGAAGTTATGATGCGTAATATGCTGCAGGGCAAGCTCCACCGCGTAAAAGTCACGCAGGCGGACCTGCACTATGAAGGTTCTTGCGCCATTGACCAGGACTTCCTGGATGCGGCCGGTATTCTGGAGAATGAAACTATTCACCTCTGGAACGTCACCAACGGCAACCGTTTCTCCACCTACGCCATTGCCGCCGAGCGGGGCTCCCGGATCATCTCCGTTAACGGCGCCGCCGCGCACTGCGCCAGCGTCGGCGATATTTTGATCATCGCCAGCTTCGTTACCATGTCGGACGAAGAGGCGCGCAGCTGGCAGCCTAACATCGCCTACTTCGAAGGCGACAACGAAATGAAGCGCCAGGCAAAAGCTATTCCGGTACAGGTCGCCTGATGGCCGCGACGCTGCGCTCAGGCGCAGCGTCGGTATTACCCCTGCGGCTGGTTACTGATCAGCCGCGACATCGTCTCCAGCGAATCCGTGCGTAAGATATATAACCGCTTTAACAGAAACGGATTGTCCCCCGGCTTCACCTTCCCACGCACCGTCGTTACCGCCATATGAAACCCGGCGTCATTCGCCGCCTGCACCGCCGTAGCGTTATAGCCGCCGAAGGGATAGGAAAGGTAGAGAACGTGCGGATTAAACTGGCTCAGCGCCCGGCGCGAGCGGGCGAAATCAAACAGAATATTATGGTAATTGCGACTGAATAAAATCGGCCGCCGGCCGGCGTCAACCCGATGCAAAAAGTGAGTATGCGACTGAATATCAAAGACGTCCTGGATCTGGCGTAGCTCGGAAATGCTCATAAACTGCAGGGATTTCGGATCCCACTTCTGCGGATGGCGCTTAATACGCGAGGAGATAATAAACGCGGTGGCATGGAAACCGTACTGTTTCAGCACCGGATAGGCGTAGCGGTTCACCGATTTCAAGCCATCATCGAAAGTGATCGCCACCGCCCGCGCCGGGAGATTGATTTTATTACGCACATAGCCTTCCAGCTGATACAGGGTCAGCGTGGTATAGCCCTGATCGCGCAGCCAGGTCATCTGATTCGTGAAGGCGCGAACCGAGGTGGTGGTCGACGTATGACGAAAACGGGTGTTCTCTTCATCGCGCAGAATATGGTGATAGGTCAGCACGGGAATACCGTGATCCTCCTGCGCGTCCAGACTACTGACCCACGCCAGCCGGTCGCCAATGCGGATCTGAAACCAGGTCTGATTGAGCCGGTCCTTCAGCTTGCTGAGGATCGGATAGCGCAGATTGTTGGCCAGCGTGCCGAACGGCGCGCTGCTTACCGAGGGAGCGTCATAGAGCGGTGTATCTTTCCAGGTGAGTAAATTTTGGTTACTCAGCGGTTTATTAAGATCCCCCAGACGGTCCTCCACCCGCTGCTTGCCCTGCACCGGCTCGAGATGCCCTTTATCAATAAACCCGGTGCCAAAGCCGAAACGAAACTCATAGTAGTCAGCCGCCGTCGGGACGACTGCGAGGATCTGCCCGGCACGAACATTGCCGACGCTGACCACATGGTTTCCCACCTGCGCCCAGATGACCGCGTTTTCGGTGGTTTGCATATAGCGCACAGCCTTGCCCTGCTGGCTAAGCAGGCTGGCGGAGGCGCTGAGTGAGGTCAGGAAAAGAAGCAGGGTCAAAAATCGGGCAAGCATACGCATCAAACCGTTATACTATCAACGGCGGTTATTGTAACAAAAGCGGTATCTGTCCCGCTGCTTAATTTCCCCAGGCATCATGGCGCAACCGGAACGGGGGGTTCTTCTGCTGCTGATGCCACAGGCTGCTCACCATCGGCCCGCCCGCGCTGACGATCGCCTGGCGAAACGCCACGCTGCTTAACGTGCCTCGCAGGAGATACATTCGCTCAAGGAGTGGATAGCTGACGCCGGAGATCACTTCGCAGTGGGTATGTTTGTGACTCATCAGCGCCGCGGCCCGATAAGGCGCCGCACCGGTTTTGTCAGTGAGAAAAATGACCCCGTCCCCGGAGTCGGTGGCATGCAGCGCATCGCACATCATCCGGCTCAACATATTGCTGCTGAGATTGCGCCAGTAATTGACCGCCCGGCACTGGGCCAGCGGACCAAACTTTTGTTCAAGACGATCCAGCATCTCCTGCGCCAGCTCATCGTGACAGGTAATGACCCATCCGAGCATGCTTCCCTCCTTAGCCAGCGAATAATGTAGCAAGGTGAAGATGACGTATCGGTGATGGGAGTCAAAGATAAGCGGTTAGCGCTTCGCATATTTACTTCAGGAAGCGCTAACCATGATGAGTATCAGCTACGCAGGCCGCGACCGCGCTGAATTAACGACCAGCACAGCAGATAGAAGGCGACAATGAACACCACCAGCACGGCGAAGGTGGTCGCCAGCGGGACGTCGTTGATACCGAGGAAGCCGAAGCGAAAACCGCTGATCATGTAGACGATGGGGTTCAGATGCGACAGCCCCTGCCAGAACGGCGGCAGCAGGGTCAGCGAGTAGAACACCCCGCCGAGATAGGTCAGCGGCGTCAGCACAAAGGTCGGGATCAGGCTAATGTCATCGAAGGTCTTGGCAAACACCGCGTTCAGCAGCCCGGCCAGCGAGAACAGCACCGCGGTGAGGAGCAGCGTCAGGGCGACAAACAGCCAGGAGTGAACCTGGAACGGCACAAAGAATAGCGACACCGCGGTCACCAGGATACCTACGCACAGTCCTCGCGCTACCCCGCCGCCCACGTAGCCAGCGATGATCACATGCGTCGGCACTGGCGCCACCAGCAGCTCTTCAATATTGCGCTGAAACTTGGCGCTGAAGAAGGATGAGGCGACGTTGGCGTAAGCATTAGTGATCACCGCCATCATGATCAGGCCTGGGACGATAAACTGCATATAGGTAAAACCATGCATCTCACCAATGCGCGAGCCGATCAGGTTGCCAAAGATCACGAAATACAGGGTCATGGTGATCACCGGCGGCACCAGCGTCTGTACCCAGATGCGCATAAAACGGTGGATCTCTTTGGTCCAGATGCTTTTCAGCGCGACCCAATAAAGCTGCATCATGCTGATTCTCCTTTTCGCTCATGCACCAGCGTGACAAACAGCTCTTCCAGACGGTTAGCTTTGTTACGCATACTCAGTACCTGCACCCCCTGGGCGCTCAGCTGCGCGAAGACGCTGTTAATTCCCTGCTCACGCAGAACCTCCACTTCCAGCGTCGAGGTATCGACCAGCTGGTACTGGTAGCCTTCGAGCTTCGGCACCGGGCTTTTTGGCGCGAGGTCAAGAATAAAGGTCTCTGACTTCAGCTTCGACAGCAGCGCTTTCATCGAGGTGTTTTCCACCAGCTCGCCGTGCTGGATGATGCCGATGTTGCGACATAGCATTTCGGCCTCTTCGAGATAGTGGGTGGTCAGGATAATGGTGGTTCCGCGATCGTTGAGATCCTTGAGAAAGCCCCACATCGAGCGACGCAGTTCAATATCGACGCCGGCGGTCGGTTCGTCGAGGATCAGCAGCTTCGGCTCATGCATCAACGCGCGGGCGATCATCAGACGGCGCTTCATCCCGCCGGAGAGCATCCTCGCGCGTTCGTTGCGTTTTTCCCACAGGTCGAGCTGTTTTAAATACTTTTCACTGCGGGAAAGGGCTTCTTTACGCTCAACGCCGTAGTAGCCCGCCTGGTTAACGACGATCTGCTGCACGGTTTCGAACGGGTTGAAGTTAAACTCCTGCGGCACCAGGCCAAGCTGGCGCTTGGCATTGACGACGTCTTTCTCCAGATCGTAGCCAAAGACATTGACCTGACCAGAGGTTTTGTTCACCAGCGAGCTGATGATGCCGATGGTCGTGGATTTTCCGGCCCCGTTCGGGCCCAGCAGGGCATAAAAATCCCCCGCTTCGACCTGCAGGTCGATCCCCCGCAGCGCCTGAACCCCGCCGGGATAGGTTTTTTTGAGCTGTTTTAATTCCAGAGCAATGGTCATTAAATATCTCTTCTCGTGTCGTGACACGTCATTAACCCGCCTGACTCACGTTTGCGCTGGACCGGCGCTGACGCCGCCAACGCATCTGCAGCCTGAAGTATCACGGGTTAAGATGGTTTTAAAAAAGGTGAGCTTACCCTATATTAGCGCAACGCACTTACTTGGTTACAGGCCGATAACGTCCATGAATGATATAGATACACTCATCAGCAACAATGCACTATGGTCAAAAATGCTGGTGGAAGAGGACCCCGGCTTTTTTGAGAAACTGTCGCAGACGCAGAAACCGCGCTTCCTGTGGATTGGCTGTTCGGACAGCCGCGTTCCCGCTGAGCGACTCACCGGCCTGGAGCCTGGCGAACTGTTCGTGCATCGTAACGTAGCGAACCTGGTGATCCACACCGATCTCAATTGTCTGTCGGTGGTGCAGTATGCCGTCGATGTCCTGGAAGTCGAGCACATTATTATCTGCGGCCACTACGGCTGCGGCGGCGTGCAGGCGGCGGTGGAGAACCCGGAGCTGGGGCTTATCGACAACTGGCTGCTGCATATCCGCGATATCTGGTTTAAGCACAGCTCGCTGCTCGGTGAAATGCCAGAGGAGCGCCGTCTGGATACCCTTTGTGAACTGAACGTGATGGAACAGGTGTACAATCTGGGACATTCGACGATTATGCAATCCGCGTGGAAGCGCGGACAGAAGGTGACCATCCACGGCTGGGCTTACGGGATTCACGACGGACTGCTGCGCGATCTGGATGTCACCGCTGTGAGCAGGGAAACCCTCGAACAGCGCTATCGCCACGGGATCTCCAACCTCAAGATCAAGCACATCAACCACAGATAGCCTTCAGACTTCGCCACCCTGGAGAGCGCGGCGTGCGCTGTCCAGAGTGGGATATCCCCTTACTCGTCCAGCAGGGTGACTTTGCCGATATACGGCAGATGGCGGTAGCGCTGAGCATAGTCGATACCGTAGCCCACCACGAACTCATCCGGAATCGCGAAACCGACGTATTCAACCGGGACGTTCACTTCGCGGCGGCTGGGTTTATCAAGTAGCGTACAAATGGCCAGCGATTTCGGCTCGCGCAGGCTGAGGATTTCGCGAACTTTAGACAGGGTATTGCCGGAGTCGATGATGTCTTCCACGATCAGAACGTCTTTACCACGGATGTCTTCATCCAGATCTTTAAGGATTTTCACATCACGAGTGGTGGACATGCCGCTGCCGTAGCTGGAGGCGGTCATAAAATCGACTTCATGCGGCACCTGCACTTCACGGCACAGGTCGGCCATGAACATAAACGAGCCGCGCAGCAGCCCCACCAGCACCATTTCGCTGCCGCTGTTCTGATAATGTTCGTTGATTTGACGACCCAGTTCCGCGATACGCGCTTTGATCTCGGATTCCGGGATCATCACTTCTACAGTATGTTTCATAATACTAACCATTTGATTCTAAATATAAATCATCAAAGCCGCTGCTTTCGCCCCGACGATGACCGGCAAGCCATCCAGTATACCAGCAAAAAGAAATCTTCGGTGCAGGGATTAATAAAGCCATATTTGTGATTCCGATCACACTTGTTAAATCCTATAATTAATTGCAGTTAAAAAATTTAACAAACACATGAGTAACTTTTTATGGCTGAAACAAAGTCTCAACAATCAAGGCTCCTGGTGACGCTGACTGCGCTATTTGCAGCGTTCTGCGGCCTCTATCTATTAATCGGCGGGGCATGGCTGGTCGTGCTTGGCGGCTCCTGGTACTACCCTATCGCTGGGCTGGTGATGCTGGGCGTGACCGTAATGCTGTTCCGCGGCAAGCGCGCTGCGCTGTGGCTGTACGCCGCGCTGCTGCTGGCGACCATGATCTGGGGCGTCTGGGAGGTTGGTTTCGACTTCTGGGCGTTGACGCCGCGTAGCGATATCCTCGTCTTCTTTGGCATCTGGCTGATCCTGCCCTTTGTCTGGCGTCGTCTGCCGGTGCCTTCCGCTGGCGCCGTTGGCGCGCTGGTCGTCGCCCTGCTGATCAGCGGCGGCATGCTGACCTGGGCTGGTTTTAACGACCCGCAGGAAGTCAACGGCACCCTGAGCGCCGACGCTACGCCGGCCGTACCGATTTCCACCGTCGCCGACGGCGACTGGCCGGCCTATGGCCGTAACCAGGAAGGGCAGCGCTTCTCCCCGCTGAAGCAGATTAACGCCGATAACGTGAAGAACCTGAAGGAAGCCTGGGTGTTCCGCACCGGCGACCTGAAACAGCCGAACGATCCGGGTGAAATCACTAACGAAGTGACGCCGATTAAAGTCGGCGATACGCTCTTCCTGTGTACCGCTCACCAGCGCCTGTTTGCGCTGGACGCCGCCACCGGTAAAGAGAAGTGGCATTTTGACCCGCAGCTGAACGCCGATCCGTCGTTCCAGCACGTCACCTGCCGCGGTGTTTCTTATCACGAAGCGAAAGCGGATAACGCCCCTGCCGACGTCGTCGCCGACTGTCCGCGCCGCATTATCCTGCCGGTGAACGATGGTCGCCTGTTCGCGGTAAACGCCGACAACGGTAAGCTGTGCGAAACCTTTGCTAATAAAGGTATTCTCAATCTGCAGACCAACATGCCGGTCACCACGCCGGGCATGTATGAACCCACTTCACCGCCGATCATCACCGATAAAACCATCGTGATTGCCGGCGCGGTCACCGATAACTTCTCTACCCGCGAGCCGTCAGGCGTGATCCGCGGCTTTGATGTGAATACCGGTAAACTGCTGTGGGCCTTCGATCCGGGTGCGAAAGATCCGAACGCCATCCCGAGCGATGAACATCACTTCACGCTCAACTCGCCGAACTCATGGGCGCCTGCCGCCTACGACGCTAAGCTGGATCTGGTCTATCTGCCGATGGGCGTGACCACTCCGGACATCTGGGGCGGCAACCGTACGCCGGAGCAAGAGCGTTATGCCAGCTCGATTGTGGCACTGAACGCCACCACCGGTAAGCTGGCCTGGAGCTATCAGACCGTCCATCACGATCTGTGGGATATGGACATGCCTTCCCAGCCGACGCTGGCTGATATTGAGGTCAACGGCAAAACCGTACCGGTCATCTATGCCCCGGCGAAAACCGGCAACATCTTCGTGCTGGATCGTCGTAACGGCGAGCTGGTGGTCCCGGCGCCGGAAAAACCAGTACCGCAGGGCGCTGCCAAAGGTGATTACGTTACCAAAACCCAGCCCTTCTCCGATCTGAGCTTCCGTCCGAAGAAAGATCTGACCGGCGCGGACATGTGGGGCGCCACTATGTTCGACCAGCTGGTGTGCCGCGTGATCTTCCACCAGCTGCGCTATGAAGGTATCTTCACCCCGCCGTCTGAGCAGGGCACGCTGGTGTTCCCGGGTAACCTGGGGATGTTTGAATGGGGCGGTATCTCCGTCGATCCGAACCGTCAGGTGGCTATCGCCAACCCGATGGCGCTGCCTTTCGTCTCAAAACTGATCCCGCGCGGGCCAGGCAATCCGATGGAGCCGCCGAAAGATGCGAAAGGCTCTGGTACCGAGTCCGGCGTGCAGCCGCAGTACGGCGTCCCGTACGGCGTAACGCTGAACCCGTTCCTGTCGCCGTTCGGCCTGCCGTGCAAACAGCCGGCCTGGGGGTATATCTCCGCCCTGGATCTGAAAACCAACGAAGTGGTATGGAAAAAACGTATCGGTACTCCGCAGGACAGCCTGCCGTTCCCGATGCCGGTTAAACTGCCGTTTACCATGGGGATGCCGATGCTGGGCGGTCCGATCTCCACGGCCGGTAACGTCCTGTTCATCGGCGCGACTGCAGATAACTACCTGCGCGCGTACAATATGAGCAACGGCGAGAAGCTGTGGGAAGCCCGTCTGCCAGCCGGCGGTCAGGCGACTCCGATGACCTACGAAGTGAATGGCAAACAGTATGTTGTCATCTCTGCCGGCGGTCACGGCTCGTTCGGTACCAAAATGGGCGATTATATTGTCGCCTATGCGCTCCCGGATGACGCCAAATAAAACGCAAAACGGCAACGAAAGTTGCCGTTTTTTTTGGTGTTCCGTCCTTCTTCCCGTAGGGGATGGCAGCAGATCGCAGAGACTTAAACCGTGAACCCCAACATCATCCCGGTGTCTTCATGTTCCAGCAGGTGGCAGTGGGCCATATAGGCAAACTCCTTCGGCGCCGGATGATCAAACTTCACTAATACTTCACTCACCTCCCCTTCCACACGAACGGTGTCTTTCCAGCCGCGACGATGCGCCGCTGGCGGCTTGCCGTTTTCGCTGAGGATACGGAACTGGGTGCCGTGGATATGGAACGGATGCAACATCATGTCGCCTTTACCTGAAATCACCCAGAGCTCATACTGGCCTCTGGCGGCGGCAAACATCGGCTCATTCATGTCGAAGGCTTTGCCGTTGATGCGGTTGGCGTTATGGAAATCAAAGCCCTTGCCTGACGACATGCCATGCTCCATGCCGGATCCGTGGTTCATGCTCATGTCGCCGTGATGCATATTCCCCATGTCGCTCATGTCGCCATGCCCCATCATGCCGTGATCCATTCCGGCCATCGCCTGGTCGCCATACTTCTCCATCAGCGCCTGCATGCCCATCCGGTCGAGCATCGGATCCATCGACAGCTGGAGCTGACGCTGCGTCAGCCCCGTCAGGGACGGTAACGCCGGGAGAGCGGCCAGAGTATCCAGCAGCTTGCCGGAGGCGGGAATGACCAGCGGCTGGACGCGCAGTACCGGCTGTGGTTTATCAAAAGGCGCAATCGCCATGCCCATCTGGCTCACCGGCAGGGTCACCAGATCGAAAGGTTTACCGTCGCTGGTGTCCACCAGCACCTCAAAGCGTTCCCCCATCAAGACCGGCAATTCATCGACCTTGACCGGCTCGGCCAACAGACCGCCATCGCTGGCCACTACGTACAGCGGGCGCTTATCGCTGGTGGCAAAATTGAGGGAACGGGCATTACAGCCGTTCAGCAAGCGCAGGCGCAGCCAGCCGCGCGGCGCGGCATGTTCGGGATAGAGGGCCCCATTGGTCAGTAGCGTATCGCCAAACCAGCCGACGGCGGCGCTCATCACATCCAGCTGATAGTCGATCTCGCCGGCGGCGGTGAACTTCTTATCCTGGACGATCACCGGCACATCATCGATTCCCCACTGCTTAGGCAGCAGCAGGCGCCCGCTCTCTTCATCCTCGATCAGCACCAGGCCGGCCAGGCCCATCGCCACCTGCCGGCCGGTGCTTCCATGCTGATGCGGATGAAACCAGCAGGTCGCCGCCCGCTGCGTTGGCGTGAAGCTTACCGTGCGGGTGGCACCCGGCGCGATAACCCCCTGTGGCCCCCCGTCGACCTCGCCCGGTACCTCCAGACCATGCCAGTGCAGCGTGGTCTCTTCCGCCAGCTGGTTAGTAATATCCACCGTGACGGTTTTCCCCTGCGTCAACTGCAGCGCAGGGCCCAGCAGCGACCCGTTGTAGCCCCAGGTAGTGGCATTCAGGGCGCCAAACCGCGTTTTGCCCGCCTGGATCCTGAGCGCGATGCGGTTGCGCGCATCGGCGGCTAACAGCGACGGTATCGGCAGAGCCGGGCGACTGGCGGCAAAGACCGCCCGGCTCCATAACGGCAATGCGCTGGCCATGCCGACCGCGGCGGTCAGTTTGAGGAAGTCTCGACGTTGCATATTCACATCCTTTTATTCTGCGGGCGAATATTTGAGCTTAAACCCTACCGTAACGGGAAGGTCAAGCAGAAGAGTAAGAATAAAGATCGGCGCTGTGTAAAGAAGTATGCTAATTTGAAGCGTCGGTGATCTAATGGTAGAAAAAATGAAGACGCTTTTCAGAACAATGGTACTCGGCAGCCTGCTTGCTCTCTCCGCCAACAGCTACGCGCTCAGCGAATCCGAAGCGGAAGATATGGCTGATTTAACCGCGGTTTTTGTGTTTCTGAAAAACGACTGTGGCTACCAGAACCTGCCCAACACGCAGATCCGTCGCGCGCTGGTGTTCTTTGCCCAACAGAACCAGTGGGACCTGAGCAACTATGACAGCTACAACATGAAAGCGCTAGGCGAAGACAGCTATCGCGATCTTAGCGGCATTAACATTCCGACGGCGAAAAAATGTAAAGCGCTGGCCCGCGATTCGCTCAGCCTGCTGGCTTACGTTAAATAATTCCCTGCGCGGGCGGCAACGCTCCGCGCCTTTAGCATTTCAACTTCCCCCTTTAAATATTTATATTTATTATTGTATATAAACAAACCTTATTTAATTGCGAACCTATCAATTTGCCAAATAAAGTAAACCCATAATAATGAAGAATGACTAAAAAACTAATAAAATATCATTATTCATATATTGCAAAATAAAAAGCACCCTTCTAGAATCCGGTAAAAATATACCTACTTCATGGACTGAAATTGTGAATATCTCGCTGACTCTTCGTGTTATCCCACTCGCCGCGCTGTTAGTAGCCGGCTGTAGCAATACCTCTTCCCGCCAGCCGGTTAAACCGATCGCCACGCCGCTGACGTCACAGCAGCAGGCAGAGCAGGAGCGGGCGGCCAGCGAACAAGCGCGCATTGAATCCTGTCGCCAGGCGCTGGATTCGCTAAAAGAGGTTAACCCACAGCAAGCCACTAAACTCAGCAATGACTTTAACGCTTTAGTGCGCGCGGCGTCACAATACAATAGCGTGCGCGAGAAAGTGGCGGATCCTACCCGGCTTGGCATTGACTCCATGTATCAGTTTAAATCCATCAAACTGTGCGCCGATATCCAGAAAACGCTGATCGATAGCCTGGTACAGCGTGGTGAAAGCAAACAGCCATGAACAGAGCCGCCACGCTGACCCTCAACGCGCCCCTGCTGATGCTCGTCGCTGCGCTGGCGCTTTCAACCCCCTTCACCGCCGGCGCCGCGCCGGCCTTTCTTGATTACGCCCAACAGCAAACCCAGCAATCTCAGGCGCAAGAAAAAAACGATGCCGCAAGCGCAAAACAAACACAAGAAAGCCGCCAGAGCGCAGATAATAAAAAAACCGGTACCAACACCTCACAATTACAAAAAAGAATCACCAGCCAGCAGGCGGCGATTGCACAAAAAGATAAGCTTATACAGCAATTAAAAAAACAGCTTGCCGCTACGCCGCAAACGGATACTGCCGGAGCGAATGAGCAAGCGGCGTTGAATAAGAGAATTAATGAATTACAGGTCGCCTTAAGCGCCGCTACTGCAGAAAAAGAGGCATTAATAAAAAAAGCAGGCGTTGTGCAGAATAATAATCTACAGCAAAGCCAGGCCGCGGCGCGTCAGCAGATCCAGCAATTAACGACGCAGATTCAGCAAGCCGAAGCTGAAAATAAACGCCTCAGCGCCAGCTTTACCACGCTTAATAAAGATAAACACGCGCTAATGACCCAACTGGCCGCTGCGGAAAAAGAGAAACAGGCCGCTCTTGAGCAGGTCAAAGCGCTTAACGCTGACAAACAGCCGCTGGCGACCCGGCTGGCCGCCG